>NZ_JBIVNX010000086.1:0-20884 GCF_044753805.1 Streptomyces sp. NPDC093225
CGGGGCTTCGCCCGGGCCTGCGGCCCCCCTCGGCCCGGGCCTGCCTCCGGACCAGCCTGCCACCCCTGTCAAGCGCCTCCCCCACACACCACGGGGCGCCGCGGCTTCGTCATGCGAAGCCCTCGCCACCTGGCACGCACCACGGGCACGGCGGCTTCGTCACGTGAGGCCCTCCCTCCACACACAGCACGGGCACCGCTGCTTCGTCACGCGGGGCCCTCGTCCCCGCACCAACCACGGGGCACCCGCGGCTTCGGCCATGCGGGGTCCTCGCCCGCACTTCCAGGAGGCTCTCGTGCCCCAGCTCCTCGCCCTTTCCGCCAGCCCCTCCACGGCCTCCCGGACCGCGCTCGTCGCGGACCTGGTCGTCGACCGACTCCAGCTCGGTGGTCTCGACGCGGCCCATCTCGCCGTGCGGGACCTGCCCGCCGCCGACCTGCTGGCCGCGCGCAGCGGGGCCGAGGGCATCCGTCAGGCGGTCGCCGCCGTGGCCGCCGCCGACGGGCTGATCGTCGCGACCCCGGTCTACAAGGCCTCGTACTCCGGGCTGCTCAAGGTGTTCCTCGACCTGCTCCCGCAGGACGCGCTGGCCGGCAAGACCGTGTTGCCGCTGGTCACCGGGGGCAGCCTGGCCCACGTCCTGGCCATCGACTACGCGCTGCGGCCCGTGCTCACCGCGCTCGGCGCCCGGCACGTCACCTCGGGGCGCTTCCTCCTCGACTCCCACGTCGAGCGGCTGCCCCGCGGGCTCCGCCTGCACCCCGAGGCGGCCGAGGAGCTCGACCGGGCCGTGGACGAGTTCGTCGACGCCCTGCCCGCCCGGCTGCTCCTCGCGGGTGCCGCCCCGCTCTGACCCGGACCCGCCTCCTCGTCGCTCCCCGCCCCGCCACCGCCCGCCCATCCGAAGGACACCCGCCATGCCCGTGACCCCGGCGCCGAACAGACGCCTCTTCCTCACCCTCCTCGGACTCTCCGCCGCCGCGACCGCCTGCGGCACGGCCTCGGCCGGGAGCCCCGGGCGCGCCGGCGGCCAGACCCGCACCCTGCGCTACCAGGGCGCCGCCGGCGCCGTCACCCTCCCCGAGCTCGCCGCGGACCTCGGCTACCTCGGCGACGTGAAGCTGGAGTGGGTCGGCAACACCATCAGCGGCCCGCAGGACATCCAGTCCGCCGCCACCGGCCAGACCGACTTCGGGGGCGCCTTCAACGGTGCGGTGGTCAAACTCGCCTCCCAGGGCGCCCCGATCAAGGCCGTCGTCAGCTACTACGGCTCCGACAAGGACGCGTACAACGGCTTCTACGTCCTGCAGGACAGTCCTGTCCGCACCCCGCGCGACCTCGTCGGCAAGAAGGTCGGCATGAACACCCTCGGCGCCCACTCCGAGGCCATGCTGGACATCTACCTCGACCGCGCCGGCCTCACCCGCGCCGACATCGACCGGGTCGAACCCCTGGTCGTGCCGCCCGTCAGCACCGAGCAGGCACTGCGCCAGAAGCAGATCCAGGTGGGCGTGCTGGGCGGCATCCTCCGCGACAAGGCGCTCGCCACCGGCGGGATCCGCCCGTTGTTCACCGACTTCCAGCTGCTCGGCGCGTTCAGCGCGGGCACGTACGTCATGACCGAGCGCTTCCTGAAGGCCAACCCGGACACCGCCCGGACCTTCGTCACCGGCGTGGCCAAGGCCATCGAGTGGTCCCGGACCACGCCGCGCGAGCAGGTCGTCGCCCGCTTCACCGAGATCGTCGGGAAGCGCGGCCGGCAGGAGGACGCCGGCGCGCTGAAGTACTGGCGGTCCTACGGGGTCGCCGAGACGGGCGGCCGGATCGACCCCAAGTCCTTCCAGCTGTGGGTGGACTGGCTGGCCGAGCGCGGCGACGTCCCCAAGGGCCGCATCAAGAGCCTCGACGCCCTGTTCACCAACGAGTTCAACGACTACGGCAAGGGAACCGGGAGCTGACCATGGCGGCGCGCACCCACCATCCGAAGATCGCCTTCGACGGGGTCGGCAAGACCTTCCCCCGCAAGGACGGCGGCACCTTCACCGCCCTCGACGGGATCGACCTCGACATCGCCGCGGGCGAGTTCACCGTCGTCGTCGGCCCCAGCGGCTGCGGCAAGTCCACCCTGCTCGACCTGCTCGGGGGCCTCACCCGCCCCACCACGGGGCAGGTCCTGCTGGACGGGCGGCCGGTCGACGGCCCCGGCCTCGACCGGGGCATCGTCTTCCAGCAGTACGCCCTGCTGCCCTGGCGCACCGCCCTCGGCAACGTCGCGTTCGGGCTGGAGGCCACCGGCGTGCCGCGCCGCGAACGGGCCGATCGGGCCCGCGAGTTCCTCGACCTGGTCGGTCTCGCCGGTTTCGAGGACCGGCACCCGCACGAGCTCTCCGGCGGCATGCGGCAGCGGGTCGCGATCGCCCGCAGCCTCGCGTACGACCCGGACGTCCTGCTGATGGACGAGCCCTTCGCGGCCCTCGACGCCCAGACCCGGGAGGCGCTCCAGGACGAACTGCTGCGCATCTGGCGGCGCACCGGCAAGACGGTCGTGTTCATCACGCACGGCATCGAGGAGGCGGTCTACCTCGGGCAGCGGGTGGCCGTCCTCACCTCCCGCCCCGGCCGGGTCAAGCAGGTGGTGCCGGTCTCCCTCGGGGACCGCGACGAGGCCGGCGACCTGCGCTCCAGCCCGGAGTTCGGCCGCCACCGCCGCGAGATCTGGGAGCTGCTGCACGACGAGGTGGCGCGGGCCCAGCGGATGGAGAAGGAGTTGGTCCGGTCATGAGCCTCCTCACGAGAACGGCCGCGGACGCCACCGGCGCCCGCGCGGACGGCCCGCCCTCCGGCCCGTCCTCCGACGCTCCCGCCGCCGCGCCCCCGGCGGTCCGCCGCCGGGTCGGCGCCCGGGCCCTGCGCCTGCTGGGCCGGACCGCCCTCAAGACCGTCGCCGTCGCCGCCCTGCTGCTCCTGTGGGAGACGGCGCCGCGCCTGGGCCTGGTCGACCGCACGTTCCTGCCGCCCGTCAGCGAGGTCGCCCGCGCCTGGTGGGGACTGGCCGCGGACGGACAGCTCGGCGAGAACACCCGCGCCAGCCTGGTCCGCTCCCTCGCCGGCTTCGGCATCGCGGTCGGCGTGGCCGTCCCCCTCGGGCTGCTCATCGGCTGGTACCGGCCCGTGGCCGACCTGCTCGGCCCGCTGCTGGAAGTGTTCCGCAACACCGCCGCCCTCGCCCTGCTGCCCGTGTTCGTCCTGCTCCTGGGCATCGGCGAGACCTCGAAGATCTCCCTCATCGTGTACGCCTGCACCTGGCCGGTCCTGCTGAACACCATCAGCGCGGTCCGCACGGCCGACCCCACGCTCGTGAAACTCGCCCGGTCCATGGACCTGTCCACCCCGCGGCTGTTCCTCAAGGTCATCCTGCCCGCCTCCGTGCCCGCCGTGTTCACGGGCGTACGGCTGGCCGGGTCCGTGTCCATCCTGGTCCTGGTCGCCGCCGAGATGATCGGCGCGAAGGCCGGCCTGGGCTACCTGATCAACGCCGCGCAGTTCAACTTCGCGATCCCGCAGATGTACGCCGGGATCGTCACGATCTCCGTCATCGGCCTGGTCTTCAACCAGGTGCTGGTCTCGGTCGAACGCCGCCTGACCGCCTGGCGCGTTCCCGCCGCCGCCTGAGCCCGGCCCCGCCCGACGCCACCCGCCCACCCGCCCGCCCGCCCCCGACCGGAGGACGACACCCATGAGCGCCGCGCCCCCGCGCACCCTGCACCTCAACGCCTTCCTGATGAACGCCGGCCACCACGACGCGGCCTGGCGCCACCCCCGCACCCGGCCCGAACGGGTCACCGACCTGAACTACTTCCAGGACCTGGCCCGCGCCGCCGAACGCGGCCGGCTCGACTCCGTCTTCCTCGCCGACGGCGTCGCGCTGTGGGGCAAGGTCCGCCACAACGCCCTCGGCGGCTTCGAACCCCTCACGCTGCTCTCCGCCCTCGCCGCCGTCACCGAGCACGTCGGCCTGATCGCCACCGTCTCGACCACCTTCAACGAGCCGTACCACGTGGCCCGCAAGTTCGCCTCGCTCGACCACCTCAGCGGCGGCCGGGCCGGGTGGAACATCGTGACCTCGGGATCCGTCGACGAGGCCCGCAACTTCAACCGCGAGGAGCACCTCGACCACGCGGTGCGCTACGCCCGGGCCCGCGAGTTCGTCGACGTGGCGACGAAGCTGTGGGACAGCTGGGAGGACGACGCGATCGTCCTCGACCGCGAGCGGGGCGTGTACGCCGACACCGACAAGGTCCGCCCCGTCGAGCACCGCGGCGAGCACTTCCGGGTGGCCGGCGCCCTGAACGTGCCCCGGTCGCCCCAGGGCTACCCGCTGCTGGTGCAGGCCGGCTCGTCCGAGGACGGCAGGGAGTTCGCCGCCGAGTTCGCCGAGGCCGTCTTCACCGCCCAGCAGACCCTCGCCGACGCCCAGGCCTTCTCCAAGGACCTGAAGTCCCGGCTGCCGCGGTACGGGCGCACCGACGACCAGCTGCTGGTCCTGCCCGGGATCTGCCCGGTGATCGGCTCCACGGAGGCCGAGGCCCGGGCGCTGGAGCAGGAGCTCACCGACCTCCAGGTGCCCGAGTACGGGCTCGCCCAGCTCTCCGGCATGCTGGGCACCGACCTGTCCGGTCTGCCCCTGGACGGTCCGCTGCCCGAACTGCCGGAGGAGCGGGACATCAACGGCAACAAGAGCCGCTTCACGCTCGTCGCCGAGCTGGCCCGCCGGGACGGGCTCACGCTGCGCGAGCTGATCGCCCGGCTGGGCGGCGGCCGGGGACACCGGGTGTTCGCCGGCACCCCCGAGCAGATCGCCGACGAGCTGGAGGCGTGGTTCACGCAGGGGGCGGCGGACGGCTTCAACATCATGCCGCCGCACCTGCCCGGCGGCCTGGACGACTTCGTCGACCAGGTGGTTCCGGTGCTGCAGCGGCGCGGGCTGTTCCGCACCGAGTACACCGGCCGGACCCTGCGCGAGCACTACGGTCTCCCGCGCCCCGCGAACCGGTTCGCGGCCGCCCTGCTCTGACGCCCGTCGGGCCGGCGGCTCACTTCGCGAGCTTGCCCTGCGGCGTGACCGCGAACCAGGTGCCGCCCACGCCCTGCCCGTTGACGTCCCCGGGCGCGGCATCGCCGGTGAACCAATACAGGGGCCAGCAGGCGACGGCCAGCTGCTCGGTGCCGTCCGGGCGGGTGTAGACGGAGAGCAGCTTGGGGTCGACGCCCTCGACGTCCTTGGCGTCGACCGGCTTGGCCGGCTTCCACTTCTCCAGGCAGGCGCCCAGGCAGTTGGACTTCATCGGCCAGGCGGTGTCCTTGGTGAAGCGGTACAGGGTACGGCCCTTGCCGTCCCGCAGGATCCGCCCCAGCTCCTGGTCCTGCAGCGTGGAGAGGGCGGGCAGCGGGGTGCCCGCCTTCTTCCCGTCCGGGGCCACCGCGAACCAGGTACCGCCCACGCCCTGTCCGTTCGTCTGGCCGGGGGCGGTGTCCTTGGCGAAGCGGTAGACGGGCCAGCCGCCGAGGGTCAGCTGGTCGGTACCGTCGGCCCGCTTGACGGAGCCCACCGCGGACTTCGGGACCGACCCGGGCAGGGAGGTCTTCGCCGGCACCGGCGGCCAGGCCTTGGCGCACGCGTCGTTGCAGTTCGAGGCCGAGGGCTTGGCGGTGTCCTTGTCGAACCGGTAGAGCGTGAAGCCGGCGGCGTCGTTCACCACCGCGCCGAGCTTCGCGTCCTGCCGGACGGACAGCGGTCCCGACGCGGTCCCGGCGGCCGCACCGGAGCCGCTGCCGTAACCGCCGTACGCGTCCCCGGCGTTCCCGTTGCCGTAGCCGCCGGCCTCGGCGGCCGCGCCGGCCGGGGCGTTCGCCGGGGCCGCGCCCGCATCGCCGCTCCGGGCGGAGCCACAGGCCGTGGCACCGAACAGAAGGGCGGTGGCGGCGGCCGCGGCCAGGGTGAGACTGCGCCGGTTCGTCATGGTAACTCCCGTGATCAGATGGTCTGGTGCGTTCTGTCGCTCACCATCAACACGCCGGCGCCGGGGGAGGGGTTCAAACGGATTCGGGGAATTCCCGGACCGGTGCGCACGACACGGGGGGCCACCGCCGAAGCGGTGACCCCCCGGTCCGTGGAGCGCCTACACCTGCACGGTCACGTACCGCTTGCCCGCCTCGTTCTCGACGAGGACGGCGCGCACCTGTTCCGGGTCCACGGCGGCGGAGCCGTCCAGGGCCGCACCCTTGCCCTCGCCGTCGGCCCGGGTGCCCACGACCCAGCCGCCGGCCACGGACCGGCTGCCGTCCCGGCCGATGACGACCAACCGGCAGCGCTCGCCGGCCGGGATCCCGGTGACCGCCGCGTGCAGCCGCACCCAGCGGGCCGCAGGGACCACCTGCACCGTCATCCGCACGCCGGTCGACGCGTCGGTGGCCGCGGCCACCCGCGTGCCCGGCACCGGGCCCGGGGCCGTGATCGTGGGCACCGGCAGGGGCGGCACGGCCTCCGGGGCGCGCTCGCCCCCCGTCACCGTGCCGAGCCAGAACACGGCCGCCAGCGAGGCCGCCGCCGCCAGGCCGGCGACGGCCCGGCGGCGGCGCAGCGAGCTCGCGCGTTCGTCCCGTACCCGCCGCAGCGTCCGCTGGAGCAGCAGGTCGCCGCCCTCCGGCGGGCCCTCCAGGAACGCCTCCGGCGGCACCTCGCCCAGGGCCCGGGTCAGCTCCTGGAACTCTGCCTCTTCCCGCCCGCACCGTTCGCACGTGCCGAGGTGCGCCTCGACCGCGCGGGCCTCGTCGGCGTCCAGGACCCCGAGCACGTACGGTCCCAGCAGGCCGTTCACGTGCGCGTCCGGGCCCTCGTCCACGTCCGGCTCCCACTCCGGGCGCCGCTGCCCGTTCATGCCACCACCTCCTCGGCTCCGGCGGGCCTGCGGGGCCTGCGGGGCCTGATCTCCTGTGCGAACACCTCACGCAGCGCACGCAGGGCGTAGTGGGAACGGGACTTGACGGTCCCCGCGGGGATGCCGAGCGTGTCCGCGGCCTCGGCGACGCTCTGCTCGCGGTAGTACAACTCGTGCAGCACGTCGCGGTGTTCCGGCTTCAGCCGGTCCAGTGCCGCCAGCACGGTCATCGAGTCCACCACCGAGTCGGCGTGGTCCCGGACCGCCGGCGGCGCGGCCGGCGAGCCCGAGACCTCGCGGGGTCGCGAGGCCTTGGCCCGGGCCCGGTCGATCACGATGTTGCGGGCCACGGTCAGCAGCCAGCCGCGTACCGAGCCCTTCCCGTTGACCATGGCGTCCGCGTGCCGCCAGGCCCGTATGAAGGTCTCCTGCACGACGTCCTCGGCGGTGGCCCGGTCGCCCGTGATCCGGGCCGCGTACGAGAGCAGGGCGTTGCCGTGCTCCTCGTACAGCGTCCGGATCAGCGCCTCTTCCGCCCCGCCCCGCCGTGCGCGGGGCCGCAGTGGTCCGGCCATCTCACCCTCTCCCTCAATGCGTTACGTGCCGTACACGCACGGGCCGGGCGGGCGGTTCAACGGTGCCCGCGGCATTTTCCGCGGCGTTCCGGTTCGTCAACCGCCGGACGGCGGCCTCAGCAGGTGCGGCCCGAGTTGAGGCACTCCACCACCCGGGCCATCGCCGTGTCCGTCATGACGTCCACGAACATCGCGTGGTCGGTCTTCGGACCGTGCCGCTGCTCGGGGAAGGAGTCCAGCGCCAGCGGCGCCCCGGCCGGCACGTCGTAGGCGAGGGACAGCCGCAGCGCCGGCACCGGGAAGGTGCCGGCCGGGCACACCCCGTTCGGGGCCGGGAAGCGCAGGTGCTCGCGGTGCGCGGGGCTGTCGGTGTCCAGCCCGTTCCAGCAGCTGGGGAAGAGCAGGGTGCGGGTGATCGGGTCCCCGGGCGGACAGCGCGGATAGGACGTGGTGCCCCGGTCCGGCAGGCTCGCGCACCCCCAGCGGGCCCGTACGAGGGAGTCGTCGCGCGCCGTCGCCGCCACCGCGTTCCCGGTGACCGCCCGCAGGAAGCGGGGCATCGGCACCACCTTGCTCACCGGATTGCCCAGGAACTCGATCGCGACCGAGGCCTCGCGCAGGATCGCACCCGTGTTGCCGTGCCCGGCGGACCGCTCGTACGGGCGGGCGGCCGGCCGGTCCGGGCGGCGCAGCACCGGCCAGTAGTACACGGACCGGTCACCACCGCGGCAGGTGGTGGTGGCGGCGGCGAGGGAGCCGTCCGTGGAGCGTGCCGAGGCGGAGAGGTTCCCGACGTAGGAATGCGTGTGGTGGGCGCCGCCGGGCAGGCCCGGCGAGACCACCAGGTTGTCCTGGTTGTAGTGCTCCTCCGCGTTGCGCCCGCAGTCCACCCGCACCCGCCCGGTCGAGGCGTCCGGGCCGGGCGCCGGGGCGGGCGGGTCCGCGGGCACCGCGCGCAGGTCGACGGGGCCGCCCGTCCCGTCCGCCACCCTCCGGGCGGAGACCGGGCCCGCTGAGCGGGCGACCCCGAGCACGGCGGCCGCCAGGATTCCCACCAGGACCAGGCAGAGTCCGAGGAGCAGCAGTCCGCGGGCCCGGGCCGCGACGGTTGTGGCGCTCATGCCGGTCACCGTCCCCGGTCGTCCGTACAGGCGTCAACCACCGTCTTGGCATGCGGCCGGGAACCACCCCTGAAGCGCCCCCGGACAGCGCGAACGCGCCACCCGGGTGGCGAAACCGGCGGTACCGGGTTCCGCTGGGAACGTGCGTGACCACCCTCAGGGCCGCTGGTGGGCCGAGCTGCCGCCCGCCGCGGGCGCCGTCGTCATGGCCACCGGGATCCTCTCCGTCGCCCTCCAGCTGACGGACTACGAGATCCCCTCCCTGGTGTTCTTCGCCCTCGCGGGCCTCCTGTGGGTCCTGCTGGCGTTCGACTTCCTGACCCGGCTGTTCGGCGACCGACGGCGCTGGCGCAGCGAGGCCGACAACCCGCCCGCCCTGACGGCCGTGGCCGCCACCACCGTCCTGGGCGTGCGCTGCTCGATGCACGGCTGGGGGGACCTCGCCTACGCGCTGCTCGCGGTCGCCGCAGCGCTGTGGCCGGTGCTGCTGCTCTCCGTGATGCGGCACTGGCACCGCGGCATGCCCGGGGTGGCCTTCCTCGTCTGCGTCGCCACCCAGGGCCTGGCGGTGCTCGCCGCGACGCTGTCCCTCGCCGGCCAGGGGGACTGGCTCGGCCACGCGGCGCTGGTGGCGTTCGTCCTCGGTCTGCTGCTCTACGTCGAGGCGCTGTTGCGCTTCGACTTCGGGCAGGTGCGGACGGGCGCCGGCGACCAGTGGATCGCCGGCGGGTCGCTGGCCATCTCGGCGCTCGCCGCCTCGAAGCTGACCCTGTCACCGCTGTGGACCGGGGCCGGGCACACCGCGCTGCGCGTCAGCACCCTCGTCCTGATCGGCCTCGACCTCGCCTGGTACGTCGTCCTGCTCGCGGCCGAGGCCGCCTGGCCGCGCCCCGGGTACGACATCCGCCGCTGGGCGACGGTCTTCCCGCTCGGCATGACGGCCACGGCCTGCCTGTCCACGGCGACCGCCACCGGCGTCGACTGGCTGACCGCCACGGGCCGGGTGCTGCTGTGGATCGCCCTCGGCTTCTGGGTGGTCACCGCCGGCGCCACGGTGCTGTCGCTGCGCCGCCGTCAGAGCCAGGGGATCTCCTCGCCCGCGTAGCGGTAGGCGCGGAACACGGCGTTCTGCGCACCGCGCGAGGACTCCAGGCCCACACCCCGGCCGAACGCGCCGAACTCGGGCACCACGAACTCCCAGACCACGTCCCCCTCCGAGGTGACCTCGAAGAGCCGGCCGAAGGAGCCCTCGGCGACGAAGGTGTTGCCGTTCGGCAGTCGCTGCGCGCTCGACATGTAGGGGCTGTAGAAGTTCTGCGGCGGGTTGTCCTCGTACGACCAGACCCGGCGGCCGGTCACCGGGTCGAGTTCCAGCACCCGGGAGTAGGGCACCGAGGTGGTGTCGCGGTACGTGCCGTTGTCGAAGACCAGGACGGTGCCGCCCGGGAGCTCGTGCGGGTAGTGCTGCTGGGCGAGCACGTCCGGGCCGATCCGCCAGCGCACGGAGCCGTCCGTGCGGTCCACCGCCACGGTCGTCGAGGCGCTGCGGAAGCCCACCACGACCCCGCCGTCGGCGAGTTCGTTCACGGTGTTGGCCATGGGCCAGTGCTCGCGCGCGAAGTGCGGGTCGAGCGGGGTGTCGGCGGGGTCGAGGTGCTCGATCGCGGCCCACCGCCAGACGGTCTCCCCGTCCCAGGTGAGCTCGTACACGACATCGCCCCAGACGGCGCCGTCGGGCGCCTCCGAGCCGGGGATGCCGCCCCGGATGCGGGCCGCGTCGGCCGGGTCGAGCCGCTCGACCGCGAGGACCAGAAGGTTCCCGTTGCGCAGGATCGCGGCGTCGTGGTGGTGGTGCGGGTGGCGCACCTCGCGCAGCACGGTGCCGTCGGGGGCCACCTCCTGGAGGATGCCGCCGTGGTAGACGTCCCAGATGGGGAACAGGCTCGGGCCGGAGGTGTCCTTGCCCTGGTAGAAGAGGTTGCCGCTGGGCAGCAGTCGGCCGTGGCGGCCGGGCGGGTGGGGCAGGCGCCAGGTGTGCGCGGGGCGGCCCTCGATGTCGACGAGGCGGACCTCGCCGGGCCCGGCGATCGGGGTGTACAGGGTGTACCCGCCGTAGGAGCGGGCCGGGTCGTGGGCGCGCAGGCCGAGCCCGCGGCGGCGCAGGGTGTTCTGGTCGACGGTCATGGCGGGTGGTGTCTCCTCGTGGTGTCGGGACGTGCGGACGGTCGGGGGTACGGACGGTCGGCGGTACGGGCGGTACGGGCGGTACGGGCGGTACGGGCGGTCGGCGGTACGGGCGGTACGGGCGGCCGGCGGTACGGGCGGTCGGGTCAGCCGGCGGTCACGGCGGCCGGGTCGACGGCCCGCAGCGGTCCGGGGCGCAGGGTGCGCGCCAGCGCGGCCTCGTCGGCCGGGCCGGGCAGTCCCTGGGCGGCCTTGGCCCACACGGCCTCCTCGTGCAGCTGCCGCAGGAGGGCGGGCGAGAGCGCGGCCCGATACGTGTAGCGGGGCTGGAAGCGCTCCACGTAACCCGCCTCGAGGGCGCCCCCGGCCCGGGCGAGCAGGGCGCGCCGGGCCGCGGCGGGGTCGCCGGTCAGCTCCCGCTGGGCCCGGACCAGCGACCGCACCACGCCGGTGGCGGTGCGCTCGTCGGCACCGGGGCCGGAGACCAGGAGGGTGCGTGCGGTGTAGCCGGTGAAGGGCAGTTCGGCGTAGCGCCGCCCGAGGGCGGTGCGGGTGGCGTCGTAGAAGCTGGGGAAGGTCACGCCGGCGTCGACGTCGCCGCGGGCGAGTGCGGCCGGCACCTGGTTCGGGGCCAGGTTGACCACGGTGACGTCGGCGGCGGTCAGGTGGCCGGCGGCGAGCATGCGGGAGAGGGCGTACTCGACGTTCGTGCCCCGCGGCACGCCCACCTTCCGGCCGCGCAGCCGGTCGAAGCCGGTGATCGCCCGGTCGGTGCGGGTGAGCAGCCGCCAGTCGGAGAAGGCGGACAGCTCGGCCACGATCCGCACGTCCCGGCCGCCGAGCGCGGCGGCGACGGCGGGCAGGTCGCCGACCACGCCGAAGGCGGCCTGTCCGCCGAGGACGGCGTTCAGCGCCTCCCGGCCGGTGGCCAGCGAGCGGACCCGGGTCCGGGGGCCGTCGTCGGCCCACAGCCGGCGTTCCTCGGCGACGTAGACGGCGGCGCCGCCCAGGTGGTCGCTGGCCGCGATGGTGACGGTTCCGCCGCCGGCGCGCTCGTCCGGCGTACCGGAGCAGCCGGTGGCGAGTACGGCGAGCAGGGCGCCGAGCAGGAGCGCGGCGGTCGTGCGTGGTCCGGGCATGAGGGTGCTCCAAGGGTGGGTACGGGGTGGGGGGACCGCTGCTGCGGGGGCGTCGGGGGAGCGGGTCAGGGGACGTCGGCGGGCGCGCCCAACTGCTCGGCGATGCGCGCCCGCAGGAGCGGGCCGGGCCCCTGCGGGGGAACGTCGTGGGCGGCCACCACCCGCCCCGGCCGGCCGCCGAGCACGAGGACCCGCTGCGCCAGGGCGAGCGCCTCGTCGATGTCGTGCGTGACGAAGAGGACGGTGGTGCCGGTGCGCTGCCACAGTTCGACGAGCAGGGCCTGCATGCGGGCCCGGGTGAGCGCGTCGAGCGCCCCGAACGGCTCGTCCATCAGCAGTACTTCGGGTTCGGCCGCCAGCGCCCTGGCCAGTGCCACGCGCTGCTGCATCCCGCCGGAGAGCTGGGCGGGGTACTTCTCCGTCCCGTCGGACAGTCCGACCTCGGCGAGCGCCGCCCGGGCCCGCCGCCGCCGCTCCGCCCGGTCGAGCCCGAGGCGCTTGAGGGCGAACTCGACGTTGCCGCGGGCGCTCAGCCACGGGAAGAGCGCGTAGTGCTGGAAGACCACGCCCCGGTCGGGGCCCGGTCCGGCGACGGGCCGCCCGCCGACCGTGATCCGGCCGCCCGCGGGCCGTACGAACCCCGCGACCGCGTTGAGCACGGTCGACTTCCCGCAGCCGCTCGGCCCGAGCAGCGCGGTGAACGAGCCGGCCGCGAACGCGGCGTCCAGGTCCGCGACCGCGGGCGCGCCGTGCCCGTCACCCCGGCTCCCGTACCGGACGGACACCCCGTCCAGGCGCACCTCGCGGCTCACGACGCCTCCCAGTGGACGACGCGGCGGCCCAGCGCGGCGAGCGCCAGGTCGACCAGGACCCCGACGAGCCCCAGCACGAGCAGCCCGGCGAACATCCGGTCCACCCGCAGGAACTGCCCGTCCACCTGGAGCCGGTACGCCAACCCGTCCTCCGCCCCGCCCAGTTCGGCCGCGACCAGCGCGAGCAGCGCCACCGAGGCGCCGTAGCGCAGCGCGGCCAGCAGGGCGGGGGCGGCCGCGGGGAGCAGCACCTCCGCGAACCGGCGGTGCAGCGGTGCCCCGAGCGAGCGGGCCGCGCGCAGGTGGCTCACCGGGACCCGCGCGACCCCGTCGTGCACGTAGAGCCAGACCGCGAGCAGGACGGCGTACGCGATGAGCAGCCGTTTCGCGCTCTCGCCGATGCCGAACCAGGCGGTGGCCAGCGGCACCAGCGCGATCGCCGGGATGGGACGCAGGAACGAGACGAGCGGGGTGACGGCGGCGGACAGCCGCGGCAGGTGGCCGGTGGCGAATCCCAGGGCGCTGCCGACGGCGGCGCCGAGGGCGAAGCCCTGGCCGGCCCGGCCGAGGCTGGCGCCCAGGTCGGTGGCGAGCGTGCCGTCGGCGGCGGCGCCGGCCAGTGCGTGCAGGGTGGCACCGGGGCCGGGCAGCAGTGCGGGGGTGACGGCTCCGGAGGAGGCGAGGGCCGCCCAGAGGGCGAGCGCGGCCGCGGCGGTGCCGAGCGGCGGCAGCAGGCGCCGCAGCGGGTCCGGGCCGGGGGTCGGGGCGGGGGTGCGGACGGGGCCGCGGTGATCGGGGTCGGACACGGGACATCTCCTTGGGCCCGCGGCGGTCCGCGAGGCGTCTATAAGTGAGGTCAATAATTGACCACGCTTATTGCAGAGACGTTGCAGCCGTGCGAAACCCGTCCGGGCCCCCGGGGGCGGCCGGTGCGGTGGGGTACGTTCGGCTGCGTGTCACGATCCGAACCCACGCCCGAGGCCCTCGCGGTCGGCCGGGTGATCCGCGCCCGTCGCAAGGAACGCGGCGTCCCCATGGCGGAGCTCGCGGCCCGCTCGGGCCTGTCCCAGCCGTTCCTCAGTCAGTTGGAGCGCGGGCTCACCACGCCCAGCCTGAGTTCGATCTACCGGATCGCGGAAGCCCTCGACGTGGCTCCCGGAACGTTCCTCAGGCCCCCGGCCCGCCCCGGCACGGTCAGCCACGAGAGCGATCCCCAGGTGATCCGGGTCAGCGAGGCGGCGGGACAGGTGGCGCGGGTGCTCATTCCCGGCGGCAGCAGCGGCCTGATGGAGGCGTACGAGCACCACTTCGAGCCCGGCCGTGGCGAGCGCGGTTGGTTCCGGCACCCCGGCGAGGACTTCCTCTACGTCCTGGAGGGCGAGATCGTCCTGGAGCTGGAGGGCGAGGAGCCGCTGACCCTGCGGGCCGGGCAGAGCGCCCACCATCGGGGCGACGTCCCGCACCGCTGCCGCCTCGCCACCGAGACCGCGGCCCGGACGCTCCTGGTCATCGCGGCCTCCTGACGGCCGCGCGGTCCGTCCGGGCCCGGCCCGCGACCGTCGTGGCGGCGACGAGCCAGCCGGCCGCCAGGGCCCCGGCGGCGGCGAGCGTGAGCGCGTCGGGATGGGTCAGTGCCTGACCGCGCAGCGCCTGCCAGGTCGTGAGGCCGAGCAGGCCCGCGTATCCGGCGGCGCACACCACGACCAGCCGCACCCGCGTCGTGGCGTCGGCGAGCCGCGGGAACCGGCCGGCCCCGGCGGCCAGGGCGAGTGCCAGCAGGGGCAGGAGCTGGAGGGCGTGCATCCCGGTGAAGTGGGCGATCCGCAGGTCGCCGCCGGTCGCGGCCCAGCCGGTCACGGGCAGCTGCGGGCCGCCGTCGGGGACGCCGACGGCGTGCGCGCCGATGATGCCCGGGTCGTCGGACGCGGCCTGCTCGGGCGTGGGTACGGTCATGAGGAAGCCCAGCGAGAGGCCGACCAGCGCGATGACGGACCCGAGGCGGATCGCCCAGGCCGTGGCGCGGTCGGCGAGCGGCTGGCGGAACAGGAGCACCGCGAGCAGCAGGGTGGCCAGCCACAGGACGACGACCGTGTTGCCCATGACCTGGTAGAGCGTGGAGTCGAAGGGCGTCTCGTTGTTGAAGTGGCTGCGTCTGCCGCGCACCACCTGGCCCACGATGACCGCCATCTCGACCGCCGAGGCCGCGATGACGACCGTGCCCGCCCACCAGCCGACCCGGCGGCCCCGGGCGAGCAGTGAGTACATCCAGGACAGCGACAGGCAGTAGAGCGCGAAGGACAGTGCGAACTTCAGCGGCTTGTGCCAGATGGGCGAGCCGACGAGCACCCGGTCGTCCACCACCAGCCCCACCGCGCAGACCAGTGCCAGCACCCCCATCGCGGCGGCGAAGAACAGCAGCGGCCGGTGCCAGCCCGCGAAGCGCGGGCGCGTCGCCCTCGTGTGAGTGATCGTCATGTGGCGTTCCCCCCTGGGACCGGTGATCGATGATCGGCGGTCAAGCGAAGATCGGATAGCGGATAGTGTCGCTATCCGATAGCGACACTATCTATGATGGGGTGGGCAGTTGCAAGAGACGTCAGGAGAATTCGCCGTGCGCATAGGGGAGTTGAGCCGGAACACCGGTGTCCCGATCCCGACCATCAAGTTCTACGTGCGTGAAGGGCTGGTGCCCGCAGGCGAGTTGACCAGTCCCAACCAGGCCCGGTACGACGATTCCCACGTGCGCCGGCTGCGGCTCATCCGGGCCCTGATGGACGTGGGCGGCCTGTCGGTCGCCGCGATCCGGGGGGTGCTGGCGGCCGTGGAGGACACGGAGGAGCCGGTGCACGGCGTCCTGGGCGAGGCGGCCCGGACGGTGGCCCCCGCCTACCGCGAGTGCCCCGACGAGGACCGGATGGACGAGGCCCGTGCCCTGGTGCTCGACCTCGTCGCGCGGCGCGGCTGGCGGGTGCCGCCCGACCACCGTGGGATCGAGCCGCTGGCCACCGCCCTCGCCCACTTCCTTGCCGTGGGGCACGGCGACTACCTGGGGTTCCTCGACGAGTTCGCCGCCGCGAGCGAGCGCATCGCGGCGGCCGACCTCGCCTACGTGGCCCGCCGCGAAGCCCGCGAGGACCTGGTCGAACGGGTCGTGGTGGGCACCGTGCTCGGCGACGCCGTGCTCGCCGCGATGCGCCGGATCGCCCAGGTCGACGCCTCGGCCCGGCGCTACCCGACGGGGTCGACCGACGGCGGGGCCTGAGGCCGCGGGCGGGCCGCCGGGCGGCCGGTCCGGCCCGCCCGGGCGCGCAGCCAGGCGTGCGCCGCCTCCGCGTCGAACCCGGCCTGTCCGTCCGCGAACAGCAGGTCCGCCGCCGCGAACGCCGGGTCGGTCGCCGCCCCGTACGGCACCGCCAGGCAGGCCATGCCGGCCGCGTGCGCCGCCCGTACGCCCGGTGCGGAGTCCTCCACCACCACGCAGTCCGCCGGGGCGGCCCCGAGCCGCCGCGCCGCCTCCAGGAACACGTCCGGCGCCGGTTTGCCGTGCGGCACCTCCTCGGCCGACACCGTCACCGGCAGCAGCGCGGCCAGCCCGGTCCCGGCCAGCACGGCGTCGATGGCCTCCCGCGACGACCCCGAGGCCACCGCCATCGGCACGCCCTCCGCGTGCAGCCGCTCCACGAGCCTGCGCATCTCCGCGTAGACCTCGGTCGAGCGGCCCGCGAGCTCCAGGTACGCGTCGTTCTGCTCGTCCAGCAGCACCTCGACCGGCGCCTCGATCCCGTACCGCTCCCGCAGGACCTCCAGCGTCTCGCGCGTGCCGACCCCGATGAAGGCCGCGTGCTGCTCCCAGGTGAAGTCGGGGACCCCGTGCCGCGCCAGGGTCCGGCAGCCGGACGCGTAGTAGTTCGGCTCGCTGTCCACGAGGGTGCCGTCGAGATCGAATATGACGGACGTCATCCGCTGCACCCGTTCTGCCGGTTCCGTTCCTGTCTCCCCAAGGATGTCAGGATCTGCGGCTTCACCCGGACCCGGGCGCGGCGCCCGGCCCGGACGTCAGGGCGTGCGGGTGGCCCGGCCCACGGACTCGACCAGCGGAAGCAGCCGGTGCGCCACCCGCTCCCGCAGCGCCACCTCCGTGCGCGTGCGCACCACGCCCGGCATGCGGATCAGCCGCTGGATGACGTCCTCCAGGTGCGCGTTGTCCCGGGCCGCCACCCTGGTGAGCAGGTCGCCGCCGCCCGTGATCGAGTGCGCCTCGATGATCTCCGGAACGGCCGCCAGCGCGTCCCCCACCTCGTCCAGGTGCCCCTGCGTCACCTCGACGTGCACGAACGCCAGCACCGGGTGCCCCAGCGCCGCCGGGGACAGCACCGGACCGGTGCCCGTGATCACCCCCGTCCGCTCCAGCCGGTCCAGTCGTGCCTGGAGCGTCCCCCGGGCGATCCCGAGGATGCGGGCGTACTCGCGCACGCTGGTTCGCGGCTGCTCGATCAGCAGGCGCAGGATGCGCGTGTCGAGCTCGTCCACCGCCATGGTCCACCGGCCTTTCCTGGAGCGTATGGTGCGCCGCAAACGATACCGATGGCCCAAGCACCAGGCCTGAATCATCCCTTCCGGCCGAATAACACTCCTCTCGTCCCTCCGCTCCCCGACCGTCGCCGTACCTTGCCGCAACCTTGGCCCCCGCTTTGCCGACCCGAGGGCCGGCCCGCGGCTACGGTCCCGGCCATGCCCCCACACCCCCGTGCCACCCCGCTCCCGGTGCTGCCGTACCGCAAGCCCACCCGCGGCCGCGACTACTGGGTCCTCGACGACGTCCTCCCCGACCCGGACGCCGTCCGCGCCCGCATCCTCGAACGCGACGACTGGACCGAGGGCTACCCCCACAAGCCGGAGGCCTGGCCGGGCCTGCGCACCCTGCCCGGCCTCGAACCCGACGAGCTCGCCCACGTCGAACGGCTGGTCCGCCGGGCCACCGGCGCCGCGGAGATCTGGCCCGAACGCCCCGCCGGCGGCGGCACGTTCAACCACAACTGCGTCCAGGTCGTCGGCGCCGGCGAGTGCGAGCCCCGCCCGCACACCGACTCCCGCACCCTGTGCCGCTACGCCGCGGTCCTCTACCTCAATCCGGCGGTGCCCAAGCAGTGCGGCACCAGCTTCTACCGCCAGTCCCTGCCCGGCGGCCGGCTCGGCGGCAACCAGGTCCTGGCCCCGCACAACAACCTCGTCGACGCCCTCGGCACCCGCTTCGTCGCCCCCGACTCCTTCGTCGAGGACGTGGCGGTCCCGCACCGCTACAACCGGCTGCTGCTGTACTCGGCCAACCTGATCCACAGCGCCACGGGCTACTGGGGTGAGACGCTCGCCGACAAGCGCATGACCGCCGTGTTCTTCTGGATGGCCTGACCGCCGCCCGCCGGATGGACTTCGGACCTACCCGGCGGGCCAGCGGACGAGCGGCGACCGGTAGTAGTCCACGCCCAGGGCCGTCAGCCGCGGCCCCTGCGCGGCCAGCCGCGCCCGGTACGCCGTCCAGTCGTGCGTGGCCGCCGGTGACCAGCCGATCTCCGCGATGCCCGGCAGCCGCGGGAAGGCCAGGTACTCCAGGGCGTCGGCGGTCCGGACGGTCTCGGTCCACAGCGGCGCCTCCACCCCGAGCACGCCCCGTGCCGGCATCCGCTCCACCAGCGTCGCGGGATCCCAGGCGTACGCCCTGTCGACCTCCACGAACCCCGCCCACCTCGTCCCGACCGGAGTGCTCGCCGTGTACTTCATGTCCAGGTAGGCGTGGGTGGCCGGCGACATCACCACGCGCGTCCCGGCCGCGGCGGCGGCCACCAGCTGCGCCTCGGTGCCGCCCGGTCCCCAGTACTGCGCCACCGCGCCCCGCACCGGCTTCGCCGCCGTGAGCTGGTGCCAGGCCATCACCGTCTTGCCGCGCCGTGTGACCAGCGGTTGCGCCCTCGCCATGAACGCCGCGTAGTCGGCGGCCGTCGTCGCCTGTGCCTCGTCACCGCCGATGTGCAGGTAGCGGCCCGGGGTCAGGGCGGACAGCTCGCGGAGCACGTCGTCGAGGAAGCTGTACGTGACCGCCTTCGGCACGCACAGCGAGCTGAAGCCCACCGCCGTGCCGGTGTACCGCGGCCGGGCCACCCCGTCGCAGTTCAGCCGCGCGTAGGAGGCCAGCGCGGCGTTCGTGTGCCCGGGTGTGTCGATCTCGGGGACGACCTCCATGTAGCGGGAGGCGGCGTAGGCCACGATCTCGCGGTAGTCGGCCTTCGTGTAGTACCCGCCGCGGCCGCCGCCGACCTGGGTGGAGCCGCCGTAGGCGGCCAGCCGCGGCCAGGAGTCGACCACGATGCGCCAGCCCTGGTCGTCGCTCAGGTGCAGGTGGAGCGTGTTGACCTTGTACAGCGCCAGCTGGTCGACGTACCGCTCGACCTGGTCGACGGTGAAGAAGTGCCGGGCGACGTCCAGCATGGCGCCCCGGTAGGGGTAGCGCGGGAAGTCCCTGACGGCGCCGCCCGCCACCTGCCACGGGCCGGGCTGGAGGCTGCGCCGCTCGACGGCCGCGGGCAGCTGCTGGCGCAGCGTCTGGACGCCGTGGAAGAGGCCGGCCGGGTGGTTCGCCGTGATGGTGACCGTGCCCGGGCCGCTGGTCAGGCGGTAGCCCTCGGTGCCGAGCGTGGCGTCGCCCGCGCCGAGCCGCAGCTGGATGCCGTCGGTCCCGGCGCCCGCGACCACCGGCAGGGCCAGACCCGTGGACGGGCGCAGCAGTCCCGCCAGCCGGTCGGCGACCTGCCGGGCGCCCGGTGAGCCGCCGTCGACGCGGATCACGGTCGCACCGGTCAGGGTGTACGGGCCGCCACCGGGGGTGACCTCGGCCGGCACCGGCACCGTACGGCCCAGCGGCACCGGGGCGGCGGCCACGGCGGCGGACGGGACGGCGGGCAGGGGCCTGGCGGCCGTGGCCGTCGAGGCCGCCCCACCGGTCAGCACCAGCAGCAGGGCGCCGAGGATCCGGGCGAGGACGGGGAGAACGGGGAGGGTGGGGGTTCCGTGCTGTCTCACGGGCGGTCCCCTTCGGGTGCGCGTCGGTGGGTGCACGCGGTGCACGGGCAACAGTCCTCGACATAGTGTCCGCCCGCCGCGGGCCCGACACCCGGTCCGGCGCCCGGTCGGCCATGGTGCGCCCCTCCGTGCGCCGGGCGCGCGCCCCGTGCGCGGGAACGAAGAAGACCGGTCCCGGCACCCCCCGTGGGTGCCGGAACCGGTCGGTCCCGTGCGGCGGCCGTACCGGCCGCCGGTGGTGGATCAGCCCTTGATCGCCACGATCTTCTTCGTCCGCAGGTCCGCCTGGACGTGCACCTTCGAGGTGCTGCTGCCGCTGCGGTTCCAGGTCAGGGTGATCGTCGCGTTGGCCTTGCCCATGCCGTTGCCGTCGGAGGTGACCTTCCACTTCAGCGGCACGTTCTGGGCGCGCAGCACGCCGTCGGCGTGGTTGCGGTCCTCCCACGCCTTCAGGCTGCGCTGCAGCGACTTCGAGAGGTAGAAGGAGCGCAGCTGGTTCGCGAGGCGGCCGTTGTCGCTGTGGTCGTACACCGCGTCGACGTAGGCACCGTAGAAGTCCGCGATCCGGCTGAAGGCGCCCTCGGGGCTGCCGGAGACCGACGGGGCGGCGGCCGCGGCGGCGACCGGTGCGGCCGCCACCGGCGCCGCGAGCGTGGTCGTCGTCGCCTGCCGGGGACCGTCGGCGTGCGAGGTGGCCACGAAGGCCAGCATCAGGGCGGCGGCAGCGGCGGTGGCGGTGGCGGCGGTGCGGGTGGTGAGGAGCTCGGGCATCTGCGGTAGGACCTTCCCCGTTCGGTCGTGCGGTGGCAGACGGTCACTGCCACTGCACTCACCGACGGGATCCCGGGCCCGTCCGGTTCCCCGCGGGACCGGCGATTTCCGGCCAATCACGAAGGGCCCCGGGCGGGCCCGGGCCATCCGCCCCTGATCCGCCGGACACCCCCTCCTAGACGCAACGCCGTTCAGTTAAGGGCGGGGTCGGGGCGTCAAGAGCTGCTCGTGAGCATGGTGATGTGGATGGTTGCTTTGTAGGTGGTCCGG
>NZ_JBIVNX010000087.1:0-17975 GCF_044753805.1 Streptomyces sp. NPDC093225
ACCAGTACGACAACCGCTACCTGTGGATGTCCCTCAAGCGCATCATCGGCTCCCACTTCGCCAACTACCGCGAAGCCTGGGAGGCCAACCGCCTCATCGCCAAGGGCAAGATCCACCCGACCCTGTCGAAGACGTACTCCCTCGAGGAGACCGGTCAGGCGGCGCACGACGTCCACCGCAACGTCCACCAGGGCAAGGTCGGCGTCCTCTGCCTCGCCCCCGAGGAGGGCCTGGGCGTGCGCGACCACGAGATGCGCGCCGAGCACCTCGACGCGATCAACCGCTTCCGCAACATCTGACCGCCCCCTGCTGAGACCCCAGCAGCCCACAACGGCCTTGAGGATCGCCTGAGATGACTGAGCGCCAGAAGGACCGGCCGTGGCTCATGCGGACGTACGCCGGCCACTCCACGGCCGAGGCGTCCAACGAGCTGTACCGCCGCAACCTCGCCAAGGGGCAGACCGGTCTGTCGGTCGCGTTCGACCTGCCGACCCAGACCGGCTACGACCCCGACCACATCCTCGCCCGCGGCGAGGTCGGCCGGGTCGGCGTACCGGTCTCCCACCTCGGTGACATGCGACGGCTGTTCCAGGACATCCCCCTGGAGCAGATGAACACCTCGATGACCATCAACGCCACCGCCATGTGGCTGCTGGCGCTCTACCAGGTGGTCGCCGAGGAGCAGGGCGCGGACATCGCCCAGCTCCAGGGCACCACGCAGAACGACATCGTCAAGGAGTACCTCTCCCGCGGGACGCACGTCTTCCCGCCGGGACCGAGCCTGCGCCTGACGACCGACATGATCGCGTACACGGTCAACAACATCCCGAAGTGGAACCCGATCAACATCTGCAGCTACCACCTGCAGGAGGCGGGGGCCACTCCGGTCCAGGAGATCAGCTACGCGATGTGCACCGCCATCGCGGTGCTGGACTCCGTGCGCGACTCGGGCCAGGTCCCCGACGAGCGCTTCGGCGAAGTGGTCGCCCGCATCTCGTTCTTCGTGAACGCGGGCGTCCGCTTCATCGAGGAGATGTGCAAGATGCGCGCCTTCGGCCGCATCTGGGACAAGATCACCCAGGAGCGGTACGGGATCGAGAACCCCAAGCAGCGCCGCTTCCGGTACGGCGTCCAGGTCAACTCGCTGGGCCTGACCGAGGCGCAGCCGGAGAACAACGTCCAGCGCATCGTCCTGGAGATGCTGGCCGTCACCCTCTCCAAGGACGCCCGGGCCCGCGCGGTGCAGCTGCCGGCCTGGAACGAGGCCCTGGGCCTGCCGCGCCCCTGGGACCAGCAGTGGTCCCTGCGCATCCAGCAGGTCCTGGCGCACGAGAGCGACCTGCTGGAGTACGAGGACATCTTCGCGGGCTCGCACGTGATCGAGGCCAAGGTCGAGGCCCTCGCGGCGGAGTGCCTGGCCGAGATCGACCGGATCCAGGAGATGGGCGGCGCGATGGCCGCCGTCGAGTCCGGCTACCTCAAGTCGCAGCTCGTCTCCTCGCACGCGGAGCGGCGCGCCAGGATCGAGTCCGGCGACGAGAAGATCGTCGGCGTGAACATCTTCGAGACGACCGAGCCGAACCCGCTCACCGCGGACCTGGACACCGCGATCATGACGGTGGACGGCCGGGTGGAGAACAAGGTCGTCGAGAACATCGGCCGCTGGCGCACCGAGCGCCAGGAGTCCTCGGAGCGGCAGGGCGGCGGCGACCCCTTCGTCTTCCCCACCACCCACCAGGCGCTGGAGCGCCTGAAGGAGGCGGCCGCGGGCGACGAGAACCTGATGGAAGCCACCCTCGAGTGCGCCCGTGCGGGCGTCACCACCGGCGAGTGGGCGGGCGCGCTGCGCGAGGTCTTCGGCGAGTTCCGGGCCCCGACCGGCGTGTCCTCCGCCCCCGTGGCGGTGGCCGCGGAGCCGGGCACCCCGCTCGCCGAGGTCCGCGAGAAGGTCGCCCGTACGGCCGACGAGCTGGGCTCGGGCCGCCTGCGCCTGCTGGTCGGCAAGCCGGGCCTGGACGGCCACTCCAACGGTGCCGAGCAGATCGCCGTGCGGGCCCGCGACGCCGGGTTCGAGGTGGTCTACCAGGGCATCCGGCTCACGCCCGAGCAGATCGTGACCGCGGCGCTGGCCGAGGACGTGCACTGCGTGGGCCTGTCGATCCTGTCCGGATCGCACGGGAAGCTGGTGCCGGACGTCCTGGAGCGGCTGCGCACGGCGGGGGCGCCGGACATCCCCGTCGTCGTCGGAGGCATCATTCCGAATGCCGACGCGGAGGAACTCCGCGCGGCCGGCGTGGCCGCCGTCTTCACCCCGAAGGACTTCGGTATCACGGAGATCATCGGCCGTATCGTCGACGAGATCCGTACAGCGAACAAGCTCAGCCCCCTCGAAATCTCGGAGGTCCCCGCATGACCACGCCCCTGCACCCGGTGAACCGGCTGCGCCCGCGCCGCTCCTGCCTCGCCGTGCCCGGGTCCAACCCGCGCTTCCTGGAGAAGGCCCAGGGGCTGCCGGCCGACCAGGTCTTCCTGGACCTCGAGGACGCGTGCGCTCCGCTGGCCAAGCCCGAGGCGCGGCACACCATCGTGAAGTTCCTCAACGAGGGCGACTGGACCGGCAAGACCCGGGTCGTGCGGGTGAACGACTGGACGACGCACTGGACGTACCGCGACGTCGTCACGGTCGTCGAGGGCGCGGGCCAGAACCTGGACTGCATCATGCTGCCGAAGGTGCAGAACGCGGAGCAGATCGTCGCGCTGGACCTGCTGCTGACGCAGATCGAGAAGACGATGGGCTTCGAGCTCGGCAAGATCGGCATCGAGGCGCAGATCGAGAACGCGCAGGGCCTCAACAACGTCAACGCGATCGCCCAGGCCTCCCCGCGCCTGGAGACGATCATCTTCGGCCCGGCCGACTTCATGGCCTCGATCAACATGAAGTCGCTGGTCGTGGGCGAGCAGCCGCCCGGCTACTCGGCGGACGCGTACCACTACATCCTGATGAGCATCCTGATGGCCGCCCGCGCGAACAACCTGCAGGCGATCGACGGCCCCTACCTCCAGATCAAGAACGTCGACGGCTACCGCGAGGTCGCCGGCCGCGCCGCCGCCCTCGGCTTCGACGGCAAGTGGGTGCTGCACCCGGGCCAGGTCGACGCGGCCAACGAGGTCTTCTCGCCCTCCCAGGAGGACTACGACCACGCCGAGCTGATCCTGGACGCGTACGACTACTACACGTCCGAGGCGGGCGGCAAGAAGGGCTCCGCGATGCTCGGCGACGAGATGATCGACGAGGCCAGCCGCAAGATGGCCCTGGTCATCTCGGGCAAGGGCCGGGCCGCCGGCATGCAGCGCACGAGCAAGTTCGAGATCCCGGAGGCCTGAGCACCATGCAGTTCGGACGCACCTACGAAGAGTTCGAGGTCGGGGCGGTCTACAAGCACTGGCCCGGGAAGACGGTCACGGAGTACGACGACCACCTCTTCTGCCTGCTCACGATGAACCACCACCCGCTGCACATGGACGTGAACTACGCGGAGAACACCACGGACTTCGGCAAGAACGTGGTGGTGGGCAACTACATCTACTCGCTGCTGCTGGGCATGTCCGTGCCGGACGTCTCCGGCAAGGCCATCGCCAACCTGGAGATCGAGTCGCTGCGGCACGTGGCGCCGACCTTCCACGGCGACACCATCTACGGCGAGACCACGGTCCTCGACAAGACCCCGTCGAAGTCCAAGAACGACCGCGGGATCGTCTACGTCGAGACCAAGGGCTACAAGCAGGACGGCACCCTCGTCTGCGTCTTCCGGCGCAAGGTGATGGTCCCGACCGAGACGTACATCAAGGAGCGCGGCGGCGAGCAGCCCGGCCGGCCCGAGCTGAAGGAACAGGGGAAGTAGCCATGGCACGACTCGCCCAGACCGCCGGGCTCACGGACGTCCAGCAGGAGATCCTGAAGACCGTCCGCGAGTTCGTCGACAAGGAGATCATCCCGGTCGCGACCGAGCTGGAGCACCGCGACGAGTACCCGCAGCAGATCGTGGACGGGCTCAAGGAGCTCGGCCTGTTCGGTCTGATGATCCCCGAGGAGTACGGCGGTCTCGGTGAGTCGCTGCTCACCTACGCGCTGTGCGTGGAGGAGATAGCCCGCGGCTGGATGTCCGTCTCGGGCATCATCAACACCCACTTCATCGTGGCGTACATGCTCAAGCAGCACGGCACGCAGGAGCAGAAGGACCACTTCCTGCCGCGGATGGCGCTGGGCGAGGTGCGCGGCGCGTTCTCGATGTCGGAGCCGGCCCTGGGCTCCGACGTGTCGGCGATCTCGTCGAAGGCGGTCAAGGACGGCGACGAGTACGTCCTGAACGGCCAGAAGATGTGGCTGACGAACGGCGGCACCTCGACCCTGGTCGCCGTTCTGTGCCGGAGTGACGAAGGACACCCCGAGGGCACGGCCGCCCACAAGTCGATGACGACCTTCCTCGTCGAGAAGGAGCCGGGCTTCGGAGAGGTCCGGCCGGGCCTGACGATCCCGGGCAAGATCGACAAGATGGGTTACAAGGGCGTCGACACGACCGAGCTCATCATGGACGGACTGCGCATTCCGGCCAATCGGGTCCTCGGCGGGGTCACCGGCCGAGGGTTTTACCAAATGATGGACGGCGTGGAGGTCGGCCGCGTCAACGTGGCGGCCCGTGGCTGCGGCGTCGCCCAGCGTGCGTTCGAGCTGGGCGTCTCGTACGCCCAGCAACGGCACACTTTCGGCAAGCCGATCGCCCAGCACCAGGCCATCCAGTTCAAGCTGGCCGAGATGGCTACCAAGGTCGAGGCCGCTCATGCCATGATGGTCAACGCAGCACGCAAAAAGGACTCCGGGGAACGAAACGACCTCGAAGCAGGGATGGCGAAGTACCTCGCCTCCGAATACTGCAAGGAGGTGGTGGAGGACGCCTTCCGCATCCACGGCGGATACGGCTTCTCCAAGGAGTACGAGATCGAGCGGCTCTACCGCGAGGCGCCGATGCTGCTCATCGGTGAAGGTACCGCCGAGATCCAGAAAATGATCATTGGGCGACGCCTGCTCGAGGAGTACCGACTCCAGGGCTGAATGTCCCTTTCGTTGCGGATGGTCCGCGAAAAGGGTCACACCCTGTCACCGGCTTCCGGCCATCGACTCGGCTTCTGGCTTGCCCAGTTGTTGCGCGCAACCGATAGCATTCCAGTAAAGCCGCCGTCCCGTCCCCCGTTTGCGGCGCGGCATCATCCGCTACGAAGGTCATCCATGCCCCACAGCCAAACCTCTGCACCTCGCGACAACAGCCGACTCGGCGTACGTCTCGCTCGCGGAGCATCGCCGTGGCTCCTGCCGACCGTTGCCACCGCGGCCCTCAGCCTCTCCCGGGCCCGCAAGTCCGGACGCTGGGCCGCGGTGGCCGTGCCCACCACCGCGCTCGCGGCGGGCATGCTGTGGTTCTTCCGCGACCCCGAGCGCGAGATCGCCGAGGGCCGTGTCATCTCGCCCGCCGACGGCGTGGTGCAGAGCATCATGCCGTGGAAGGACGGCCGGACCCGGGTCGCGATCTTCATGAGCCCGCTGAACGTCCACGTCAACCGCGCGCCGCTGGCGGGCACGGTGACGTCCGTCGAGCACGTCCCCGGCGGTTTCGTCCCGGCGTTCAACAAGGAGAGCGAGAACAACGAGCGCGTCGTCTGGCACTTCGACACCGAGCTCGGCGACATCGAGATGGTGCAGATCGCCGGCGCCGTCGCCCGTCGCATCGTTCCGTACATCCCGCAGGGCACCAAGGTCGAGCAGGGCGAGCGCATCGGCCTGATCCGCTTCGGCTCGCGCGTCGACATCTACCTCCCCGAGGGCGTCGAGGTCGCGGTGGAGGTCGGGCAGGCCACTACGGCAGGGGTGACTCGAATTGACCGTGACTGATCCGGAGACCCCGGCGACCGGCTGGGTCCCCGAGGCCGCCGAGGAGGAGGCCGCCGAGGAGGAGATGCCGCTCTCGCTGCGCCTCTCGATAGCGGACACCCTCACCCTCGGCAACGCCACCTGCGGCTTCATGGCGGTGTACTTCACCACCACCGGCATCCTGATCCCGCACCTCACCGGCAGTGACGAGTCCGGCATGGCCCGTCACAGCGCGGCGACCGCGGTGATACTGATGCTGCTGGCCGCGATCTTCGACCTCTGCGACGGGCTCGTGGCGCGCAAGCTGCGCAGCTCGCCGATGGGTGCGGAGCTGGACAACCTGTCCGACCTGATCAGCTTCGGTCTGGCCCCCGCGTACTTCGTGCTCGTCTACGGCATGGTCGCCGACGACGCGCACCAGCGGGTGTCGGCCCTCGCGGCGATCGTGGTCCTCCTGGCGGTCGTGCTGCGACTGGCCAGATTCAGCTGCGTGACGATGAAGGACGGCATGTTCCAGGGCATGCCGAGCCCCTTCGGCGCGCTGACGGTCGTCTCGATCGTGCTGCTGGAGCTGCCGTTCGTGCCGACCCTGCTGGCGATCGTGGGCGTGGCCTGGCTGATGGTGAGCCGGGTCGAGTACCCCAAGCCGCGGGGCGTCCTCGCGGTGGCGATGCTCAGCTGGATCGTGGGCGCCATGGGGCTGCTGGCGGCCTGGGCGTTCGACGCCCCGGGCGGCCAGCTGCTGCTGCAGACCGGCTGCGCGCTCCAGATCGTGCTCGCCGCGACGATCCCGCTCTTCGCGACCACCCGCCGGGTCAACACCTTCCGGCACAACCGCCGCGAGAACCGCGAGGCCCGCGCCGCCCAGCCGACGCCGTAGCCTCCGCTCAGACACGCGAAGGGCCCCGGACACCGATCAGGTGTCCGGGGCCCTTCGCGTTGCGGGGGGCTTCAGTGGCGGATGCGGGGCCCGGTGCGGTGCCGGGGTCCGGTGCGGTGACGGGGTCCGATACGGGTGCGCTTGTGGCGGGTGCGGCCGTAGGCGAACCCGCCGGCCACGAGCAGCGACAGCAGGCACCAGGCGGCGAGGACGATGCCGATCCACAACAGAGCGGTCATGGGCGGCTCCCGGGAGTGAGCGGCTGTACGGAAGTCGTACCCGCCCGGCCCACCGCGAAAGCCGCCCCGAGCGCTCCGCGCCGCCGAGTACGTCATGATCTGACGCGGGTGATCCTCGCACGCCCCGACGGCCGTCCGTGACGGTGCGTTTCCCTTGCGTCACATCGCGGAGTGGAGGGCTTCCTCCAAGCGTGAAGGCAGGAGGAAGTCCGTATCCAGCATGTCTGCGGTCAGCGCGGGGCCCAGCCCGGCGGACCGGGCACGCTCCACCAGCTCTTCGCCCACCGCTTCTGTCACCGTCGAGCGGTACAACGCGATCAGGGTTTCGAGTAGCAGCGGCGGCTCCTGTTTCGTCATCCGGTCCATCAGCTCGGCCCGGTGCGGCTCCGCAAGCCCCGCGACGGCCGCGCCGAACGAGCTCCCCAAGCCCGTCCGGCCCACCTGTTGCATCAACCGCACCAGCATCTCGTCAGAGATGCGTCGATGCCCGAGGTGCGGCAGCCGCGCGATGAGCGGCACCAGCTTGCTCGCGTGTACGCCCGCCCGTGCCCCCTCGGTCAGGGCGGACTCGACCTCCACGCCCTCGCGGTGAAGGATCTCGAGCAGCGCCAGGACGTCCTCCGCCGGCCTGCTGTCCATCACCGCCCGTCCCAGGACGGTGCCGCGTCCGCGTCGTCCGGCCTCCCACCTGACGTGCAGCGCTGCGAGTTCCGGCACCGTACGAAACCTCGCGACGCACTCCAGCAGATAGTGGTCCGTGGCGGGCCACAGCCTCCGCACGCCCTTGCTCGCCATGATCCCGTCGCCGACCACCCGCACGACGTCGAGCGGCCGCGCTTGGACGACGTCGCGCAGCAGCGAGTCGGCCCGGGACTTTTCACCCGCACGGTGGAGCCATTCCATCACCTCGCTGATCTCCTCGGCCGAGCGCGTCCACCCCGCCTCGGCCAGCTCGAGGCCCAGCACGCGCACGTCACCCGCGTCCCGGGACCGCTGCAGGCGCTCCAGCAGGCCCGCCACCGGCAGAGAGGTCACCGGGTCCGGGTCCTCGGTCGCCCCGCGCAGGCCCGCCAGCTCCTCCTCCATGGCCAGCACCTGCCCCTCCAAACCACGACAGCGGGCCTCTGCTTCGGACTTCAGCGCCGCGGTGTCGGCGAGTTCGCCGCGGAGGCGGGCGATCTCGGCGAGGAGGTCGTCGCGAGCGGTGGTGTGGGCCTTCGTGGCCGCGCAGAGGTCCAGTTCGCGGCGGGAGGCGGCGATGGCGTCGTCGGCCCAGTCGCGTTGCAGCTGCGAGAGCTCGGCGCGAACGCCGGCCGCCTCCGCCTCGCGCTTCTCCAGGAGATCGTGGAGGGCCTCCTGTTGGCGGGTCAGGCGCTCCACCGCGCGTTGGGAGCGTTCCATCTCGCGGCGCAAGGATTCCAGCTCGTACGCGGCCGGGTCGGTGGCTCGCAACGCGGCCAGGCGCAGGTCGTGGAGGCGGGCCTTGACCTCCTCTTGGAGGGAACTGCCGAGCTTCCTCTCGGCCTCCCGGACCAGGCGGTCGACGAAGTCCTCCGTGGCGACGCGCTGGCCGCGCAGGTAGCGGGAGACCACGGACGGGTCGAGGGTGATCCGTACCGCGTAGGCGCGCTGCGACACGCCCAGGGTGTTGAACAGGCCCGTCAACGTGTTGCCGAGCGCCGCAACCTCCGGGACCTCGCCCCGCTCCACGGCGGACGAATTCGCTGGTGGGCGGTCCACGTCCGGCATTCCTCGTCCCCCCGTGCCGTGCCACCGAAGTGGCAACCGTTGCGCGCTGTCGCACCGTATCCGGCCTTCCCCACGCTGGCGGTGTCAATCAGCGGATGACGGAAGGGATCGGACGGATCATGAACGCTGCTTGGATGTCGGTGCTCTCCGGGGCCCGGTGGGCGGGCCGGGTGCTCCTCGTGGGGCTCGTGCTCGTGCCCGTGGTGATCGTGACGGTGGCGTCGGTGCCGGCGCTGGTGGTGCTGCCGTTCTCGCGGCGGCGTAGTGCGCAGGCCGCCGGGATCGTGCGGCAGCTCGTGGCCTGGACGCGGGCGCTGCTGGACGGGAGCCGCGAGCGGTAGCCGTGGTCCGGGTACGCCGAAGGCCCCCTCCGGGGCGGAGGGGGCCTTCGGCGGGTGCGCGTACGGGCCGGTTACAGCACGTCGGCGGCGATGTTGGCCGCGACCCGCTCCAGCAGCGGGCCCGCGTCGGCGATGCACTTCGCGGTGTCGGGCTCGATCTCCGTCAGCGGGTAGGCGCGGCGGATGCCGGCCGTCTGCAGGGCCTCCTGCGGCAGGGCGAGGCGGCCGCAGACCGCCACGACCGGCTTGCCGGCGGCCCGGGCGGCCGCGGCGACGCCGGCCGGGGCCTTGCCGTGCAGCGTCTGCTCGTCGAGGGAGCCCTCGCCGGTGATGACCAGCGTGGCCCGCTCCAGTGCCGGGGCGAAGCCGAGCACCTCCAGCATCAGCTCGATGCCCGGCCGGAAGCTCGCGCCGAGCAGCAGGGCGCCGTAGCCGATGCCGCCCGCGCCGCCCGCGCCGGGGGACGCGGCCAGCTCGGCGGCCTTGGGGCCGATGGCCTTCTCCAGCACCTGGGCGTAGTGGGCGAGGGCCGCGTCGAGCGTGGCCACGTCCTCCGGGGAGGCGCCCTTCTGCGGTCCGTACACCGCCGCGCAGCCCTTCGGGCCGGTGAGCGGGTTGTCCACGTCGCTGGCGAGGACGAAGTCCACCTCGGCGAAGCGGGGGTCCACGCCCGACAGGTCGGCCGAGGCGAGGTCCGCCAGGGCGCCGCCGCCCGGACCGACCGGTTCGCCGTCGGCGTCCAGGAACACCGCGCCGAGGGCGGCCAGCATGCCGGCGCCGCCGTCGGTGGTGGCGCTGCCGCCCACGCCGAAGACGATCGTGCGCGCGCCCGCGTCGAGCGCGGCCTTCAGCACCTCGCCGGAGCCGTACGTGGTGGCGGTCAGCGGGGCGAAGACGCCCGCCGGGAGCAGCTGGAGGCCCGAGGCCTCGGCCATCTCCACCACCGCGGTGCCGTCGCGCAGGGCGAAGGCAGCCGTGACCGGCTCGCCGAGGGGGCCGGCGACCCGTACCTCCCGGCGTTCGAAACCGGCCGCCACGGCGGCCGCGACCGTACCGTCGCCGCCGTCCGCGACGGGGAGGGTCTCGACCTCCACGTCGGGTACGGCCGTGCGAAGGCCGGCCGTGACCCGCTCGGCGACCTGAACGGCCGTGAGCGAGCCCTTGAATTTGTCCGCGGCGATGAGAACGCGCGCGGCCACAGTTACTGCCCCGTCCGTCACCTTGCTTATCCCTTGCTATCGAACGTGCAGTCGCGCCACCCCGAGCCTATCCGGAGGATCCTCCTATGCCCATGGGTGGCCTGGGCCACACCGGGCCCGCCACGCCGAAAAATGGGGACATTCACCCCCATAGCGGGGCTGGATGAGCGTGGATTCCCTGGACCGGACACCGCCGGAGACGTCTTCCGGAGACCAAGGGGTGGACACTCGCGACCGAACCGTGGTCACTGACGGGGTGGCGGCGGTGCTGCCGGTGGTCACCCGGGGGCCCTGGCGGAGGGGTCCCGGCGACGCCGTCCGCGGTCGGCGCCCGGCGGCCGCCCGGCGCCGCGCGGCGGTCCGGCACCAGGAGTACACCTGAGGTGTGACGGACCTCGTGGAGCGGCCGGTGGCGGCAGGGGTGGCGGACCGCGTGCTGGGCGGCTGGCTCGGCCGGATCGCCGGCAACATGCTCGGCAAACCGGTGGAGCGCGGGGACCACTGGACCCGCGCCCGGATCGACCGCTACCTGCGGCGGGCCGACGCGCTGCCGCTGACGGACTACCTGCCACCGCCCTCCGCGCTGGACCCGCCGCCCGCCCCCGGCGAGTTCGAGCTGCGCCCCGAGTGGCCCGGCTGCGTCCGCGGGCGGATCCGGGGCAGCGTCCGCGACGACGACGTGGACTACGCCCTGCTGGGCCTGGACCTGCTGGAGCGGTACGGCGGGACGTTCACGACCGAGCAGGTCGGCGAGCTGTGGCTGCTGAGCCTGCCGTACCTGCGGACGTTCACCGCGGAGCGGGTGGCGTACCGCAACCTGGCGAACGGGCTGCGCCCGCCGCTCACCGCCACGTACGACAACCCGTACCAGGAGTGGATCGGCGCGCTGATCCGGGCGGACGTGTACGGCTGGACGTGCCCGGGCGACCCGCGCCGCGCGGCCTCGCTGGCCCGCCGGGACGCCGTGCTCTCGCACTCCGGGAACGGGGTCTACGGGGCCATGTGGGCGGCCGCGGTGATCGCGGCGGCGTTCACGGCGGACGGCCCGGGCGAGGCGCTGGACGCGGGCCTCGCCCGGATCCCGGCCGGCAGCCGGCTGGCCCGCGTCGTGCGCCGGGTGGTCGCCCTGCACGCGGCCGGGCTGAGCTGGGAGGACACCCTGGCGGAGGCCGACAGGGAGACCGCCGGACTGGGCTGGATCCACGTCGTGCCCAACGCCGCCGTCCTGACGGCCGGCCTGCTGTACGGGGCCGGGGACTTCACCCGCACCATCGCCCTCACCGTGCGCGGGGGCCTGGACACCGACTCCAACGGCGCCACCGCGGGCTCGGTCGCCGGCGTGCTGTGCGGGGCGGCGGGGATCCCGGGCCGGTGGACGGACCCGCTCCAGGACACCGTCCGCAGCTCGGTCCAGGGCTTCGACGGGGCCTCGATCCGCGAGCTGGCGGACCGGACGCTGCGGCTGGCGGGGGCGGTGTAGGGCCGCTGGCCGGCCCGGCCCCGCGCCGCACCGGACCGCCTAGGCTTGCGGGGTGACCACGACTGACTACGCCGCGTACATCGCCTCCCTGCCCCGGGTGCTCGCCGGGGCCGCCGCGCTGTTCCGGGACGCCGAGGGCCGGGTGCTGCTCGTCGAACCCAACTACCGCGAGGGCTGGGCGCTGCCCGGCGGCACGATCGAGTCCGACCGGGACGAGTCGCCCCGGCAGGCCGCGCGCCGGGAGACCGCCGAGGAGATCGGGCTGGACCTGCCGCTCGGGCGACTGCTGGCCGTGGACTGGGTGCTGGGCGCGGCGCGGCCGCCGCTGGTGGCGTACGTGTTCGACGGCGGGGTGCTGGACCGCGACCAGCTGGCCGCGATCCGGCTCCAGGAGGAGGAGCTGATCTCGTGGCGGCTGGTGCCGCCGACCGAGCTGACCGCCTATCTGCCGGGCGCGCTCGGGCTGCGCATCGAGGCGGCGTACGAGGTGGTGGAGAAGGGCGGCGGGACCGTGGAGCTGGAGGACGGCCGCCGGCCGGGCGGCGGGGCCTGACGGGCTGAGGTCCGCCACCCGTCGGGCCCCGGCGTCCTGCGGCGGGGGCGCGGCGCCCCGTCCGGGGGCGGAGGCGCGCAGCGCCCGGCGCTGGGGGCCGGGGGCCGGGGGCCGGGGGCGTCGGCGCGTCAGAAGAGGGTGTCGGAGTCGGCCGCCGTGCGGAGGTCGGCGCCGGCCGCCGCGCCGCGCTCGAACGCGAGCAGCCGCTGCTTGCGGTCGAGGCCGCCGCCGTAGCCGGTCAGGCTCCCCGAGGACCCGATCACCCGGTGGCACGGCACGATGATCGTCACGGGGTTCTTGCCGTTGGCCAGGCCCACCGCGCGGGAGGCGCCCGGCTTGCCGAGGCTCGTGGCCAGGTCCCCGTACGACCGGGTCTGCCCGTAGGGGATCCGGGTGAGCTGCTCCCACACGCTGCGCTGGAAGTCCGTGCCCTCCAGGCGCAGCGGCAGGTCGAAGACCGTGCGCTCGCCCGCGAAGTACTCGCCCAGCTGGCGCGCGGCCTCGGCGAAGGGGTCCTCCTCGGGCGCGACGCGGACGCCGAAGCTCTCCTCGGCGGGGCGGTGCCGCTGGTCGCTCATGTACATGGCACTGAGGATGCCGTCGGTCGCGACCATGGTGAGCGGGCCGTACGGGCTGTCGACGACGGTGTGCGTGCGGCCGGCGTGGGTGGCGGTGTCTCTGTTGCTCATGGTCCTCTGCTGGTCCTCTGCTCCAGGGTGTCGCGTGGTGTCACGTGGTCTCACGGGTGCCCGGCTGGTGGCGGGGGTTCGGCCCCTCAGGCCGGGAGCCGGTTGACCGGGTGGTCGTCGGTGGCCCAGAGGTACTGGACCGCGTACGCGCGCCAGGGCCGCCAGCGCGCGGCCCGGGCGGTCAGCGCGGCCGGGGTGTGCGGCAGCCCGAGCCCCTGGGCGGCCCGTCGCATGCCCAGGTCGGAGGGGAGGAAGGCGTCCGGGTCGCCGAGCGCGCGCATGGCGATCACCTCCACCGTCCAGGGCCCGAACCCGGGCAGCGCGGCCAGCTGCCCCCGGGCCCGCTCCCAGTCGCTGTCGACGCCGAGCGGGAGGGAGCCGTCGGCGAGGGCGGAGACGAGCGTGGTGAGGGTGGTGCGGCGGCTGCGGGGCAGCGCGAGCCGCTCGGGGTCGAGGGCGGCGAGCGCGGCCGGGGCCGGGAAGAGGTGGGTGAGGCCGCCCTCCGGGTCCTCGACGGGCTCGCCGTGCGCCGCGACCAGGCGGGCCGCGTGGGTGCGGGCCGCGGCGGTGGACACCTGCTGCCCGAGGACGGCCCGGACCGCGAACTCGGCCGCGTCGACGGTGCGCGGCACCCGGCGCCCGGGAGCCTTCGCGACGAGGGGCGCGAGCAGCGGGTCGGCTCCCAGCAGCTCGTCGACCGCCTCGGGGTCGGCGTCCAGGTCGAGCAGCCAGCGGCAGCGGCTGATGGCGATGGTGAGGTCGCGCAGGTCGGTGAGGGTCAGCCGGCAGGCGATGTGGTCGGCGCGCGGGGAGAGGGAGACGATGCCGGTGCCGTAGGGGAGCCGGAGGGTGCGGCGGTACGCGCCGTCGCGCCACTCCTCGACGCCGGGCACGGCGGTGGCGGCGAGGTGGCCGAACAGGTTGTCGGGGTTGAGCGGGGCGCGGTAGGGCAGCCGGAGCGCGATGGTGCCGGGGGCGGCCGAGGGGGTGGTGCGGGTGCCGGGCGGGCCGGCGGTGGCGGCTGCGTGGCCGGTCCCGGCCGACGCGGCGGCGCCGGTGCCGGCGAAGGTCGTGTTGTCGGTGCCGGCGAAGGTCGCGCCGGCGCGGCCCGTACGGGCGGCCGCGCGGGCCGCGCGTTCGCGGAGCTCGCTCGGCGCGAGGGCGAACACCTCACGGACCGTGCCGTTGAAGGTGCGGACCGAGGCGAAGCCGGCCGCGAAGGCCACCTCCGCCATGGGCAGTGCGGTGGTCTCGATCAGCAGCCGGGCGGTCTGGGCCCGTTGGGCCCGGGCGAGCGCGAGCGGACCGGCGCCGAGCTCGGCGTTCAGCTGCCGCTCGATCTGGCGGGTGGAGTAGCCCAGGCGGCGGGCGAGACCGGGTACGCCCTCGCGGTCCACCACCCCGTCGCGGATCAGGCGCATGGCGCGGGCCACCGCGTCGGCGCGGGCGTTCCACTCCGGCGAGCCGGGGCTGGTGTCGGGCCGGCACCGCTTGCAGGCCCGGAAGCCGGCCTGCTGGCAGGCCGCGGCACTGGGCAGGAAGGTCATGTTCTCGACCTTCGGCGGCACCCCCGGGCAGCTGGGCCGGCAGTAGATCCGGGTGGTCAGGACGGCGGTGAAGAACCAGCCGTCGAACCTCGGGTCCTTCGACTGCACGGCGCGCACGCAGCGCTCGGTGTCGGTGTGCATGCCGTCCAGCTTGCGGTACCGGGGGCCGCGGGGGCTGGCAGTTTTCCGACATGGACGTCGGGGGCGGTGCTGGTGCCGGTGCCGTTGCTGGTGCCGGTGCCCGGACGGCCCCGGTTCGGGGGTGGCGGCGACCGGTCCGGCACCGGCCGGTCGTGGCGGGCCCTGCGGGGCTGGTCCCCTACCCGCCCTTCCACCGTTCCCCGGGCTCCGCCCGGACCGGGTCCGGCGCTGCGCGCCGGACCTCCCGGGGCTCCGCCCCGGACCCCGCGCCTCAAACGCCGGCGGGGCTGGGATGCCCGTCCGGTGGGCCGGGTGTGCCCGTCCGGTGGGACTGGACGGGCCGCGCGGTCGGGCCGGGGTGCCTGCGGTCGGGCTGGGCTGGGGATGGGGCTGGGGTGCCGCGGGTGCAGCCGGTCGTGCCGTGCCTCAGGCGCCGGTGGGGGCGGACGTCCTGTCGTGGCGGGGGCGGTAGCCGGTCGTGACGGCGAGGGTGGCCAGGAGGAGGAGGGCCGCCGCCACGCGGAGGGCGAGGGCCATCGCGGAGTTGAACTCGCCCGTGTGGGAGGGGGCCTGGAGGGTTCCGTGGACACGCGAGGCGAGCACCGTGCCCACTACGGCGACGCCCAGGGCGGCCCCGATCTCGCGGGCGGCCGTGTTCAGGCCCGAGCCGAGCCCGGCCTGGTGCGCCGGGAGCGCCGTGACCACCGACACCGTCAGCGCGGGCGCGCACAGGCCCGTACCGATCGACAGCACCAGCAGGTGGCACGCGTACACCGGGTACGGAGTCCCCGCGTCGGCGGTGGAGACCAGGAGCAGGCCGCCGGCGATGAGGAGGAGCCCGGCGGTCACGGGCGGGCGGGGACCGAAGCGGTCCTGGAGCCGGGCGCCGAAGCGCGGGACGAGGGCCATGCCGATGGTCAGCGGGACGATCGCCAGGCCGGTGCGGGCGGGCGAGAAGCCCTTCACGTACTGCAGGTACTGGGCGTTCACGAAGAAGAGCGAGAAGAGGCCGAAGAACGCCGCACCGATGCCGAGGGCGCCGGAGCGCAGCCGGGCCGAGCGGAACACCCGGGGATCGAACAGCGGGTCGGCCGCCCGCAGCGCGTGGGCCGTGAACACCCCGAGGAGCGCGGCACCGGCGCCGAAAGCGCCGAGCACCTGGAGCGCGGCCCACCCGGCGGTGGGCCCCTCGATGATGCCGTGGACGACCGCGACCAGCGCCGCGGTGAGCAGCGCGGCACCCAGCGGGTCGACGGAGGCCTCGGGACGGCGCGGTACGGCCGGGATCAGCCGGGCGGTGGCGAGGGCGAGCGCGACGGCGAGCGGGACGACCGCCCAGAACAGCGCCCGCCAGCTCAGGTACTCGGCGGCCAACCCACCGCCGACGTTGCCCACGAGACCCCCGAGGCCGGCGGAGAGCGTCCAGGTGGCGAGGGCCTGGCTGCGGCGCTCGGGCGGGGTGAGGTGGACCAGGACCGACATGGTGGCGGGCATGATCAGGGCCGCTCCGGCGCCGCACACGCCACGGCCCGCGATGAGCACGGCGGAGGTGTCGGCGGCGGCGCTCACCGCGGCCCCGGCGCCGAGGAGGGTCAGGCCCGCCAGCAGGGCGCCCTTGCGGCCGTACCGGTCGCCGAGGGCGCCGGCGGGGATGAGCAGCGCGGCGAAGACGATCACGTACGCGTCGACGGTCCACAGCAGTTGCGTGGCGGTGGGGTGCAGCGTGGAGGCGGCGAGCTGCGGGATGAGCAGGTTGACGGCGGCGACCAGGCCCTGCGCGACGAGGACGCAGGCGCAGAGCGCGAGCAGGGCGGGCCGGGACAGGCCGCCTGCCGTCGGACCGCCCGGGGCGGTGTCCGCGGGGCGCGCGGAGCTGGTCGGGGCAGGACTGGGCACGGTTCTCCCTCGGGGAAAGGACATCGGGACGGGCGCGGGCGGCGGAGTCTGCTGTGCCGCGGGCGGCGGAGTTGTGTTCGCCGCGGGCGGCGCCGGGCCGCGCAAGTCGTTGCGCGCGCCGAGCCGTTGCGCCGGGTTTCGGGTGGGGCCGGCCCCCGCGAACCACCGTAGGCTCGCCCTGTCCTGCTTTCCAGTGCAACCTTTGCAAGGGAGACATGCGCGTGACGCATTCCAGGCTCGACCTGAACCTCCTCATCGCCCTCGACGTGCTGCTGGAGGAGTCGAGCGTGTCCGGCGCGGCCGAGCGGCTGCACCTGTCCGAGCCCGCGATGAGCCGCACCCTGGGCCGTATCCGCAAGGCGCTGGGCGATCCCGTCCTGGTCCGGGCGGGCCGGAGCATGGTGCCCACCCCGCGCGCCCTCGCCCTGCACGCGGAGGTCCGCGAGGTGGTGGAGCGGGCCCGGGCGGTCTTCGTGTCCGGGGGCGAGGTGGACCTGCGCGGGCTGGAGCGCACGTTCACGGTGCTCGGCCACGACGCGCTGGCGGCCTCGTACGGGGCGCGGCTGTTCGCGCGCACCCGGCGCGAGGCGCCGGGCGTGCGGCTGCGCTTCCTCTCGGAGACGCACGTCGACGTACCCGCACTGCGCGAGGGCACCGCGGACCTCGAACTCGGCGTCATCGACAACCGGTCGCCCGAGGTGCGGTCCGAAGCACTGCGCGAGGAGCGGATGTTGGGCGTGGTACGGGCCGGACACCCGCTGCTGCGCGGCCGGTTGACCCCGCGCCGACTGGCGGCCGCCGATCACCTGAACGTCTCCCGGCGCGGCCGCCTGACCGGCCCGATGGACCGGGCGTTGGCCGAACTGGGCCTGGCCCGGCGGGTGGTCGGGACGGTCGGCTCGTTCCCGGCGTCGCTGTTCGTGCTGCGCGACACCGATCTGGTCGGGCTGCTCACCGGGAGCGCGACGCCGCTCGCCGAGGCCCTCGGGCTCGTGGTGTTCGACGTACCGCTGGAACTGCCCCCCATGTACTTCGGGCTGGCCTGGCACCCCCGGCACGACGCCGACCCGGCGCACCGCTGGCTGCGCGGCTGCGCGCGGGAGTTGCTGACGGACGGGGGATGAGGGTGGGGGTGGTGAGGGTGGTGGGGTGTGAGGGTGGTGGGGCGGCTGCTTGGGCGAGGAGGGTGGGGCGGGAGTGGCCGCGCGGGCGGGGGTGGGGTGGGCTCGCTTCGTGGGGCCGCCCCGTGGTGTGTGGGTCCCCTCGCCTCTTGACCCGTCATGGCCTGCAGGCCCTGCGGCAGGCCCACCCCTGGGGCTTCGGGGCCTTCGGCCCTGG
>NZ_JBIVNX010000088.1:0-17563 GCF_044753805.1 Streptomyces sp. NPDC093225
GCAGGGGGGACCCTGTGGGAGAGTAGGACGCCGCCGAACAATCATTGTGGGAAAGCCCCGCACCTTCTGGTGCGGGGCTTTTCTGCGTTTACGGGTCGTGAGCCGGCCGCCTAGGATCTCTTCATGGATCATGTGATTCGCGCCGTGCGCGCCGACGAGTGGGAGAAGGTCAAGGATCTGCGGCTGGAGGCGCTGCGGGACCCCGCGGCCCGGCTCGCGTTCCACGAGACGTACGAGCAGGCCTCGGCGGAGGCGGACGCTTTCTGGCAGGAGCGCACCGAGCGGGCTGCCGAGAGCGACGCCGTACGGCAGTTCGTCGCCGAGGGTCCCGACGGGGTCTGGCACGGCACCGTCACCGTCCTCGTCGAGCCCGCCGGGGTGCCGACGTTGCTCGGGGACGGGGAGCCCGCCCAGGACCAGGCGGCGATCGTCGGCGTCTTCGTACGGCAGGAGAGCCGGGGCACCGGTCTGATCGAGGGCCTGTTCGAGGCCGCCGTCGGCTGGTGCTGGGAGCTGCGGGAGCCCACGCCGGTACGCGTGCGCCTGTACGTCCACGAGGACAACCACCGGGCCGTCGGCTTCTACCGGCGCTTCGGCTTCGAGCCCACCGGTGTCACCGCCCCCGCCCCCACCGACCCGGCGGAGCGGGAACTGGAGCACGTCCTCGTCCGCTGAGGGGTCGGGCCGCGGGACGTACGGGCTCCGGGCTTGACCTTGTCACTGGCGTCAGGGTTCGAGGATCGGCCCATGGACACCCACAGCAACAGCGTGAACCCCCGGACCGTCGTCGTCACGGGGGCCGGTACCGGGATCGGACGGGCCACGGCCCGGGCCTTCGCCGCCGAGGGGGCCCGGGTCATCGCGGTCGGGCGGCGGCGTGGGCCGTTGGCCGCAACGGCCGGGGGCGGGCACGGGGCCGACGGGCGGATCCTGCCGTTCCTCGCCGACGTCACGGAGGCGGGTGCGCCCGAGCGGATCGTGGCGGCGGCGCTGGAGCGGACCGGTCGGCTCGACGTCCTCGTGAACAACGCCGGCATCGTGCGCAGCGGGGCGCTCGGCACCCTGGACCCCCAGGACATCGGGCCCCTGCTGGCCACCAACCTCGTCGCGCCCCTGCTGCTCGCCCGGGCCGCGCTGCCGGCGCTGACGGAGACCGGCGGGGTCGTCGTCAACGTCTCCACCACGGTCGGCCAGCGGGCCTGGCCGGGCAGCGGCCTCTACGCGGCGACCAAGGCCGCCCTGGAGACCCTCACCCGCAGTTGGGCGGTGGAGCTGGCGCCGCGTGGCATCCGCGTCGTCGCGGTGGCCCCGGGGGCGGTCGACACGCCCATCGGGGAGCACCAGGGGCTCGGCCCCGAGCGCCGGGAGCAGGTACGGGCCTGGCAGTTGGCTCACACACCGCTGGGGCGGATCGGACGGCCCGAGGAGGTGGCGTGGGCCATAGGCCGGCTCGCGGACCCGGCCGCCGGCTTCGTCACCGGGGCGGTGCTCCAGGTCGACGGCGGGGCGCTCGTGGCCTGAGGGCGGGCAGGGGGGCGCCGGCCGTGGCCTTCCCCGCCGCCGTACGGCTCTGCGCCCAGCACCCTCGGTCCCCCGCCCCGGTGACGAAGCCGGCGGCCACCTGTCGTACGGCTCCTCCTGCCGTCCCGCCGCCGTACGGGGGGCGTGGTAGAAGGGCCCGGGAGGTGGGGCCGTGCGGATAGGGGAGTTGGCTGCTGCGACGGGGGTCAGCGCGAGGTCGCTGCGCCACTACGAGCGTGCGGGGCTGATCGGTGCCGAGCGGGAGGCCAACGGGTACCGCGACTACGGCGACGGGGCGGTCGTCCGGGTGGCCAACATCCGGCGGTTGCTGGGTGCCGGGCTGACGCTGGAGGACGTGGCGGCGGTGTTCCTGCCGTGCCTGGACGGGGACCTGACCGCCGGGCCGCCCTCCGAGGAGGCGTTGCGGGTGGCGCGGGAGCGGTTGGCGGTGCTGGAGGCCCGGATCGCGGTGCAGGTGGCGGCGCGGGACCGGTTGGCGGGGGCGCTCGCGGGCCTGGAGTGAGGCGCGGCCCGTGCCCGGGGCTCCGGGAGGGCCGTCGGGTCAGAGGAGGGCTTCGGAGGCGAGGGCGGGCCAGCGGGAGCGGGCCTGTTCGCGGCTGCGCAGGAGGGCCAGTACCGGGAGGGCCGCCGGGCCGGAGTCGGCGAGGAGCTCCGGGAGTTGGGGGATCGGGGCGACCGCCGCCACGTCGTCGAGGACGAGCGTGAGTGGTGGGCCGAGCCGACCGGCGGATGACCGTACGGCCACGCGGCGGCCGTACTCGACCACGCTTGACGCGAGTGCGGTGAGCAGGGGCATCGCTCCGGGCGATGTCCGGGGGTCCTCGACCGGCTCACCCACCAGGTAGAGGGTGCCCCCCTCGTCGGCGAATGATGCGAGCGTGAGCGAATCCGTTCGATTCGGTGTGCAGGACTCGCGGATGTGGATCGAGGAGAGGGCGGACAGTGCCCGGGCGGTGAGTTCCTGGGCGACCTCGCGGCGCTCGGGGTGGGCGGTGAGCGCGTTCTCGAGTTCGCCGGCCGTGCCCGGGGCGGCCTTGGGGTGGGTGCGCAGGATGCGTACGGGCTCGTGCGCGCCGGAGCCGAGGGCCCAGCGGTGCAGCTGCTTGAACGGGCGGTCGTCGAGGGCGGCCGCGTGGAGCCAGCTGCGCAGGAGCGTTTCGGCCGTGTCGGCGACGGCCGCGTCGATGCGGGACTGCGGGCGTACGGGCGACAGCAGCGCGGTGGCGCGCGCGGCGGCCGTGTCGCGGTCGGCGCAGCCGGTTCCGGGGTGCCAGTGCATGCGGGCCGGGGTGTCGCACAGGTGCGAGGGGTCGTAGAGGAGGACGGGGCCGAGTTTGGCGCGGGCGTCCTTGGTCTCGGCCCACAAGGCGGGTGAGGACGTGACGACCAGGACGGCCCCCTCGGCCTGCGCGATGCGGCGGGCCGCGGCGCCGTGGCGGTCGGCGGGGGCGGCGTAGGCGAGGCGGGTGCCGGGGGCCGGGTCGGGGTGGGGCGCGACGGGCTGCGGGTCGGCGGACTGTGGGTCGGCGGACTGTGGCTCGGTGGAGGGTGTGGTGCGGGGTGCGTAGCCGAAGCCGTAGCGGTAGGCGTCCTGGGTGGGTTCGGAGCGCGGGGCGGGTGGTTCCGGGTGCGGGACGGGAGTCGGGGCCGCCGGGGCGGGGGCCGGGTCCGCCGGGGCGTGCGCGCTGGGCCCGGGGGTGTGGGCCGCGTCCGGTGCCGGGGCGGTGGGTGCGTCGGAGCGGCGGGGTGCGGGTGGGCGTACCGCCGCGGGCTCGGGCTCGGGCGCGGTGTGGGCTGCGGGCTCGACGGGGTGGGGGTCGGGGCCGGGGCCCGGGTCCTTGGGGTGCTGCCGCTCCGCGCGGATGCGGGCGCGGCGGGCCTTGGTGCGGGCCAGGATGCCGATGGCGAAGACCGTCAGGACGAACAGCACCAGCAGCTCGCTGATGAGGATGCCCCAGAACAGCCCCCAGCCCGACAGGGCCGTCGGATCGGTGTGGGGCCAGGCGCGGGCCAGGTCGTGCGGGGCGGTGAGCAGGCCGTGCAGGGCCATGGGCGTGCGCGCGAAGGTGACCCCCGCCGGCCAGGCGCCGCGCGCGAAGAGCGCGGCGAGGCCGGTGGCCGACCACACCATCAGGGTGAGGCCGAGGAGGAAGGCGAGCAGGCCCACCAGCAGGGCGTCCGGGATGCCCCGGGTCTGCTCCCGGGCGGGTGCGCGCCGTTCCCGGTCGTACCGCTCCCGGTCGTACCTCGCCCGGTCGTCCCGCGGCACGTCAGGCCACCGTGGATTCCGCGGAGTCGCCGTTCCTGTGGCGTTCGATGAGCATGGCCCTCTCCTCCGCTTCGCGTTCGGCGGCCAGGACGTCCTCGGGGAGCGCCGGTTGGGGTGCCGAGGACTCTGTCATGGCCCGGTCCGTGAAGACAAGGGGCCGTTCCGCTTCCGTGATCAGGTGTTTCACCACCTGGACGTTGCCGTTCACGTCCCATACGGCGATGCCCGGGGTGAGGGTCGGGATGATCTCCACGGCCCAGCGGGGCAGGCCGAGGACGCGGCCGGTGGCGCGGGCCTCGTCGGCCTTCTGGGCGTAGATGGTCCGGGTGGAGGCCATCTTGAGGATGGCCGCCGCTTCCTTGGCCGCGGCGCCGTCGACGACGTCGGAGAGGTGGTGGACGACGGCGACGAAGGACAGGCCGAGGCGGCGCCCGAACTTCAGCAGTCGCTGGAACAGCTGTGCGACGAAGGGCGAGTTGATGATGTGCCAGGCCTCTTCGACCAGGAAGATGCGTTTCTTCCGGTCCGGGCGGATCCAGGTGTGCTCCAGCCAGACGCCCACGATCGCCATCAGGATCGGCATGGCGATCGAGTTGCGGTCGATGTGGGACAGGTCGAAGACGATCAGCGGCGCGTCGAGGTCGATGCCGACCGTGGTCGGGCCGTCGAACATGCCGCGCAGGTCGCCGTCGACCAGCCGGTCGAGGACGAGGGCGACGTCCAGGCCCCAGGCGCGGACGTCGTCTATGTCGACGTTCATGGCCTCCGCGGACGCGGCCTCCGGGTGGCGCAGCTGCTCGACGATGTCGGTGAGGACCGGCTGGCGGTCCAGGATCGTCTCGTTGACGTACGCGTGCGCCACCTTGAGCGCGAAGCCGGCGCGCTCGTCGAGGCCGTGGCCCATCGCCACCTCGATGATGGTGCGCAGCAGCGCGAGCTGCCCGGTGGTGGTGATGGCCGGGTCGAGGGGGTTGAGGCGGATCCCGCCGTCGGCGGCGGCGACGGGGTCGAGGCGGATGGGAGTTATCCCCAGCTCCTGGGCGATCAGGTTCCACTCGCCGACGCCGTCCTCGCCCTGGGCGTCGAGGACGACGACCTGGCGGTCGCGGAAGCGCAGCTGCCGCAGGACGTAGGTCTTCTCCAGCGCGGACTTGCCGTTGCCGGACTCGCCGAGCACGAGCCAGTGCGGGGCCGGGAGCTGCTGCCCGTACAGCTGGAAGGGGTCGTAGATGTAGCCCTTGCCGCTGTAGACCTCGCGGCCGATGATGACGCCGGAGTCGCCGAGGCCGGGGGCGGCGGTGGGCAGGTAGACGGCCTGGGCCTGGCCGGTGGAGGTACGGACCGGCAGTCGGGTCGTCTCGACCTTCCCGAAGAGGAAGCTGGTGAAGGCGTCCGTCAGTGCGGACAGCGGATCTCGCATGGCGGTTCTGCCCTCCAGCTAGCGTCGGATGCCGGTGGCGAACGGCAGGGTGTTGACGAACGCGCGGTGGTGCTCGCGGTCGCACCACTCCAGCTTCAGGTACGACTTGCCCGCCGATGCCCGGATGGTCCGCTTGTCGCGGGCGAGGGCCTCGGGGGAACGCGAGGACACCGTGATGTACCCGACGAGGTTGACTCCTGCCGCACCGCTGGCGAGATCTTCACCCCTCTGGTCGAGCCGGCCGTGGGCGGCGATGTCGCGGGGGTCGACCGTGCGGTTCATCTTGGCGGCGCGGGAGGCCTCGGCCTCGTCGTTGGTCTTCTCCGTGAGCATGCGCTCGATGGCGACCTCGGTGGGTTCGAGGTCCATGGTGACGGCGACCGTGCGGATCACGTCCGGGGTGTGGACCAGCAGCGGGGCCAGGAAGTTGACGCCGACCGGGGTCATCGGCCACTCCTTGACCCAGGCGGTGGCGTGGCACCAGGGGGCGCGGGTCTGGGACTCGCGGGTCTTGGCCTGGAGGTAGGTGGGTTCGACGGCGTCCAGCTCGGCCGGCCAGGCGTTGCGCTTGGTCATGGCCTGGATGTGGTCGATGGGGTGGTCGGGGTCGTACATGGAGTGCACGAGGGAGGCGAGCCGGCCCTGGCCCAGCGGCTGGCGGACGCGGATGTCGGCCTCGGCGAGGCGGGCGCAGATGTCGGTGAGCTCGCGGGCCATGACGACGGCGAGGCCGGCGTCCTTGTCGAGGCGGCGGCCCTTCTGGGGGGTGGCGGCGCGGGCCATGGCGTGCGCCTCGGCGGCCAGCTCGCGGGTGTAGTGCATGCACGCGACGAGGTAGGCGCGGTGCTGCTCGCTGGAGGTGGAGACCATGGACTGCAGCTGGTCGTACGAGTCGCGGAGCCAGCCCGGGGCGTGCGCGTCGCCGCGCTGGGCGACGTCCTTGGCGTGCGCGTCGGGGTCGGCGGGCAGGGTGCGGGCGAGCATCTGCAGGCGGGTGACGAAACCGTCGCCGTTGGCCACGTGCTTGAGGAGGGTGCCGAAGCGGTCGACGAGGGCCTCCTGGTCCTCGCTGTCGCGCAGGCCGACGCCCGGGCCCTCGATCTCGATGGCGGCGGTCACGGTGCGCCGGTCGGCGTGCAGCAGGACGGCGATCTCGTCGGGGCCGAAGGGGGCGGCCAGCCAGCTGATCCGGCCGATGCCGGGCGGCGGGCCGACCTCGATCTCGCGGCCGTCGCCCCGGGTGCCGGCCTCCATGGCGCTCGAGCGGTACGTCGTGCCGCGCCGCAGCGTGCGCTTGTAGCTGCGGTTGATCTCGAACCACTTGTAGAACGTGCGGTGCCGGTAGGGCACGTACACGGCGGCCAGGGCGATGACCGGGAAGCCGGCGAGGCAGACGATGCGGAGCATCAGGTTGGGGACGAGCAGTCCGCTCATCATCCCGAGGAACGCGCCGAAGACGATCAGCGCGATCTCGCCGGTCTCGCGGTTCTTGCCGACGATCGCGTTCGGCCGGGCGCGGCCGATGAGATACGTGCGGCGGGGCGCGACCGGGTGGATCTGATGGGACTGGGTCGTCAACGCCCGTCACCTCCTGTGCCTGTGCCGGTGGTCCTGCTGGTGTGCGGGGTGCTGACCCCGGAGCTGCGCGGCGGGGGTGCGGCGGAGGGGACAGTTCCGCCGCCGACCCCGGTCCCGCCGGAGGAGCCCCGGCTGCTGTGGGCCGCCACGCCGCCGGAGAGCGGGTTGGCGGGGCGGGCTTCGGCGCCGCCGGGGCGGTGGGCGCCGCCGCGGCTGCTGTGGGTCTTGATGCCCTGGGAGACGAGGGAGGCCGGGGAGCTGATGACGGCCGCGGCCTGGGCTCCGTCGGTGGCCTGCTTGCGGTTGCTGCGGGCGGCGGAGATCTCGTCGCCGAAGCCGGGTACGAAGCGGTAGATCATCGCCGAGGCGAAGATCGCCAGGAGGATGATGGCGAGGCCCGAGACGACGGCGGAGAACGCGTCGGGGCCGTCGTCGCCGGCGAGCGCCCCGGCCAGGCCCAGGACGATGACGATGACCGGTTTGACGAGGATCACCGCGATCATGATCCCGGCCCAGCGCCGGACGTGCCCCCACATGTTGCGGTCGACGAGTCCGGCGTAGACGGCGGTTCCGAGCAGCGCGCCGACGTAGAGGAGGGCGGCGCGGATGACCAGCTCGAGCCAGAGGACGCCGGCGGCCAGCACCGTGACGAGGGCGACGACGATCAGCATGACCGGTCCGCCGCCGATGTCCTCGCCCTTCTTGAGGGCCTCGGCGAAGGAGCCGAAGAACACGTCGGTGTTGCCCCCCGCCCCGCTGGCGACGGCCTCGGTCACGCTGTCGGTCGCCGAGACCACGGTGTAGAGGATCAGGGGCGTGAAGGCGGAGGCCAGGACGGTCAGCCAGAGGAAGCCGATGGCTTCGGAGAGGGCGGTGGTCAGGGGGACGCCGCGGATGGCGCGCTTGGCGACGGCCAGCAGCCACAGGACCAGGGTCAGGACGGTCGAGGCGGCGAACACGACGGCGTACTGGCGCAGGAACGCGGCGTTGGTGAAGTCGACGGTGGCGGTGGACTTCACCGCGTCGCTGAGCTTGCCGACGATCCATGCGCCGGCGTCGGCGCAGCCCTTGGCGAGGGAGGAGAGGGGGTCGAGGCTGTCACCCGGGCCGCCCGGCACCTGTCCGGGCGGTGGTGCGGTCACCTTCCCGCCGGGGAGGTTGCCCTCGCAGACGAGGCGGACCTGCCCCCGGAGCAGTCGGCACTGCTCGGGCGGTGTGGTGGCGGCCGGGCTGGCGTCAGGTGTGGGTGCGGCCGAGGCGCGGGCGGCGAGGAGGAGGACTGCGGCTTGCACCGCGCCGAGGGTGCCGAGAAGCTTGGGGAGGCCGCCGGGCGTGCGGGGGCTACCGGGCATAGGTGAACCCTCCGAATTCGTTGACAGCCCCGGCGATGTCACCGGAACTGGAGACCGGGTTGTCGCCAGTGACAGGGGTGGGGCCGGTGCGCTGGGAGGTGTTGAGCACCTTCCAGTCGGACCCGTTCCACTTCAGCTTCACGGTGAGCGTGTACCAGGCACTGGTGACCGGTTTCGTGGACTTTTCCCCTGTGAGGCCGAAGAGCTCGAGACACCACACGTCGACGTCGGCGGCGGTGTCCGAGTAGCGCAGCACCTTGGCGCCGACCGGCGAGGTGCGGCTGACGAAGGTGGCGCCGGCCGGGGCGGTGCCGTTGGCGGTGAGGCCGATCTGCTCGAAGAGGCCGGAGGTGTACGTGGCGTCGTACGCGGCCTGGAGCCCGGCCGCGCTGCCCTCGTCGGCGACGGCGCCGAGGATGCGGTGCCGGCGGGGGGTCTCGTACATGGCGTCCGAGCCCAGGACGACGGCGTAGTTGGCGGCGGCCGACTGGGCGCCCTGCTCGGTGTGGCCGAAGCCCATGGGCACGTCGTTGTGCCGGCCGGCGACGGGGCGCTCGCCGGTGGGGGCGGTGGCGGAGGTGGCCGGGCCCTTGGCGTCCGCGGGGGCGTCGGACCTCTTGGTGCCGTCGCCCTGGTTCGCGAACGCGATGGCGGCGACGAGCAGGACGACGACCCCGACGACGGTCACGAGGCCGCGCGAGGACCGGGCGGGCTTGCGGCCGGAGCCGTAGGGGTCGCCGCCGGGGGCGTCGGGCAGGCGGGTGCGGGTCTGGCCCGTGCCGCCGACCCGGGTGCCGTCGTCGTAGCCGTACCCGTCGTCGTACCGCTCGTGTCCCGCGTCGTAGCCCGTGTCCTGGCTCATGCCGCGCCCGCCCCCTCAGCAGTGTCGTCGTACGACGGTAGGCGTGCTGGTTCCCGCATGGGCGCGGTGTGGTGAGTCGTCATCAGGAAACGCAACCTCAGCCGGTGGGCGGACGGGCAGGCGGAAGGGATCGGGGGTCGGGGTCGGGTCGGGGTGCCGGGCTGGGTGGCGTACGGGAGGGGGCGCGGGCCGCGCGGGCGCGGACCGCTACGGCGCGCTCAGACCGCCATCCCGTACACGATGGTGAACAGGGTGCCCAGCGATCCGATGATGAAGACGCCGGTCAGGCCGGCCACGATGAGGCCCTTGCCCTGTTCGGCGCTGAAGGTGTCGCGCAGCGCGGTGGCGCCGATGCGCTGTTTGGCGGCGCCCCAGATGGCGATGCCCAGGCAGAGGAGGATGGCCACGGCCATGACCACCTCGATCATGACCTTCGCTTCGTTGCCGAGACTGCCGAACGGGCCCCAGTTCGGGGCGATTCCGCCGATGATGGTGGTGATGTCGCCTTTTTCGGCCGCCAGGATCATGTAACTCACCGCCCCTGTTGGGTAGTTCCGTCAGCCCGTGCCCGTCGGCAGGGGTCACGCTCTATCTTCGCTGATGAAACCGCCGTAGTAGGTCGACTTGGCGGCTCTCTTTGCCCGGAGTCTCCCGGAAGTCCTCCCCGGTACCTTTCCCGGAGTCCGTGCGGAGCCGTCCCGGGGTTGTCCCCGAGCGGGCCCGGAGTCGTCCCGGAGGATTCCCGGAGCCTTCCCCGATGCCGGCACGTGGCGCCCTGACCTGGGGCCGGGCCGGTTGGGTGCGAAAGTCCGGAAGATCACTCTGTGTACCACGGGGGGTGGCGCCGGGCAATGACGCGCGAGCCGGGGTGCCGATGTCGCCCGTGCGGGGGAATGGTGCACCGGGGCCGTAACCCGGGGCGTGACCGGCGCGCGGAGGCCGCAGGGGCGCCCCCGGCGGGCGAGGGGCGCGCGTGAGGGCGCGTGAGGGGGCGTCAGGGGGCGTCAGGGGGCGCCGGGTCTCCTGGGGTCGGGGCGGTGTCGGACCCGTGCGGCATGCTCCACCCATGACCGCGATCCCCGGCCCCCGGACCCTGACCGACATCGAGGCGGCGCTGCGTGCGTCCTTCGCCGCGGACACCTGCTCCCCCGACGACGTGGAGCGCGCGCCCTGGACCCCGGAGAACCCGGCGTGGGGGCACTGCGACCTCACCGCCCTGCTGGTGCAGGACGTGTTCGGGGGCGACCTGATGGCGGGAAGGGTGCTCCTCGGCGACGAACAGCAGGGCTTCCACATGTGGAACCGGCTGCCCGGCGGGGTCGAGCTCGACCTCACCCGGGACCAGTTCCGGCGCGGCCAGGAGGTCAGCCCGGGCTGGGCGCTGCGCGCGCGGCCGGCGGGGCGGCTGCCGCGCCGCTGGGACGAGTACCAGCTGCTGCGCCGCCGCGTGATCGGGCGGCTCGGTCCGCTGCGCGGCGTACTGGAGCTCGCCGACGGGCGCCGGCTGTCGTACGTGGACTTCGGCGGGCCCGGCCGGCCCGTGCTGGCGCTGCACGGCCACTACCAGGAGGCGGCGTCCTTCGCCCGCCTGGCCCGGGACCTCGGCCCGCGGTGGCGGCTGATCGCGCCGGACCAGCGCGGGCACGGCCACTCCGACCGGGCGCCCGACTATGCGCGCGAGGGGTACGTCGCCGACGCCGCGGCGCTGCTGGAGCACCTCGGGACCGGGCCGGCGGTGGTGCTGGGCCACTCGCTGGGCGGGGTCAACGCGTACCAGCTGGCCGCCCGCCGTCCCGACCTGGTGGCCGCCCTGGTCGTGGAGGACATCGGTGCGGAGGTCGACCACGACGCCTCCGCCGCCCTGGAGTGGCCGCACCGGGAACCGACCAGGGCCGCCCTGCTGGCCGCGATCGGCGACGCGGCGGAGTACCTGGGGGACGCGGTGCGCGAGTACGCCGACGGCTGGGGGACGGCGTTCGCGCCGGTGGACATGGTGGCCTCGCAGAACCGGATGAACGGCGCGTGGTGGGCCGACTGGACCGGCTCGGAGTGCCCGGCGCTGCTGGTGCGGGGCACCCGTAGCGGCGTGCTGGGCGCGGAGCACGCGTGGGAGATGGTGCGCCGGCGCCCCGGAACGCGGCTGGCGGAGCTGCCGGCCGGCCATCTGGTCCGTGCCACGGCTCCGGAGGCGTACGCGGCGGAGGTGCGGGGATTTCTGGAGGGGCTGGAGGGGCTGGAGGGGGTGCAGGGGGTGGAGGGGGTGGAAATCTGAGGGGCGCCGGGTGGCGCCTGCGGTTCGCTCAGCCGGCGGGCCAGTGGGCGGGGCGGGTCAGGGCGTTCGGGATGCGGGTGGCGGCGTCGCCCCGGGCCGCGTTCAGCTGCGCCTGGGTGAGGAAGATGCTGCCGGTCAGGTCCGCGCCGGAGAGGTCGGCGTCGCGCAGGTCGGCGCCGATCAGGTCGGCCGTGCGCAGGTCCGCCTTCTTGAGGTCGGCGGCGATGAGGTAGGCGCCGCGCAGGTTCGCGCCGCGCAGGTCGGCTCCGGCCAGTCGGGCGCCCATGAGGTCGGCGCCGCGGTGGTTGCGCCTGCGGCCGGGCACCTTCGCCCGGACCAGCTCGCTCGCCTCGAGCAGCAGCACGTTGACCTCCGCCCGCAGGGCGCCCACGTCGGTGCCGGCCACGGTGCCGGCGTCGGCGCGGGTCAGGGCCTCGACCTTCGCCCGGGCGCGGCGCAGCCCGGCGTGGGCGGGGCGGGCGGCGGGCAGGGAGAGGGCCTCGGTCGCGTACCAGAGCAGCTCGTGCAGCTGGCGCATGACCGGGAAGACCTCGAACATCTGCCGCGAGGTCTCCGGGTGCCGGCGCCAGTCCCGGCCCTCGAAGGTGACCTGCGAGACCTTCTGCCCGGCGCCGAAGCAGTCGAAGACGGTGCAGCCGCGCCAGCCGGTCTCGCGCAGCCGGGTGTGGATCCCGCAGCGGTAGTCGTCCTGGAGGTTCGAGCAGGGCGTCCCGGCGTCCTTGTTCCGCGCGAAGTCGGCGGAGGCGGCGAAGGGCAGCGCGACGCAGCACAGCCCGAAGCAGTTCGCGCAGTCGGCCTGCAGTTCGGCGGGGGCGGACGGGTGGGACATGGCGGGACTCCTGGTACGGGGCGACACCCCATTGTCACCCCGTGGTGGGAGCGGCGGGGCCGGGCCGAGGGGTGCTGGTGCGGGGGTCGGTGCTGGTGAGGTTGGTGGTGGTGTTGGTGTTGGTGGTGGTGCCCGCGTGGGTGTTGGTGGTGGTGTCGGTGCTGGGTGCCGGCAGCCGCATCTGTAGCGCGGTCCACCGCTCCCCGTCCATCTCCTCGACGTCCTCCAGCACCTCCTCGACCCGGAAGCCCAGGCTCTCGTAGAGGTGCAGGGCCGCCCTGTTGTGCCGGAAGACGCCGAGGTCGACCGAGGCGGCGTGCAGGTCGTCGAAGGCGTGCCGGAGCGTCTCCGCGAGCATCGCCCGGGCAAGCCCCCGTCCGCGCGGCGGGGTCGATCAGCACGCGCCCGAGCCGGGCGCCGCTGCCGTCCTCGTGGAAGCGCAGCGACACGTGCCCCACCGCCGTCCCGCCCGCCCGCTCCACCGCGGTGTACTTGCGCAGCGAGGCGTCGGCGGCGTACCCGGCGAGCTGGGCGTCGTCGAGCGGCCAGGCGAAGGTGTTGCCGGCCCAGACGAGCAGCTCGGCGCGCGAGCGGACCCATCCCAGCAGCAGGCCGCCCTCCTGCCGGAGGTCGAACTCCCGAAGCGTGATCATGTCCCAGTATCGGCACGCACCGGCGAAATCCCAGCAGTCCGCGGTCAGTTGTCCCGCGGATCCGTTGATCCTCCTGCCGCCCTCGGCGAGGATCGGCACATGACCGAGTTGATCGCCGTAGCCGTCATCACCGTCCTCGCCGTCATCAGTCCGGGCGCCGACTTCGCGATGGTCGTCCGCAACAGCTACCTGTACGGGCGCACCACCGGCCTCTTCGCGGCCGCGGGCGTCGGCGCGGGCGTCCTCGTCCACGTCACGTACACGATGCTGGGTGTGGGGCTGCTGATCGCCTCCTCCACCGCCCTGTTCACCGCGATCAAGCTCGCGGGCGCCGCGTACCTCGTCTACGTCGGCATCCGCACCATCCGTGCCCGCGCGGACCTCGCGGTCGACCTCACCGCCGAGCCGGGCCTGACGCCGCTCGGCGCGTTGCGCACGGGTTTCCTGACCAACGTCCTCAACCCCAAGACCACCCTGTTCGTCGTCTCGACCTTCACGCAGGTCGTCGGCCCGGACACGCCGGTGTGGCAGCAGGCCGGCTACGGCCTGTTCATGTCGCTGGCGCACGTCGCGTGGTTCTCGGCCGTCGCCCTCTTCTTCTCCACCACCGCCCTGCGCGACCGCATGCTCAAGGCCCAGAAGGCCCTCAACCGCGCCATCGGCTCCGTCCTCGTCGGCCTCGGCGTCACCCTGGGCCTCGCCCGCTGACCCTGGCCGATGGGCCTACTGGTCGGTAGCCTGCGGGGATGGGTGAGGCGATCGAGGGGTTCTACGAGCGGGTCGGGGACGGGCGTTACCGGGCCTCGGAGTTCACGCGCGGGCCGTGGGACGCGCGGGCGCAGCACGCGGGGCCGCCGGCGGCGCTGCTGGGGCGGGAGATCGAGGAGCGCACCGGGGCCCGCGAGGACATGCGGCTGGCCCGGGTGACGTACGAGATCCTGCGGCCGGTGCCGATCGGGCCGCTGCGGGTGGTCACGGAAGTGGTGCGGGCCGGGCGGGGCACCGAGCTCGTGGCGGCGGAGCTGGTTCCCGAGGGTGCCGACGGGCCCGTCATGACGGCGCGGGCGCTGCGGGTCCGGGTGGCCGGTGAGCCGGGGCCGGCCGTGGCGGAGGGGCCGAAGGTGGCGCCGCCGGGGGAGGTGGGGGAGACCCCGTTCTTCGGCGTTCCGTGGGACGTGGGCTACCACACCGCGATGGAGAGCCGGTTCACCGAGGGCGCCTGGACCCGGCTGGGGCCGGGTACGTGCTGGATGCGGATGCGCGTGCCGCTGGTGGCCGGGGACGAGCCGCGGCCGCTGGACCGGGTGCTGGTCGCGGCGGATTCGGGGAACGGGATCAGCAACACCCTGGACTTCGAGCGGTGGGTGTTCGTCAATCCGGACCTGACGGTGCACCTGCACCGCTACCCGGTCGGGGAGTGGGTGTGCGTGTCCGCGCGCACGAGCGTGGATCCGGCGGGCATCGGGCTCGCGGACTCCTCGCTGCACGACGAGAAGGGGCCGATCGGGCGGGGGGCGCAGAGCCTGTTCGTCACGCCTCGGGGGTGAGACCCGCGGGCTGGGGTGCGTGGGTGTAGGTGCGGGTGCGGGTGCGGGTGCGGGACGTGGTGGGCGGTCGGCGCGGGGGTGGGCGTCCGTGCTGCCGCGGGTGTGCCCCCGTACGACCTCGACGCCCTCGCCGCGCGGCGGCCCGCGCGTGGAATAGTCGTCAACGCACAGGGGGAAACGCCACTGAACCCGGTGGTGATGGGGGAGGGTTGACGGATGCGCAGATTCTGGGTGGCGAGCGGTGTCGGTGTCGGGCTGTGCCTGAGCTTCCTGGGCCTGCTCGTCATCGGAACGTACTCGGCGGCGGCCGGCCTCGTCGGGCCGAGCCGGTCGGTCGGGCTGGCCAAGGGCGCCGTGCCCATGCAGTTCCGCGGTCTCGTCGAGCGCTGGGGCAACCTGTGCACCGCGGTCAACCCGGCGCTCCTCGCGGCGCAGTTGTACCAGGAGAGCGGGTTCAACCCGCGGGCCCGCAGTCCGGTCGGCGCGCTGGGCATCGGTCAGTTCATGCCGGAGACCTGGAAGGGCCACGGCATCGACGGGGACGGCGACGGCGACCGGGACGTGTGGGACCCGGCCGACGCCATCCCGTCGGCGGCCTCGTACGACTGCGAACTCGCGGGCTACGTCAAGAAGGTGCCGGGTGACCCGACCCGGAACATGCTCGCCGCGTACAACGCGGGTGCGTACGCGGTCATCAAGTACGGGGGCGTGCCCCCGTACCGGGAGACGCAGAACTACGTCAAGGTCATCACCGCGCTCGCGAAGAGCTTCGCCGCGCCGGTCGGCCGCGTGGCGCCCTCGCAGCAGGCCGCCGCGGCCATAAACTACGCGCAGACGAAGCTCGGTACGCCGTACCTGTGGGGCGGCGAGGGCACGCCGGAGCAGAACGGCCGGTTCGACTGCTCGGGGCTCACGCAGGCGGCGTACCGGACGGTGGGGGTCGAGCTGCCGCGGGTGGCGAACGACCAGTACAACGCCGGTCCGCACCCGTCGCGGGACCAGCTGATGCCCGGTGACCTGGTGTTCTTCTCCGACGACCTGGCCGACTCCCGGGCGATCCACCACGTGGGTCTGTACGTGGGTGGCGGGTACATGATCAACGCCCCGTACACCGGGGCGGTCATCCGGTTCGACAAGATCGACACCCCCGACTACTTCGGCGCGACCAGGGTCACCAAGGACGGTGCGGAGGCACTTCCCCACCGGAAGGGCTCAAGTGACACTCCGTGAGGTCCGGGCCTTCGGCTGCGACGATGAGTCACCTTTCGATAACGTTGGGGTGATCATTCGGTGGAGAGTGGAACGTACGCGCCAGAACGGGCGTTCCATGGTCATCGGGGGCTGATCCAGGGGGCCGGAGGGCACACGACGGCGTGCGCCCACAGGGGACGAGGCAAGGGCAAGGGGCCGCAGCACGATGGCTGGACTCGCGACGGGTGGGCCGAACCCCGATGTAAGGCTGCTGTACGACGTCAACGGGCTCGCCAAGGACGCCCCCGGCTGGCTCGACCGCGCGGTCGGCCTGATCGGTGAGTACGGGCTGGTCCTCGCGCTCGTGCTCCTGGTGCTGTGGTGTTGGCGCGGTGCGCGCCGCCAGGGCGAGGCGGAGGCGGTCGACACCTTCACGGCGCTCGTCTGGGGGCCGTTGGCCGCCGGACTCGCGCTCCTCGTGAACGTCCCGCTGCGCGGGTTCGTGGGCCGACCGCGGCCGTTCCGGCAGCACGAGGGCATCGAAGTGCTGGCCGGCGGCAAGACCGACTTCTCCTTCGTCAGCGACCACGCAACGCTCGCCATGGCGCTGGGCGTCGGCCTGTTCGTGGCGAACCGGCGGCTCGGGCTGGTCGGTATCGGGCTCGCGCTGCTCGAGGGGTTCTGCCGCGTCTACATGGGGGTGCACTACCCGACCGACGTGGTGGGTGGGTTCGCGCTCGGCACGGCCGTGGTGCTGCTGCTCGCCCCGTTGGCGCTGGCGCTGCTGACACCGGTCGTACGGGCCGTCGCCCGGTCGCCCCGCGCGCGGTGGCTGGTGCGGTCGCGGAGCGTGCGGGCGCCGCTGGCCGTCGAGTTGAGCCGGGCTCCGCAGGCGGCGGGGGACGGGGTTGGGGTGCGGGGGGAGCGGGATCTGGCTGCTTGAGGCGGCTTGCGGCTGCTTGCGTCGGCTTGAGGCGGCTGGACTGCTTGAGGCGGCTGGACTGCTTGAGGCGGCTTGACTGTTTGCGTCGGCTTGACTGTTTGCGTCGGCTTGAGGCTGCTCAAGGGGGTCTGGCTGCCTTGGCGTCAGGGGAGTCGCTCCAGTACGGCCAGTAGGGCGGCGCCCAGCAGGCAGAGCGCGGCCACGCCGAAGCAGAGGCGGATCGCTCCGCGCGGGCGCGGGCGGCCGGGGTTCAGGGGGTGCTCCCTGGGGGTGGTTGGGGGGCGGGGTGTGGGGGCTGGCTCTCGTTGTGGCTGTGGCTGTGGCTGTGGCTGTGGTTGCGGTTCTCGTTGTGGTTCTCGTTGTGGTTCTCGTTCTGGTTCCGGTTCTGCTCCTGGGCCCTGGGGCTGTCGGGGGGCGCGGGATTCGTCCGGGCGCCGGGGGCGTCCAGGCCGTCGTCGTCGCGGCGGTAGCGGGAGCGTAGCCAGAGGCCGGTGGCCGTGGCGGCCGCGCCGGTGGCCCCGATGGCCAGGGCCACGTCGCCGGGGCCGTCCGCGGTGCCGAGCGGGCGGGCCTGGGCGCGGCCGAGGGGCTGGTCGGGCGGGTTTCCCAGGGGGCGGCCGGGGGGTTTGGCCGGAGGCTTGCCGGCCGCCAGGGCGAGCGCGGGGGAGAGCGCGAAGCCGAGCGTCAGCGCGTACACGACGAGGGTGAACCTGGGTCGCATGGATCTCCGCCCCTGTGGACGTGGACGTGGACGTGGACGTGGACGTGGACGTGGACGTGGGCCGTGGGCCGGCGCAGGCGGTACGGCTGAGCCGGGTGTTCCGTCCAGGGCATCCGGACCCGATGCGGGGCGCCACCCGGGGGTGTCCGGACGGGTGAGGGGGGCCGGTCCGGGGTCAGACCGGGGCGGACCGGGCTGGTGGTGGTGCGCTGGTGCTGGTGTGGGGTGGGGCTAACGGCGTTGGGGTTGGGCGGGGTCGTGGTGGGTAGGCGGTGTCGGGCCTGTCCGCCTGCCGAGGGTTTCCGGGCCGGGTCGGGGCGTCAAGGGCGCCCTTCGGGCGTCGCCTGCGGCGATTGCGCTGCG
>NZ_JBIVNX010000089.1:0-17212 GCF_044753805.1 Streptomyces sp. NPDC093225
GGTGTGTGGGGGAGGCGCTTGACAGGGGTGGCAGGCTGGACCGGAGGCAGGCCCGGGCCGAGGGGGGCCGCAGGCCCGGCCGAAGGCCCAAAGCCCTCGGGGTGGGCCTGCCGCAGGGCCTGCAGGCCCCCCCTGTCAAGCGCCGAGGGGACCCACACACCACGGGACGGCCCACGGGACGGCCCACGAGCCAACCCACAGAAAGGCCCACAAGCCAGCCCACAGCACGACCCACAGCACGCCCCGGGCCCGCCACCCCGAAGGCGGACCCGCCGTCAGGCGCCCGCCATGTCCAGCAGCTTCGTCACCGTGTTCCAGTTGCGGCTGGTCCAGTCGATGCCCTTCAGCACGGCCGGCCGGTGCACGGCCTCCGCGAGTTTGGACCGGCCCAGCCCGTCCGGCGTGTACAGGTAGAGCACCCGCTCCCCGACCCGGTACTCCTCGGGCAGCAGGGCCTCGGCGTCGATCCCGGCGAACCGCTCCGGCTCCGGCTGGCGGCCCAGGAAGGTCGCGTGCAGCTGCTTGCCCTCCAGCTCCGCGGCCGGGAACGGGCAGGCGTCGGCCACCGCGCGGAGGTAGTCGCCCGCCAGGACGAGGCAGGCGGTGCGGTAGCCGAACTCGCCCTCGATGGCGTCCTCCAGCTCCCGCGCCAGGGCCTCGGCACCCTCGTCCGACCCGGTCGTGAAGACCGCGTTGCCGCTCTGCACGTACGTCCGCACGTCCGTGTGCCCGAGCCCCTCCATCAGCGTCCGCAGCTGCGCCATCGGCATCTTCCGGCCGCCCACGTTGATCCCGCGCATCAGGAGCACGTACGTCGTCGCCATGGCCGCACTCTAGCCGTCGCGCGGGGGACGGCGGCCCGGGCGGTGGCGGCCGTGGCGCCCACGGGCGGACGCGGCGGTGGGGCCGTCCGGCGCCGGCTCGGCGGCGCCCGGCGTCCCGTCGGGCGCCCGCCGGTGGCGCAGGTCGTAGAGCGCGGCGGCGGACACCTCGGCGGCCATGACCGCGCACGCCGCCAGGCACAGCAGGAGCAGGAGCGTCCAGGGGGCCGCATCCCCCTCGGCGGGCAGCTGCGGCAGGGCCGCCACCGCGGCCGCGGCCAGGCACCCGGACGCGGCCCGGATGCGCCTCCGGAACACTCCGTCGTGCGCGGCGAGTGCGGCACCGAGGACGCCGGCGACGTGGAACGCCAGGCCCACGGCCGCGATCAGGGCGGCGAAGGAGCTCGGCGCCAAGTCCGTCAGCAGCCGCACGACGAGCGTGAGGGCCCAGCCGGCCATGCCGAGCGTCACCAGGTGGCACGGTCCGCGGACCAGGGGGCGGACCGACGGGGACATGACGGTCACCTCGCCGGCGTCCGCCGACGGGGGGTGTGCGTCGGGGTGCCCGGGGCCGCTGCCGCTGCTGCCGCCGGGGCGGCCGCGCAGGCGCCGGGCCGACACCACGACGGCCGCCGCGGACGGCACGGCCAGCGCGGCGACGCGCAGCAGGGGGGCCGCGACCGGGGGGAGCGCGCCGGGGAAGGCGACCACGGCGAGCAGGGCCCCGTACCCGCTGAGCAGCGCTGTCGACCAGCCGCGGGGCATCCTTACCGCCTCGCAGCCCAGCGCCACCAGGGCCCCGGGACCGACGACGGCCACCGACAGCAGGGCCAGGGTCAGGGCGGGTGCCGGGGTCCGCCAGAGCAGGACCGGGGCACCCTCGGCCTTCGTCAGCGCCCCGGGAACGGCCATGCAGCCGAGGCAGAGCCCGGCCCACAGGCAGCCGGCCAGCCCGGCCAGGCGCGCGGCGAGCCGGGCTCCGGGGGCGTCCGCCCCGCCCCACGCGAGAACGGAGTGCCGCACCCCCAGCACGATCAGTGGCCCGGTCACGAGGAGGAACGGCAGTGCCATCCAGACCAGTTCGCCGCCGAGGTCCACCTCGCTCAGCGGCATGAGTCCGAAGCGGAGCGCCAGCAGCTGGACTTCGAGGCTCAGGCCGAGGAGGAGGTCGACGGAGAAGGCGAGCAGGCAGCCGATCAGGGCGGCCTCCCAGCCGGTGAACTCGTCGGCGCGGGCCGGCCGCAGCAGGGCCGCCCTCCTGCGTTCCAGGGACGGATGGGTGCCGAACGGCCACGCCGTCCCGTCGCGCCTGGTGCCCCGGCGTCCCGCGCTCAGCCGGCCGAGGGCGTCCCCGAACGCGACCGCGCCGGACACCTCGCCCGTCCCCATCCTCGAGGCCGCGAACCGGTCCGCGTGGAACTCCCTCGACTGCAGGAAGCAGTTGCGGGCGGCGTAGACCACGCCGACGATCAGGACGAGCTCCAGCGAGAGCCCGCGCAGGGCCGCGCCGTCGCCGGCGAAGCGTCCGCTGAACGACAGCCCGAACGCGCCCGCCACCAGGGCGAGGAACGTCCACCACAGGGCGGTGACGGCGAGGGTGACGTCGAGGTCGCGATGGTGGATGTGGCCGAGCTCGTGCTGGATCACCGCCTCCACCAGGCGCTCGTCCTTGCCGCGGGCGTGGTGGAGTTCGAGGCCGGTGGATACCGCGACGTACCGTCGGCGCACGTTCCCGAAGGCCTGCGCGTTGACCCGCGGGTCGCCCCCGTCGACCAGGACGGTGGGCCGTGGCACCCCGGCCGCGGTCGCCAGCGCGTGCACGGCGCCGGCGGGTGCGCCGTCCCGCTTCATGCGGCGGTAGAGGATGGTCAGTCGGGGCAGCAGGCCGTAAAGGAGGAGCCCCCCTCCGGTGAGCGTGCCGACGATCAGGCCCGCACGACGCTCCGGGTGGTCCACGACCGGGGGGCCGCAGTCACGCCGGATCGCACCGGCGACCCGCTCCTGGTAGACGTCCGGGACCTCCCGTCGCTGCCAGAAGGGCAGGTCCGCGGCGAGTTGGGACTCCTCCGGCGTGAGGGGCAGGGCGTCGAGCTGGTCGCGCGTCACCCGGCCGGCGCACAGCGTGCGTCCCATCGCCGCCTCCGCGTGCTGCCGGGACTCGGCGGGAAAGGCGATGGCGGCGGACGCGACGGTCAGCGCGATCCAGAACAGCAGCGCCCGCAGGTACACGCTCCGTCAGCGTCCGCCGGCCGGGCCCGCGTCGCCTACGGGGGGCGCCGGAGGGACCGGGGAAGGGTTCGGGGCTGCTCCGGAAGGAGGTGCCGGAGGCACCGCGGACGGCTCGGGGGGAGCGGGCGTCGGCTGGGCGGCGGTGTCCGCCAGGGCCTGGACGAACCTGGCCAGCACGGCGTTGGCGACCCGCCGGGCCTCGTCCTCCGACGGGTGGCAGTCGAGTGCGGCGGCCAGGCAGATCTCGCGCAGCCGGTTCAGCTCTCCGGCGTCGACGAGTGGCTGCGGGGCACCGGCCTGCGGTTCCCGCCGGCGCCGTCGGCGCCTGCGCAGCTCCTCGAGACGGTCCTCCAGCCGGGCGACGACCGCGGTCGACACCGCCCCGAGCAGGGCGGACGCGGCGGCGAGGGCGGCCGGGGTGACGAACTCCCCGAAGGCCCCCGTGACGTCGAAGCGGTTCGGCCGCGCCCACCGCGCCCACCACGGGCGGAAGTGCGCGCGGGCGAGTTGGTCGAACCGCCGCCGCTCCAGCTCGTCCTCGGTGGCGAACACCACCTGGCGGGCCAGCTCCCGCGCCACGTGGCGGCGGTCCCGCGTCAGTTCCGACCCGGCTGTTCCCATGTGTCGTGCCACCCCCCGGTGCATGCCGGAAGACCGGCATGATCGCGCAGGGCGCACGGCGCCCCACTGCCGGTGACCATTATGGGGCGGTGCCGGCGTCCCGGTCAGGGGATCGGCGACGTGGACCCCGGTTCGGCCCGGCGGCCACCCGCCGGCTTCCGCGGGGGGAGCCGCCCGCGGCCGGTCCGGGGCACCGGCCGGCGCGGTGCGAGACTTGGCCGGTCACGACGGCGGCACGGCGATGGGGACGGCAGAGATGGACGAGGCGCGGGCCGGGGAGGTGCTCGCGGCGGCCGGGTTCGACCGGGCGGCGGAGCTGCTGGCGCTCGGGGAGAACGCGGTCTTCGGCGTCGGCGAGCTGGTGGTCAAGGTCGGCCGGGGCGCGGAGCTGCTGGAGCGGGCCCGGCGCGAGCTGGCGGTCGCCGGGTGGCTCGCGGCGGCCGGGGTGCCCGCCGTACGGGCGGCGGAGCCGGAGCCGCGGCTGGTCGAGGGGCACCCGGTGACGGTCTGGCACCGGCTCGCGCCGGCCGTGCGTGCGGCGGCCCCGGCCGACCTCGCCGGCCTGCTGCGCGCGGTGCACGCGCTGCCCGCCCCGCCGTTCCCGCTGCCCCCGCGCGAGCTGCTCGGCGGTGTCGAGCGGTGGCTGCGGCTGGCCGGGGACGCGATCGACCCGGCGGACGCGGCGTACCTGCGCGACCGCCGGGACTCCTTCGCCGCCGAGGCGGCCGCGCTGACGCCCCGGCTGCCGGCCGGGCCGATCCACGGGGACGCCCTGCCGCGCAACGTGCACGTCGGGCCGGACGGGCCGGTCCTGGTGGACCTGGAGACCTTCTCGACGGACCTGCGCGAGCACGACCTGGTGGTCATGGCCCTCCAGCGGGACCGGTACGGGCTGGACCCGGCGGGCTACGACGCCTTCTGCGCGACGTACGGCTGGGACGTCCGCGCGTGGGAGGGCTGCGCGGTGCTCCGCGGTGCGCGCGAGACCGCCAGCTGCGCCTGGGTCGCGCAGCACGCCCCCTCCAACCCGGCCGCCCTGACCGAGTTCCGCCGCCGCGTGGCCTCCCTCCGCGAGAACACCCCCGAAGTCCGCTGGTACCCGTTCTGACGGGGGACCGCGACATGGCCCGAAAGTCCCTGGAGCCGTCCCGGGGTGCGCGTTACGCTGGGGGCATGACTTCTTCGTCCTGTCTCAACTGGTGGCGCCCCTCCTAGGGGCGGCCACCCAGCAGGACATCCATGCGGGGCCGTCCACCGGACGGCCCTTTCGCATGCCCGCGCCCACGCCCGCGCGGGGAGCCGGCCCTCCGGTGGCGGCCCCCCGAAACGGCGGGAGCAGCGCGATGACACTCACCACGACCGACGGCACCACGGCCCACGGCACGACGACCGGCGGCACGACGACCGGCGGCACCACCACCCTCCTCGGCCCGGAGCCGGAGCACGCCGCCGGGCCGGCGGACCTGGAGTCCCGGATCCGGCGGGCGCCCGGGCGGTTCCGGATGCTGACCGGGGACCGCCCGACCGGCCGACTGCACCTGGGCCACTACTTCGGCACCCTGCGCAACCGGGTGCACCTCCAGGACCTCGGCGTGGAGACGTACGTGATCGTCGCCGACTACCAGGTGCTCACCGACCGGGACGTGGCCGAGCGGCTGGCCGAGCACGTCGAGGACCTGGTGCTCGACAACCTCGCCGCCGGGATCGACCCCGACCGCACGGTCCTCTTCGCCCACAGCGCGGTGCCGGCGCTCAACCAACTGCTGCTGCCCTTCCTGTCCCTGGTGTCGGTCGCCGAACTGGGCCGCAACCCCACCGTCAAGGACGAGATCGCGCACTCGCGGCAGTCGGCGGTGAGCGGGCTGATGTTCACCTACCCGGTCCACCAGGCCGCCGACATCCTCTTCAGCAAGGCGAACGTGGTGCCGGTCGGCCGGGACCAGCTGCCGCACCTGGAGGTGACCCGGACCGTGGCCCGCCGCTTCAACGACCGCTACGGCCGGGTGTTCCCCGAGCCCGAGGCGCTGCTCTCGACGGCGCCGGCCCTGCTGGGCACGGACGGCTCCAAGATGAGCAAGTCCCGCGGCAACGCGGTCGCCCTGGCCGCGACCGCCGACGAGACGGCCCGCCTCGTCAAGGGAGCGAAGACCGACGCGCAGCGGCACATCACCTACGACCCCGAGGGGCGGCCCGAGGTGTCGGGCCTCGTGCTGCTGGCCGCGCTGTGCCAGGACCGGGACCCGCACGAGGTGGCCGCCGGCATCGGCGACGGCGGCGCCGCCGCGCTGAAGCGGACGGTGACGGAGGCCGTCAACGAGCACCTCGCGCCGCTGCGGGCCCGCCGCGCCGAGCTGGCCCGCGACCGGTCGTACGTGCGCGGGGTCCTGCGGGCGGGCAACGAGCGGGCGGCGGCGTTGGCGGAGGCCACCCTGGACGAGGTCCGCGACGCGATGGGCACCCGCTACTGAAGCGGCCGTGCCGGGACGGACGGGGCCACCGGTCCGGGGTCGCCGGTCCGGGGTCGCCGGTCCGGGGTCGCCGGTCCGGGCAGCCGGTCCGGGGTCGTCAGGCCCTGGCCGGCGCCGGGGTCGGCGCGCGCAGCGGCCAGCGCGCGTCGACCACGGCCTCCGGGCTGCCCTGGCGGCGCAGGTAGGCCTGGAAGCCGGTCGCCCACGACGCGTACCAGGACACCTGTCGCTCGTGCAGCAGCTCCGGCGCGAGCGCGGCCACCGTCGGGTGCCGGTCGGCTATCGCGCGGGCCACGTGAACGGCCGCCAGGGCGTCGGCGAACGCGTCGTGCGCCCCTTCCAACGTCACGCCGTACACCCTGCAGACGGCCTCCAGCGTGCGCTTGCCGGGCCGGTAGCGGTCCACCGCGCGGTCGATGGTCAGCGGGTCGACCACCGGGCCCGTGCCGGCCGGTCCCGCCGCCGCGCCGAGCCGGTCGGCCAGCGACGGCAGCCCGTACCGGGCCAGTTCGGCGGTCAGCAGCGTCAGGTCGAAGGCGGCGTTGTACGCCACCACGACCGCGCCGCGCCGCCACAGTTCCACGAGCGCCTCGGCGACCTCGTCGGCCACCTCGCGGGCCGGGCGCCCCTGCGCCACCGCCCGCTCGGTGCTGATGCCGTGGATGGCCGAGGCCTGCTCCGGAATGGCTATCCCCGGATCGGCCAGCCAGCCGCGCCGTCCCGTCATCTCGCCGCCGGTCACCTCGACCACCGCGGCCGTCACGATCCGCGCCTCGTGCGGGTCCGTCCCCGTCGTCTCCAGATCGAATCCGGCCAGCACTCCCCCGTGCCACGTCATGCCGTGCCCCTCCCTCATCGTGGGCTCCAGCCTGCCACGGGCCTCTGACAGCCGGCGGAGGGGGCCGGTGCGCGACCCCTGCGACGAGGTGCTACGACGCCGCTGCGCGGTCGTGGTGCGGGGGCGAGGGGACCCTCACACCACCACACCCCCTACGACACCGGCCGGGAGTCCTGCCACACGGACTCGAACTCCTCGCGGTAGGTGCCGAACAGGCCGGGCTCGGTGTCCCGGGCCGGCCCCCGGCCGCCGCCCCGCAGCACGAGCACGGGCGCCTCCATGCCGCGCGCCCGCCGCAGGTAGGACTGGACGACGGCTATGCCGCTGCCGGGACCTCCGGTGCCCTCCACGAGGTAGGCGGTGAACCGCGGGGTCTCGTCGAAGACGTGGATGGCGAAGTTCGAGGGGTCGCCCAGCCGGGTGCGGACCCGGCGCACGTGCAGGATGTTCATCTCGACGGAGCGGCTCAGCTCGCCCTTCTTGAGGCCGAGCTCCCGCTCGCGCCGCTTGACGGCGCTGCTCGCCGGGTTCAGGAAGAGCAGCCGCACCCGGCAGCCGGCGTCGGCCAGCCGCACCAGCCGGCGGCCCGAGTAGTTCTGCACGAGCAGGTTCAGGCCTATGCCGATGGCGTCGAGCCGGCGGGCCCCGCCGAAGAGGTCCTCGGCGGGCAGCTGCCGCTGCAGCCGCACCCGGTCGGGGTGGACGGAGACCACGTCGGCGTACCGGTCGCCGACCAGGTCCTCGACGGCGTCGATCGGCAGCCGCTCGGCGGCCGGGCTGCCGGCGCCCCCGCCGAGCACTTCCAGCAGCCGGGCCGAGGCCCGTTCCGCCTGCGAGAGCACGGCCTGGGACAGGGCCCGGTTGCGGGAGACGACGTTGCGGGTGACCTCGAGCTCGTCGAGGGCCAGCTCCACCTCGCGCCGGTCGTCGAAGTACGGTTCGAAGCACGGCCAGTGCTGGACCATCAGCTCCCGCAGCTGCGGCAGCGTCAGGAAGCTCAGGACGTTGTCGTCGGCCGGGTCGAGCAGGTAGCCCTTGCGCCGGCTGACGTCGCGCACGGCGACGGCCCGGTGCACCCATTCCTGACCGGCCGGCCCGGCCGCGGCGACGACCCAGTCGTCCTCGCCGTGGACGGGCTCGTAGATGGGCCGTAGGACGGCGCCGACGACGGCCCGCAGCCGCTGTTCGATCAGGTTGAGCCAGATGTACGCGCGGCCGGCGCGCTGGGCCCGGGTGCGGACCTCGCTCCAGGCCTCGGCGCTCCAGTCCAGTTCCGCGCCGGCCGCCGGCCCGGGCCCGCTCTCGGCGGGCCGGGCCAGCGACACCGCGCCCGGCGGTCCGGACGGGCCCCCCGAGGGGGCGTCCGGAGGGACGCCCGGGGACGTTCCGGCCGGAACGTCCGAGGTGCCGCCCTCGTGACCCGCGTCACCAGGGGGCAGCTCCAGCCCTCCCGAGCTCACCCGTGCACCGCCTTCTGCTTCCGCCACGCCCGCTCCAACGATCAAGGAAGGGTACTCCCCGAGCGGGAGGCGGTGCAGCTGGATGGTCCCTGAAGGTTTCCCAACTCCTCTATTGCGGGCGACCGTTAGCACCCGCCAGGGCCGGCGGAGTGAGCGGATTCATAGCGGTCACGTCACGTGGCATGAGCTGGAAGCCCTGCCAGTGCACGGGCATCGGCTGCTGGTCCTCGTCGCGGGCGACGTGGTGGAACCCGATGTTGACCCACGCGATGGGGTTCTTCAGCGTCTCGCCGTTGACCCAGGTGTCCACGCTCTTGCCGGCGTCCGGCCCGCAGTTGCGCAGGTTGTTGGTCGCGAACTGCTCGCAGGCCTTGTACTCCGTGAAGTACACGTCGTGGCGGGTGTAGGGGCGGCCCGAGTACTTGGACGACGCGCCGGGCACGATCTCGTACGAGCGCTCGTGGCCGTCCTTGTTCTTTCCGGTGGCGCTGACGACCCGCCACCACCGCATGGACTTCGCGTCGCCCGCCAGTTCCTTGGTGACCGGCGTGCGCGTGGTCATGGTGGTCGGGGTGGAGCCGTCGGGGCGGGGGGTGACCACCGAGTCGTACTGCTCGACCCGGCCGCCGGGGGTGCCGTCGAGGGCGAAGTTCAGCCGCCAGAAGATGTTGTGGCTGTGGCTGGTGGCGTAGGACTTGGCGCCCTCGCCGATCGGCCAGCCGCGGCCGTCGCCGGCGTCGTAGTCGCCCGGGGAGAGGCTGCCGGTGGCACCGACGTTGGCGCTGACGAGGCCGTCGGCCTGGAAGCGCCACTCGGTGATGTACTCGTACCAGCCGACCTTGTTGACGGTGTAGACGAGCAGGTCCTTGCCCTGTTCCTGCCAGACCTGGCCCTGCTGGTCACCGGCCATGCGGTACGCGTGGCCGCGGGCCCGGGTCGTGGCGCACAGGCCCTTGACCTCGTTCTCGCTCTGGTCCCAGGCGTTGACGACCTTGACGGTCTTGATGGTGCCGCCGGGGCACTCGTCGGGGAGCATGCCCTGCAGGCCGCTGCCGAAGCCGGCGCCGGTCAGGTCGTCGTACTCGGCCTTGCCGTCGTCGTACGGGACGTGGATCTGGCCGAGCTTGGCGGAGGTCAGCACCATGATGGGCTTGGCCTCGCCCTTGGGCTGGTAGGAGATCTGGTCGAGGACCAGACCGGCCTCGCTCTCGTAGCGCCAGCACATACGCCAGGTGGTGCCGCCGGTGAGGGTCTGCTCGATGCGGTAGGCGGCGCTGCAGTCGGGGCCGGTGGTGCCGGCCCTGGCGGCCGGGGCCTTCGCGACGGTCCCGGCGAGCGGGGTGGTCTGCGGCGCGGCGGAGGCCGGTCCGGCGGCGGCGGTGGCGCCGCCGAGGAGGGCGGAGGCCGCGAGGGCCACCGCGGCGCGCCTGCGGGCGCGGTGGATTCGGTTCAGGTGCATGGTCGGTGCGACTCCTGGGACGGGAAAGTTCAGGAAGGAGCGGAGCGGCGGTCGGGCGGGGGTGTGCCGGGAGCGGGTCGGTCCTCCCGGGCGCTCCGGGCGGCGCCGCTCAGATCTTGTGGACGGTGCGTGCGCTGAGGTCCACGACCAGCGAGCGGACGTCGATCCACGGGCCGTTCTTCACCTTGAGGAAGAGCCGGACGCAGCGGTGCGTCCCGCACTCCTTGACGGCGGACGGGCCGGGGTTCTCGCCGTTCACGCGGTAGATCAGGGCGTTCTTCAGGGCCAGCTGGCCGGGCTGCACGAGCTTCTTGCCGGTGGCGTCCTGGTAGTCCTTGCGCAGCCCGTCGCCCGCCGGGGCGGCGATCATCAGCTTCGCGGCCTCGGCGGCCTCGGTGCCGGCGATGGGCGGCTGCACTCCGTGCTGGACGTCGGTGGACTCGACCTTGCCGGTGTCGAGGTTCACGACGTACGTGGTGAGCGCGTCGGTCCTGTAGTCGTACGAGCTGAGCTGGGCCCGGCGCGGCGCGCCGGCGCGTCCGACCTCGTCCGGGCGCGTCTCGGCGAGGTCGGTGGCCAGCCACTGCGGGCCGGCCGACCCGGAGGCGTCCTGGGCCTGCCGGGCCTTGCCGGCGGAGGCGGCGAGCGCGATCTGCCGGACCCGGGCGAGCTCGGCGCCGGTGAGCGGGTCCCGGCCGGTGCCCTTCTGCCCCTCGACCGGAGCCGCCTCGACGGTGCCCGGCCGGCTGCCCGGGCGGAGTCCGTCCTGGGCCCCCCGGCCCCCCTGGTCGGCGGCCCGCGCGGCTCCGGCCGGGGCGCCGTCGGCGGTTCCCGAGCCGTTCGCGGCCCCCGCGGCGCCGGGCAGCGTGACGCCGACCGCGACGGCCGTGCCGGTGATCGCGATGGCCGCGCCCGCCACGAGCTTCCCCACGTGGCGGCGTACTGTTATGGGCACATTCCCCCCTTATATGCATACCTGGTATGCGTGGTCACCCGGTAGGACGGCCACAAGTCCCCACGGGTTGCCCCGGTTTCGGGGAAGATCTGGCATGGGCCAACCGGCCGCGTGAGCAGGAATGGAAGAGTTGCATTTATGCAGGTCTGGCCTGGACAGGCGTATCCGCTGGGCGCCACGTACGACGGCGCGGGAACGAATTTCGCGGTCTATTCGGAGGCCGCCAGACGCATCGAGCTGTGCCTGCTGCACGACGACGGTTCGGAGACCGCCGTCGAGCTCCGCGAGACGGACGCGTTCGTCCGCCACGCGTACCTGCCGGGCGTCATGCCCGGGCAGCGGTACGGCTTCCGGGTGCACGGGCCGTACGAGCCCGAGCGGGGGCGCCGCTGCAACCCCGCGAAGCTGCTGCTGGACCCGTACGCGCGGGCCATCAGCGGCCGCATCGACTGGAACGAGGCGGTGTACGGCTACCACTTCGGGCGGCCGGACTCCCGCAACGACCTCGACTCGGCGCCGCACACGATGACCTCGGTCGTGGTCAACCCGTACTTCGACTGGGGGAACGACCGGCCGCCGCGCATCGACTACCACCACACGGTGCTGTACGAGGCGCACGTCAAGGGTCTGACGATGCGCCACCCGGAGCTGCCGGAGGAGCTGCGGGGCACGTACGCGGCCCTCGCGCACCCGGCGGTGATCGGCCACCTGACGAAGCTGGGCGTGACGGCACTCGAGCTGATGCCCGTACACCAGTTCGTCAACGACCACCGGCTGGTGGACGACGGGCTGACCAACTACTGGGGCTACAACACGATCGGGTTCTTCGCCCCGCACAACGCGTACGCCTCCTGGGGTGACCGCGGCCAGCAGGTGCTGGAGTTCAAGTCCGCCGTACGGGCCCTGCACGAGGCCGGCATCGAGGTGATCCTCGACGTGGTCTACAACCACACCGCCGAGGGCAACCACCTGGGGCCGACGCTGTCGTTCCGGGGGCTGGACAACGCCTCGTACTACCGGCTGACCGAGGACCGGCGGTACTACATGGACACCACCGGCACCGGGAACTCGCTGCTCATGCGGTCGCCGCACGTGCTCCAGCTGATCATGGACTCGCTGCGGTACTGGGTGACCGAGATGCACGTGGACGGGTTCCGCTTCGACCTGGCGGCGACCCTGGCCCGGCAGTTCCACGAGGTGGACCGGCTGTCGTCGTTCTTCGACCTGGTCCAGCAGGACCCGGTGGTCAGCCAGGTCAAGCTGATCGCCGAGCCCTGGGACCTGGGCGAGGGCGGCTACCAGGTGGGGAACTTCCCGCCGCTGTGGACCGAGTGGAACGGCAAGTACCGCGACACGGTCCGCGACCTGTGGCGGGGCCAGCCGCGGACGCTGGCGGAGTTCGCGGGCCGGCTGACCGGCTCCTCGGACCTGTACCAGGACGACGGGCGGCGGCCGCTGGCGTCGATCAACTTCCACACCTGCCACGACGGCTTCACCCTGCACGACCTGGTCGCGTACAACGACAAGCACAACGAGGCCAACCGCGAGGGCAACCGCGACGGGGAGACCTACAACCGGTCGTGGAACTGCGGCGCCGAGGGGACGACCGAGGACCCCGCGGTGCTGGAGCTGAGGGCCCGGCAGATGAGGAACTTCGCGGCCACGCTCATGCTCTCGCAGGGCGTGCCGATGCTCAGCCACGGCGACGAGTTCGCGCGCACCCAGGGCGGCAACAACAACACCTACTGCCAGGACAACCCGGTCTCCTGGGTGCAGTGGCCGGAACCGGGCAAGCCCGCGCCGGCCCTGCTGGAGTTCACCCGGGCGATGGTACGGCTGCGGCACGAGCACCCGGTGTTCCGGCGCCGGCGCTTCTTCCACGGGCGGCCGGTGGAGGGCACGAGCGACGAGCTGTCGGACATCGCCTGGTTCACGCCGGAGGCCGGGGAGATGAAGGCCCGCGACTGGCAGTCCCAGCACGCGCGGGCGATGACGGTGTTCGTCAACGGGGAGGCGATCTCGGAGCCCGGCCCGCGCGGCGAGCGGATCACGGACGACTCGTTCCTGCTGATGTTCAACGCGAGTCCGGACCCGCTGGAGTTCACCGTGCCGGCCGGGCACGGCTCCCGGTGGAACGTGCTGGTCGACACGGCCCGGGAGGAGGTCCCGCCGACCGGCACCGGCCCCGTGCTGGGGGCCGGCGACCGGGTGACGCTGGTCGGACGGAGCCTGGCGGTGCTTCAGCGGTCGGCGTAGTCGCCGCTGGGGGTACGGCGGCCCTGGCGCGGGATGAAGGGCTTGGCCGGGGCCGGGGCCGGGGTCGGGGCCGAGGTCGGCTCCGGAGTCGGGGTCGGCTCCGGCTCCGGGGCAGGCATCCGGGTGACGAGGGCCAGCACCAGGGCGAGCGCCGCGGCCCCCACCGCCACCAGGAACGCGCCGGACGGCCCGTACCGCTCCGCCAGCCGCCCGGAGAGCGCCAGCGCGAGCGCCTGGCCGGCCACCACCGCGCTGGCCGCGAAGGCCATCGCCTCGGCGAGCCGGGCGGGCCGCACGTGCCGCTCGGTCAGCGCGAAGGCGGTGATCAGGTGCGGGGCGTACGCCGCGCCGAGCACGGTCACGGTGACGTACAGGCCGGCCAGGGAGCCGGTGAGGACCAGCGGCACCGAGAACACCAGCGCCGCCGCGGTGGCCATCCGCCAGCGCAGCCGCAGCCCGAACCGCAGCGGCAGCGCGCCGAGCGCGAGCCCCACGACGGCACTCACCACGCCCATGGCGGCGTACACGAGGCCGGCCTGGCCGGGCACGCCCAGGCGGGCGGTGAGCGCGGCGATCCCGGCCTGGGCGGCGCCGAACATGGCCCCCTGGAGGAGCAGCGAGCCCCGGACGGCGTACACGACGGCCGGCGGCCGCCGCCGGTCGCGGACACCCGGTTCCCCGGCGTGCCGAGCCCCGGCCGTGACGGCGGCGGTCGGGTGCAGCGCGAAGGCGGTACCGAAGCCGGCGACCAGGGCGGCGGCGCCGCCGAGGGCCACCGCCGGGTGGACGACGAGGGCCGCGAGCCCCACGAGGGCGGGCCCGATGACGAACGAGACCTCGTCAAGGGTCCCTTCGAACGAGTGGACGCCCTGGACGGTCCGCGCGTCCGCCCCGGCCCGGTGCGCGAGCGCGACCGAGCGGGTCCGGGCCATCGGCCCGACCAGCGGTACGGAGGCCCCGGCGACGGCCCCCACCGCCGCCAGCGGGACCGTGGCGAGACCGAGCAGGGCGCCTGCGACCAGGCCCCCGGTCGCGACGGCGTTGACGGCCGCGGCGGCCAGCACGACCGGCCGTTGGCCGCGACGGTCCGCAAGCCGCCCGAGGATCGGCCCGCACACCACCTGACCTGCGGAGAGCGTGCCGCCGACGGTGCCGGCGACGGCCAGTGAGCCGCTGGTCTCGGCGATCAGCAGCACGCTGCCGAACTGGCACATCGCCAGGGGGAGCCTGGCGAGGAAGGAGACGAGGGGGAGGACGGGCCCGGTCAGGGCGATGACCTTGCGATAGGTGTGGACGGTTCCGATCACTGATCGAAACTAACCCAGCGCAGTCACCCGGATGCACTGGGCAATGGCACGGAATCGGCCCGGGTGGGTACGTACGTTCTCATGACCGAGCAGTATGCGAACGGATCTTCACCGCCGACTGCCACGTACCGCCTGCAGCTCCAGCCGGAGTTCCCCTTCGAGGCGGCGCGGGCAGCCGTACCGTACCTCGCCGGGCTCGGGGTCTCCCACCTGCACCTCTCGCCGGTGCTGGAGGCGGTGCCCGGCTCGGCGCACGGGTACGACGTGGTGGACCACACCCGGGTGCGGGAGGAGTTGGGCGGCGAGCGCGGGTTGCGCCGACTGGCGGACACGGCACGGCGGCACGGCCTGGGGATCGTCCTGGACATCGTCCCCAACCACATGGCGGTACCGGCGCCGGCCCGGCTGAACCGGCCTCTGTGGGAGGTGCTGAAGGAAGGTCAGTCCTCGCCGTACGCGCGCTGGTTCGACATCGACTGGGCGGCGGGCGACGGCCGGCTGCTGCTGCCGGTGCTGGGCGACGAGGCGGTCGGCCCGGACGGCGCGGTGCGTCCGGACGCACTGCGGGTGGCGGACGGAGTGCTCCGGTACGGGCCCCACGAGTTCCCGCTGCGGGAGGGCACGGGGCACCTGCCGCCGGCGGAGCTGACGGCCGCCCAGTGGTACCGGCTGGGCTCGTGGCGGCTGGCCCGGACCCGGCTGAACTACCGGCGCTTCTTCACGATTTCGGAGCTGATCGGGGTGCGGGTGGAGGACCCGGAGGTGTTCCGGGCCTGCCACGACAAGGTGCTGCAGCTGGTGCGCGAGGGGGTGGTGGCGGGGCTGCGGATCGACCATCCCGACGGCCTGGCGGACCCGGGCGCGTACCTGCGGCGGCTGCGGTCGGAGACGGGCGGCCGGGTGTGGACGGTGGTGGAGAAGATCCTGGCCCGCGAGGAACGCCTGCCGGCCGACTGGCCGGTGGCCGGCACGACCGGGTACGACGCCCTGTACCGGTTGGACGGCCTGCTGACGGACGACCAGGGGGGCCACGAACTCGCCTCCCTGTACCGCGATTTCACCGACCTGCCGAGCGACCGGGGCGGCGACTGGCAGCCGACCGCGGCCCGCGCGGCCGCGGAGCTGCTGACCCACGACCTGGTGGCCGAGGTCGAGACCCTGGTCCGGCTGGCGCAGCGCGGCGCCCCCCGCGCCGACACGGCGCCCGACCCCGACGCGGACCGGGCCGGCGCGCACACGCACGCGCTCGTCCGCAGGACCGAGGACACGGACACGACCTCGGACACGGACACGGACGCGGATGCGGGACGGGGCACGGGCCCGGGCGCGCAGGCGCTCCGGTCGGCCGTGCGGGGGCTGCTCGCGGCGCTGCCCGTGTACCGGCCGTACCCCGGGGACGGGTCCGCCGTGCCCCCCGCCTCGGCGGTACCCGGTGACCCGGCGGCCGTGGCCCTGGTGCGCCGGCTCGCGCTCGGCGGCGACCCCGCCTTCCAGGCCCGCTTCGCCCAGACCTCGGCGGCGCTGCGCGCCAAGTCGCTGGAGGACCGGGCCTTCTACCGGCACGCCCCGCTGCTGTCGGCGACCGAGGTGGGCGGCGATCCGGGGCGCCCGGCGGTGCCGACGGCGGAGTTCCACGCGTACTGCGCGCGGATCGCCCGCGACTGGCCCGGGACCGGGACGGTGCTGTCCACGCACGACACCAAGCGCAGCGGCGACGTACGGGCCCGCATCGCGCTGCTGGCGGAGTGCCCGCGCCGGTGGCGGGAGGTGCTGGCCGCACTGCCGGAGGGACCGGACCGGCAGGTGGTGTGGGTGACGGCGCAGACGGTGTTCGGGCTGGCCGCGCGGGAGCCGGAACGGGTGGCCGGGGCGGTCCTGAAGGCCGTCCGCGAGGCCGGGCTCCGGACCCGCTGGACCGATCCGGACGAGGCGTACGAGGCGGCCGTGCGCGAGTACGCCGAGGGGGCCGACCTCGCGCCGGTCCTCGCCCTCGCGGCCGAGCTCACCGCACCCGCCCGCGCCAACGTCCTGTCGGCGGCGCTGCTCCAGCTGACGGTGCCGGGCGTGCCGGAGCTCTACCAGGGCTGCGAGGCGGAGTACCTCGCCCTGGTCGACCCGGACAACCGCGCCCCGGCCCGCTTCCCGGACCCCGCCCCGGACCCGTCCGACGGGCCGTCCCGGCCGGACCTCGGCTCCGAGAAGCGCGCCCTGACCCGGGCCGCGCTGCTGCTGCGCAGGCACCGGCCGGAGGCGTTCGGGCCCGCCGGCGCGTACGGACGGGCGGCGGCCGGCGACCCGTACGAACCCCTCCCGGTCCGGGGACCGGCGGCCGCCCACTGCGTGGCCTTCTGCCGGGGCGGCGCGGCCGTCACCGTCGCCACCCGGCTCCCGCTCGGCCTGTCCGCGACCGGCGGCTGGCACGACACCGAGGTCCGGCTGCCCGCGGGCCCGTGGACCCCGGTCTTCCCCACCCCGCCCGAGCGGGACAGCCCCTCCGCCCCCTCCGCCCCCTCCTGGGTGTCGGTGGCCACGCTGCTCGCCCTGTCTCCCGCAACCCTCCTCGCGCGCCCCTGACCGCCGTCCCGTGGGCCGTGTGGTGTGCGGCCCCCGCAGACCGGGGCCGCCGGATCCTCGGCACGGGCCGGTGGGTCGTGTGGTGTGTGGGGGAGGCGCTCGACGGGGCATGGCAGGCTGGTCCGGAGGCGGGCCCGGGCCTGGGGTGGCCGAAGGCCAGGCCGAAGGCCCGAAGCCCCAGGGGTGGGCCTGGGCAGGGCCCGCAGGCCATGCCCCGTCAAGCG
>NZ_JBIVNX010000090.1:0-16310 GCF_044753805.1 Streptomyces sp. NPDC093225
AGCCCTCGGGGTGGGCCTGCCGCAGGGCCTGCAGGCCGCCCCTGTCAAGCGCCGAGGGGACCCACACACCACGGGACCCACCCCCGAAGCCACCCCACCCCGACACCGGCCCCCGCCCCGAGGCCCCCACCCCGTCAGCCCCTCACGACACCGTCCAGGACGATCCGCCGCGGCCGGCCCAGCTCCCCGACGTCCGCGCGCGGGTCCGCCCCGTACACGACGAGGTCGGCGGGCGCCCCCTCGTCCAGCCCGGGCCGGCCCAGCCACCGGCGCGCGCCCCAGGCCGTTGCGGACAGCGCCTCGACGGCCGGGATGCCGGCCTTGACCAGCTCGGCGACCTCGGCGGCGACGAGCCCGTGCGGCAGCGAGCCGCCCGCGTCGGTGCCGACGTACACCGGGACGCCCGCGTCGTACGCGGCCCGCACGGTGTCGTAGCGCCGCTCGTGCAGCCGGCGCATGTGGTCGGCCCAGCGCGGGAACTTGGCCTCGCCGCCGGCGGCGAGCTTCGGGAAGGTGGCGATGTTGACGAGCGTCGGCACGATCGCCACCCCGCGCTCCGCGAAGAGCGGGATGGTCTCCTCGGTGAGGCCGGTGGCGTGCTCGATGCAGTCGATGCCGGCCTCCACGAGGTCGCGCAGCGAGTCCTCGGCGAAGCAGTGCGCGGTGACGCGCGCGCCGAGCCGGTGCGCCTCGGCGATGGCCGCCTCGACCTCCGCGCGCGGCCAGCAGGCGGTCAGGTCACCGGCGTCGCGGTCGATCCAGTCGCCGACGAGCTTGACCCAGCCGTCGCCCCGTTCGGCCTCCCTGGCGACGTACGCCACGAGGTCGGCCGGCTCGATCTCGTGCGCGTAGTTGCGGATGTAGCGGCGGGTGCGGGCGATGTGCCGACCCGCCCGGATGATCTTGGGGAGGTCCTCGCGGTCGTCGATCCAGCGGGTGTCGGAGGGGGATCCGGCGTCCCGGATCAGCAGGGTGCCGGCCTCGCGGTCGGTCAGGGCCTGCTGCTCGCTGGTGGCGTCGTCGACCGGTCCGTGGGCGTCGAGGCCCACGTGGCAGTGGGCGTCGACCAGGCCCGGCAGCACCCAGCCGTCGACGGTGGTCACGTCCCTGGCGGCGCGCGGGCGCTCGTACGAGATGCGGCCCCCGACGACCCACAGCTCGTCGCGGACCTCGTCGGGCCCGACCAGCACCCGCCCCTTCACGTGCAGTACGGCGTCATCGCTCATGGGTCGCACTGTACGCAGCCACGCAGAGCGGCCGTTCGGCGTAGGTCGCTACGCTCGGACGCAAGCCACCAACCCAGCAACCACCACCCCACCACCCCACCACCCCACCACCCCACCAGGGAAGAAGAACAAACCGTGAGCCACCCCCTCCTCGACCTGCCCCCGATGAGCGCGGAACGTTTCGCCGCGATCGAGAGAGGCGTCGCGGACCTGCTCGGCACCCGCCAGGACGTGGTGATCACCCAGGGCGAGGCGCTGCTGCCGCTGGAGGGCTGCATCCGCTCGGGCGCACGCCCCGGTTCGTCGGCGCTGAACGTCGTCACCGGCCCCTACGGCAACACCTTCGGCGGCTGGCTGCGGGACGCCGGGGCACGGGTGGTCGACCTGGTGGTGCCCTTCGACAGCGCGGTGAGCGCCGAGCAGGTGGACGCCGCACTGTCGGCGCACCCGGAGATCGACTTCGTTTCGCTGGTGCACGCGGAGGCGGCGACGGGGAACACCAACCCGGTCGCCGCGATCGGCGAGGTCGTACGGTCCCACGGCGCGCTGTTCATGCTGGACGCGGTGGCGTCGGTCGGCGCGGAGCCGCTGCTACCGGACGCCTGGGGCGTGGACCTGTGCGTGATCGGCGCGCAGAAGGCGATGGGCGGGCCGGCGGGCGTCTCGGCGGTGTCGGTGAGCGAGCGGGCCTGGGCGCGCTTCGCGGCCAACCCCGCAGCCCCCCGCCGCTCCTACCTGTCCCTGCTGGACTGGAAGGAGCGGTGGATCGACGGCGGCCGCACGGCGCTGCTGCACGCACCGGCGCAGCTGGAGATGCTCGCACTGGAGGCGTGCCTGGACCGGATCGCGACGGAGGGGCCGGCCGCGGTGATGCGGCGGCACGCGGCGGCGGCCGCGGCGGTGCGGGCCGGCGCGGTGCTGCTGCCGGGCCTCGCACCGTACGTCGGCTCCCCCGCTGCGGCCGCACCCGTGGCCTCGACCTTGCGGGTCGGGCCCGGACTGGACGCCACCGCGGTCACCGCGAAGGCGCTGGTCGCGGAGCCGGACGCGCCGCTGACGGCCGGCGGCGGCGCACTCGCGGCCACGATGCTGCGCGTCAACCACTACGGTCCGGCCGCGACCCTCTCCGCGGTCACGACCTCCCTGACCGCCCTGGCCACCGCCCTCGGCGCGGACCCGGCCCCCGCCGTAGCCGCTGCCACGGCGGCCTGGACGACCTGACCCACCCCAACCCACACACCCACCGAACCCACCGAACCCAGCCCCCACCCACCCGCCCACCCGCCCACCGCGCCCCCAACTCAAGCCGCAAGGCCCCCCAACAACCGGTCGACGTCATCCACGGTGTTGTAGAAGTGGAAGGCGGCACGCAGCGCACCGGCGCGGTCGGCCGTGAACACGCCCGCCGCCCCCAGGGCGGCCTGGCGGCCGCCGAGGCCGGGCACCGAGACGATCGCGGAGCCGCCCGCGGCCACCGGCACGTGGCCGAGGGCGGCCAGCCCGTCCCGGTACCGCGCCGCCAGGGCGGTGTTGTGGGCGTGCACGGCGGCCACGCCCACGGACTCCAGCAGCGCCAGCGAGGCCGCCGCCGCGTGGAAGGCGACGAAGGCCGGGCACTCGTCGAAGCGCCGCGCGTCGGCGGCGAGCGCCCGCATGGGCCCGTACGTGGCCTCCCAGATCGACTCGGCCGCCACCCACCCCGCGTGCAGCGGCAGCAGCGACTCCTGCGCCTCCTCGGTGACGGTGAGGTAGGCGACCCCGCGCATGCCCAGCAGCCACTTGTAGCCGCCGGTCACCGTGTAGTCGTACCGCCCGGCCTCGAAGGGCAGCCAGCCCACCGCCTGCGTGGCGTCGACCAGCATCCGCGCGCCGTGGGCGGTCGATGCCCGCCGGACGGCGTCCAGGTCCGCGATCCGCCCGTCGGCGGACTGTACGGCGCTCAGCGCCACCAGCGCGGTCCCCGGTCGCACCGCGTCGGCGAGCCCCTCCAGTGGCGCGTACCGGGTCTTGAGGTCGGGCCGCAGCGCGAAGGGGTTGATGACGGACGCGAACTCGCCTTCGGGGAGGAGGACTTCGGCCCCGGCGGGCAGGGAGGCCGAGATCAGGCCGACGAGGGTGGAGACCGCCGAGGCCACCGCCACCCGTCCCGCCGGGACTCCCGTCAGGCGCCCGAAGACCTCCCGCGCCGACGCCACGGCCTCCCAGCTGCCGAAGCCCTCCGGCCTGCCGGCTCCGGCCGCCTCGGCCAGGTCGCGCACCGCCGCGACGGCCCGACGCGGCAGTACGCCGCAGGTGGCCGTGTTCAGGTAGGTGGTGGTGTGCGCGAACTCCGCGCGGGTCACGTCGGCAAGGGAAGGTCGCTCGAGTCGCTTCATGCGCTCACTCTGCGACGATCAGACCTCAAAGTCCATTGGTGAGTTTTGCATAAGATCTCAAGCAATCACTTATATTTGCCCGCAGCGCCCGCCGAGCCACCGGACCACCTCACACCCGCGGGACCACCTCACGCCCGCCCGCGGGACCACCTCACGCCTGCGGAACCGCGCAGGCCCCGTCCGGGTCGCAGGCCTCGCCGGCCGGCGTCTCCGCGACGAGCTCGCGCCCCTGCCAGGCCTGCTCGAGCGCGCGCGTGAACACCTCGGCCGGCTGGCCGCCGGACACCCCGAAGCGTCGGTCGAGGACGAAGAACGGCACGGAGTTGGCGCCGAGTTCGGCCGCCTCGCGCTCGTCGGCCCGGACCTCGTCGGCGTACGCCGTCCCGTCGGCCAGCACCGCGCGCGCCTCGGCCTCGTCGAGGCCGGCCTCGACCGCGAGCGCGATCAGCACCTCGGGGTCGAACACCGAGCGCTCCTCGGCGAAGTTGGCCCGGTAGGCGAGGTCCAGCAGCGCGTCCCGGCGCCCGTGGGCGGCGGCCAGGTGGAGCAGGCGGTGGATGTCGAAGGTGCTGCCGTTGTCGCGGCCCTCGGTGACGTACGCGAGGCCCTCGGCACGCGCGGCGGCGGCGACGTGCTCCTCCATGCCGCGCGCCTCGTCGACCGTGCGGCCGTACTTCTTGGCCAGCATCTCGACGACCGGCCCGGTCACGCCCTTCGGGGCCCGCGGGTCGAGCTCGAAGGAACGGTGCACGACCTCGATCTCGTCCCGGTGCGCGAAGGCGGCCAGGCCCTTCTCGAAGCGGGCCTTACCGATGTAGCACCACGGGCATGCGATGTCCGACCAGATCTCGACGCGCACGTTCCTTCTCTTCTCCCGGTTCGAGGGGCGGCGCCCGTACGGACGCGCGCGGAGGGGTCGCCTCCGCCTGGGAGGTCAACCGCTCCGGCCGCCGCCTCATTCCGTGGCGCGCGTCACGTCCAGCCACAGGGTCAGGTGCGAGCCCGTCCGGGGGGCGTCGGGGGCCTCGGACCGCCAGCCCTGGGCGGCGTAGAAGGCCTGGGCGCGCAGGTTGTGCTCGTAGACCTCCAGGCGGACGCGGTCGACGCCGGTGCCGCGCCAGGCGTCGAGGCAGGCCGCGTGCAGGGTGCGACCGATCCCGTGGCGCCAGTGGTCGGGGTGGACGTGCAGCTGGGTGAGGATCATGGCGCCCTCGTCGGGCCGGAAGGCGGCGACGCCGACGAGGGCGCCGTCGCGCTCGGCGCAGAGCACGGCGCCGTCGACGCGGTCGATGGCCCGGGCCCAGCCCTCGCGCGTCCGGGCCAGCTCGGCCTCGCCGAGGTAGGCCTCCTCGGGTATGCGGCCCGCGTAGTACGTGGCGCGCGCCCTGGTGTGGAGGACGGCGATCGGATCGAGGTCTGCCGGTCGGGCGGTTCTGATCATGACAAGGGGAACGCGCCCCGCGCCCCCGCGGTTCCCGACCGCGGCAGGCCGTCCGCCACACCGACCACCTCCGCCGCCCGGCCCAACGCCCCTACGACGCAGCACCTTTGAGGCACCGGGACGTCGAGGCGTCAGGACGTCGAGGCACCGCCGCACCGGGCTGCCGAGGCACCGGAGCGGAACCGACGGGCGCCCGGGCGGGGTCGACGACCTACGCCCCTAGGGCCGCGGCCATCATCTTCTGGGCCACCGGGGCGGCCAACCTGCCGCCGGCGATCTCGGAGCGGTCGGTGTCCGAGTTCTCGATGATCACGGCCACGGCGACCTGCTTGCCGCCCTTGGTCCCGTACGCGGTGAACCAGGCGTACGGCTTCTTGCTGTTGTTCACGCCGTGCTGCGCGGTGCCGGTCTTGCCGCCGACCTCGGCGCCGGGGACCTTGGCGTTGCCACCGCCGCCCTCCTCGACCACGGTCTTCATGGTCTCGCGCAGGAGCTCCGCGGTCCGCTCGCTGATCACCTGCTTGCTCCCGGGGTCCTTGAAGCTCTCCAGCACGCCGCCCCCGGAGTCGGTGACCTCGGAGACCATGTGCGGGGCGACCTGCTTGCCGCCGTTCTCGATGGTCGCGGCGACCATCGCCATCTGCAGCGGGGTGGCGGTGACGTCGAACTGACCGATGCCGGACTGGGCGACCAGGTCGGGCGAGGCCTTCCGGGACGGGTAGACGCTCGGGTAGGCCCGCACCGGGATGTCCTGCTTCTCGTCGTTGAAGCCGAACTTCTCGGCCATGTCCCGCATCTTGTCCTGGCCCAGCTCGTACGCGATGTGCGCGAACACGTTGTTGCACGAGTAGCGCATGGCCGTGCGCAGGGTGGCGTTCTTGCAGGGCGCGGACTTGTTCTCGTTCTCGAGGACCGTCCGGGTGCCGGGGAGGGTGTAGGGGTCGGGGCTGTCGGTCGGCGTGTCGACGGAGTCGTACAGGCCGTTCTCCAGCGCCGCCGCGGCGGTGACGAGCTTGAACGTGGAGCCCGGGGCCAGCGGCTGGCGCAGCGCGCGGTTGACCATGGCCTTGCCGTCCTCGGCGCTGAGCTCCTTCCAGGCCGCGCCGTCGTTGCTGCCGGCGATCCGGCCCGGGTCGTACGAGGGCGTGTTCACGACGGCGAGCACCTCGCCGGTGGCGGGGTCGATCGCGACGGCCGCGCCGGTCTTGCCCTCGAGCGCCTCGTAGCCGGCCTTCTGGACCTCGGGGTCGATGGTCGTCAGCACGTTGCCGGGTTCGGCCCGCTTGCCCGTGAGGGCGTCGAGCGGGTTCTTCAGCCGGCTGTCCGTGCCGTTGAGGACCTCCTGGTAGAGCTTCTCCAACTGGGTCGCACCGTAGACCTGCGAGCTGTACCCGGTGACCGGCGCGTACAGCCCGCCGTCGGTGTACGTGCGCTTGTACGCGAAGTCGCCCGCGTCCACCCGCTTCGATCCGGTGATGGCCTTGCCGCCGACGATGATGTTCCCGAGTGGTGCCGCGTACTGGGCGATCTTCGTCCGGCGGTTGTTCGTGTTGTCCGCGAGGGCCTTGCCTTCGTACGCCTGCACCCAGGTGACCCGCACCAGCAGGGCCAGCACCAGCAGCAGACAGAAGACCGACGCACGCCTGATCGTCTTGTTCATCCCTCTGAGGGACGCGGGAACCGGCCGGGGCGTTCCGTTCTGCCCCGCTTGTGGCCGGGTTCTCAGCATTTCCTCATCTTCAACCCGGCGGAACCCGGTGGACGGCCGGCTCCGCGGTCAGCCCGGGGTGATGAAGCCCGACTCGTACGCGGCGATCACCGCCTGGGTGCGGTCACGGGAGCCGGTCTTGGCGAGCACCGCGGCCACGTGCGTCTTGACGGTGGCCGGGCCGACCCCGAGGCACTCGCTCATCTCGGTGTTCGACATCCCCTTCGCCATCAGACGCAGCACGTCACCCTCGCGGTCGGTGAGCCGCGCCGCCCACGGCGGGGGCGCCGGAGAGCGCCGCGCGTGCTCGGCCGCCAGGCCGCGCACGGCCGCGGGGAAGAGCAGCGAGTCGCTCCGAGCCACCAGCCGGACGGCGCCGATCAGCTCGTCCGGGTCGGCCCGCTTGAGGAGGAACCCGGCCGCTCCCGCGCGCAGCGCGTCGTACACGTAGGCGTCGTTCTCGAAGGTGGTCACCACCACGATCCGCGGCGGGTCCGCCAGGGTGGCGAGGATCTGCTCGGTGGCCCGGATCCCGTCGATGTCGGGCATGCGCACGTCCATCAGCACCACGTCGGGGCGCAGCGCGCGCACCACCGAGACCGCCTCGGCGCCGGTCGCCGCCTCCCCCACCACCTCGATGCCCGCTTCGGCGTCGAGGATGACCCGCAGTGCGGTGCGGACCATGCGCTCGTCGTCGGCGAGGACGACCCGGATGGCGCTCACCGGGACTCCCCCGCCGGACCCGCCAGCGGCAGGACGGCGCGCAGCCGCCAGGTGCCGTCGACCGCTCCGGCCTCGGCCCGGCCGCCGAGCAGCGCGGCCCGCTCGGCTATGCCCGTCAGCCCGCGCCCGCCCCGCCCCCGCCCGGACCGGGCACCGAAGGCCTGGGCGCCGACGGCCCGGGCTCCCGCCGCCACGCCGCCGAGGCCCACGGTCCCCGCGGCCCCCGCAGTACCGACGGTCCCGGCGCTCCGGTCGGCCCCGCTCGCCAGGGCCACCGCCCCGAGGGCGACGGCTTCGCCGCCCTGCCCGCTCCCCGCGCACGGATTGGTCATCGTGATCTCCAGTTCGCTCTCGTCCCGTACCGCGATGCTCAGCCGCACCGGGCCGGTGCCGTGCTTGAGCGCGTTGCTCAGACCCTCCTGCACGATCCGGTAGGCCTCCCGCGACGCGATCGCGGGCAGCCGCTCCCAGTCCGCGGCCCGCCCGGGGTCCTGCCGGTCCACCACCTCGACGCCGCCCGCCCGGGTACGGGCCAGCAGACCCTCCAGGTCGGCGGCGAGCGTCGGCGCGGGAGCCGTGGACCCGGCCGTCTCGTCCCCGTCCCGCAACAGCCCCAGCACTGCGTCCAGTTCGCCGACCGTGCGCCGCGTCGTGTCCTCGATGGCGGCCAGCGCCTCCCGCACGAACGCCGGATCGGAGTCCAGCACGCGGCGGGCGGCGCTCGCCTGGAGGGTGACCGCGCTCAGCGCGTGCCCCACCGAGTCGTGCAGCTCCCGCGCCAGCCGGTTGCGCACCGCCAGGTCCGCCGCCCGTTCCTCGGCCGCCGCGAGCCGATCGGCCGGGGTGGGGCCCAACAGCACCGGCGCCAGGCGCGCCAGCAGCGCCCCGGCGGCGGCCGCGCACGCGGCGAGGGCCGCCAGCAGGGCCAGCCCGGCCAGCGGCGCCGTGAGCATCCCCGGCATCGTCCGGAACCCCTCCCAGAGCGCCAGCTCCGGGTCCCGCAGCGCCGGGAAGAACGGGGTACCCAGGAGCACCAGCGCCATCGGCGGCACCGCCAGACTCATGCCGCTGATCACCGCCCCCAGCCCGAGGTGCAGGGTCCACCAGGCCGCGGTCCGCAGCCGGGCCGGCCGCGAGCGGGCGGGCCCCTCGGCCAGCAGCGCGCCCGGCACCCCGCACATGGCCCGCACCGCCCCCGCCGACATGGGCCGGACCAGGGCGAACACCCCGCTGACCGCCACCAGGGGCAGCGCCGTGGCGTACACCGTGAGCAGCTCCGGCCCCGACCCGAACACGGACCGGTGCCCGGGCCTGACCACACTGAGCAGCACGGAGGCGAGCAGGAAGTACGGCATCAGGAGGGCGCCACCGAGGACCAGGTGGACCCAGCGGCCCCGGGCCGCGCGCCCGAACAGGACCCTCACGCGGCGCGGCGGACGGTGGGCCGACGGGCGGTGAGCCCACGTGCGGTGAGCCGGCGGGTGAGGACGCCCGCCACCAGCAGTCCGGTGATCATCTGACCAGCGTAGGTCAGGTACATGACGTAGGTGACGTCCTTCGCCGGATCACCCGCTCCGAGCGCGGCGATCATCAGCCAGCCGCCCCAGCCCAGGGAAGCCGACGCGCCGATCCACGCAACGGCCAGCGGCAGCCGCGCCGCCCGTATGCCCCAGCGGGGCGCGTGCACCAGCAGGAGCCCGCCGGCCACCGCCGCGAGGGCGGTCAGCGCGTGCGTGCCGGACACCACCGCGGTCTCCACCGACTTGTGCGCCTGCTCCGCCGCCGCGCTCAGGCCTGCGGTGCCGCCGAAGGTCCAGGACCCCAGCAGCGCGGCCACCGCCAGACCGGTCGCCGTGGCGAGCGCGGCCGCCGCGCGCTCCACACGGCCGGCCGCCCACGGGGCACCTCTCCACAGTCCGCCCCAGCGCTCTCGTGCGTACGGCACGAACAGGCAGGCCAGGACGAGCGCTTGGATCCCGAAGCCGACGTAGACGACGGTGAACACCCATTCGTCCAGGAACGGCTCCGCCGCCCGGTGGGCCCGCTCCGCGGCCCCGCCGTCGCCGATCCGGGTCACCAACTGCGCCGGAAAGGCTATGGCGATGGGCGTGAGCAGCCCGCTCGCGAGGAACACCGGCACGGTGAGCAGCCATGACCGCACCCGGGTCCCCCACGACGTGGTGAGGACGAGGAGCAGGAGGACCAGGGTGGCGTCCATCAGCATGGTCACCGCGTTGGCGATGAGGAAGAACGGGCCGGGCTCGCGCAGCACGCTGCCTTCGGGTATGCCGATGCGGCTGCCCGCCAGCCAGGCGGCCTTGAGCGCGAGGTAGGGGAGCGTCGCGGCGAGCCCGAGGGCCCGCAGGCGCACCCGTGCGGGAGAGAGGCGGAAGGCCGTCGGGGACACGGCCGGGGACAGGTGAGCGGTTCGTGCGGTCATGAGCCCACGATCCCGCCCGCCCCCTCCCCACCACGTCCCCCGCGACGGGGAACCGCCTCCCCCGCACGGGGGAGACCCCCTCCACCCGGCGGCCCGCTCCGCCCGTCCCGCAGCCCGAATCCGCGATGCCCACCCCGCGGCCCCTGCCCCGCGCCTCCCTCCACGGGGCCGAGGGCGTCAGAGCATCCGGGTGGCCAGCGCCAGTCGGTCGCGCGCCTCGAACAGCGCCTGCCTGATGAGCCGTTCGCGTTCGGGCGTCAGCCGGGCCCCCGGCACCGAGCAGCTGATCGCGTCCCGCGCCGGCGTCCGGTACGGCACGGCCACGCCGAAGCAGCGCAGCCCGAGGGTGTTCTCCTCGCGGTCGACGGCGTACCCCTGCTCGCGCACCAGCGCCAGCTCCTCGATCAGCCGCTCCCGGTCGGTGATGGTGTGCTCGGTGACCGGCTCCAGCCGCTCGGGCAGCAGCCTGCGCACCTGCTCGTCGGTGTGCGTGGCGAGCAGCGCCTTGCCCAGCGCCGTCGAGTACGCGGGCAACCGCCGCCCGACCCGGGTGAACGGCCGCAGGAAGTGCTGGGACTGCCGGGTGGCCAGGTACACCACGCTGGCCCCGTCCAGCCGCGCCAGGTGGATGGTCTCGGTGGTGTCGTCCGAGAGCCGGTCGAGGGCGGGCCGGGCGGCCGCGACGACCTCGTCGCCGTCGATGTACGAGTTGCCGACGAGCAGGGCCCGTACGCCGATGCCGTAGCGCGTGCCGGCGGCGTCGGTCTCCACCCACCCGAGGTCGACCAGCGTCCGCAGGAGCATGTAGAGGCTGGACTTGGGGAATCCGGTGCCCTCCTGCACGGCGGCCAGGCTGTGCAGCCCGGGCCGGGCCGCGAACCACTCCAGCAACACCACCGTCCGCACCGCGGACTTGACCGGTGCCGCCCCGGACTCGACTGTCGTCATGCGCCCTTCGCCCCTCTGCTCGCCATCGTCCCGGCCCACGTCCCGCGACCCCGCGCCGCCACTTGTCAACGCGGAGCGCACGGAAATAGAGTCCGCAGCATATGCAATCCGTTCACATACGGGAACGATGTTCAGAATACTGAACGGACATTTTGGAGGCAGGCCGCGATGGCAGCAACCCCAGTCTGGAGCGTGGACCCCCGCACCGGGAAGCGACTCGATCAGGTTGCGGTGGAGGCCACAGCCCAGGAGGTGGACGCGGCCGTACGCGCCGCCCACGCGACCCGCGGCGCCCTCGCCGACCGCACCGTGCGCATCGCCTTCCTCCGCGCCGCCGCCGATCGGCTCGACGGCGCCGCGGACCGGGTGGTCGCGGCGGCCGACGCCGAGACGGCCCTCGGTGCGGCCCGCCTGACCGGTGAGCTCGCCCGTACGACGTACCAGCTGCGGGAGTTCGCCGACGCCGTCGAGGAGGGCGCCTACCTCGACGTCCGCATCGACCGCGCGGACCCGTCCCTGTCGCCGCCGCGCCCCGAGCTGCGCCGCTACAAGGTGCCGCTCGGCGCCGTCGCCGTGTACGCCGCCTCCAACTTCCCGCTCGCCTTCTCCGTACCGGGCGGCGACACCGCCAGCGCCCTCGCCGCCGGCTGCCCCGTCGTCGTCAAGGCGCACCCCGACCACCCGGCCACCTCGGAACTCTGCGCAGACCTGCTGCGCCGCGCCGCGGTCGAGACGGGACTGCCGGCCGAGGTCGTGGGCCTGGTCCACGGCTTCGACGCGGGTCTGGAGCTCATCCGCCACCCGCTGGTCGCGGCCGCCGGGTTCACCGGCTCCGTCCGGGGCGGCCGGGCACTGTTCGACGCCGCCGCCGCACGGCCCGTGCCGATCCCCTTCCACGGTGAGCTCGGCTCCCTCAACCCCGTCGTGGTCACCCCCGCGGCGGCCGCCGAGCGCGCCGAGGAGATCGGCGCCGGGCTGGCCGGCGCGATGACGCTGGGAATGGGCCAGTTCTGCGTGAAGCCCGGCCTCGTCCTCGTACCCGAGGGCGCGGACGGGGACCGGCTGGCCGCCGCGCTCGCCAAGGCGGTCGGCGAGACCGGGCCGGGCGTGCTGCTCGACCTCCGCATGCGCGAGAGCTTCGTCGCGGGCGTGCGCGAGCGGGCCGCGCTCCCCGAGGTCACGGCCCCGGTGGCGGCCGGTGCGGCGGGCGAGCACGGGGTCGGTGCCGGCTACCTCTCCGTACCCGCCCGGCACCTGGCCGCCGAGGGCCCGCACGAGCTCCTGCTGGAGGAGTGCTTCGGGCCCCTCACGGTCCTCGCCCGGTACGCCGACCAGGCCGAGGCCACCGCGGTGCTGACCCGGCTGGCCGGCAACCTGAGCGCCACGCTCCAGCTCTCCGCCGCCGAGACGGCCTGCGGCGACGGACCCGCGGCGGAACTGGTCGCCCAGGTCACGGCACTGGCCGGCCGGGTCGTGGTGAACGGCTGGCCCACCGGCGTGGCCGTGGCCCCGGCCCAGCACCACGGCGGCCCGTACCCCGCGGCCACCTCGCACTCCACCTCCGTCGGCGGCACGGCCGTCGAGCGCTGGCTCCGGCCGGTGGCCTACCAGTCCGTGCCGGACGCGCTGCTCCCCGCGGAGCTGCGCGAGGCCAACCCGCTGGGGCTGCCGCGCCGGGTGGACGGGCGGCCCGAGGCCTCCTGAGGTCCCCTCACCGCGCCCGTCCCGGAAATGCGTTGCCGCGCACACCGGGGCGGGCGAAGCTGGCCGCATGCCACAGCCTTTCGGATTCACGTACGAACAGCGCGGCGACGGGACCGTCGTCATCACCCATCGGGGCCGGGCGGCCGGGACCCTGCGGGGCGGTCGCGCCACGAAGTTCCTCGCCGAGGTGGAGTCGGGGGACGCCCAGCTGGTGATGGCGCGGTGGACCGGCGCGTACAAGTTCGGCAACGAGCGCGTCGCCCGCAACCACCCGCGCAACCGCCGCTGACGGCGCCGCGGCCCGCACCCGCCCGCCCCGGCCGCCACCTCGCACCCGGCACGCACGCACCCGCCTCCCCCGCCCCACCCCCTCCCGGAACCGGGAATTCCCCCGAAGCTCACCGCGAGTAAGGGAACGGCAAAGCCCACTCGGTCGTTGACCTGGCATGACCGCTATGACCCCTGGCTCGAACCTGCCGCTGAACACCGTCCGCGTGACGGTGGACGTGGCCGCTCCGGTGCGCCTGGACGTGTCGGGACTGCTCCTCGCCGCGAACGGCAAGGTCCGCTCCGACGCCGACTTCATCTTCTACAACCAGCCCTCCGGGCCCGGCGTCAGCTACCGGTCCGGCGGCGGTGCCGCGCCCGACGCGATCACGGTGGACACGTCGGCGGTGCCGCCGGGCATCGAGAAGATCGTGGTCACGGCCAGCCCGGACGCGGCCGGCCAGACGTTCCAGGGCATCGAGCCCACCGCCACCGTCCGCAACGCGGACGACGGCAGCGTCATCGCCACCTTCACCCCGCCCCGGCTGGGCACGGAGACGGCGCTCGTGGTCGTGGAGGTCTACCTGCGCGCCGGCGCCTGGAAGGTCCGCGCGGTCGGTCAGGGGTACGCCGACGGGCTGGCGGGCATCGCCACCGACTTCGGCGTGACGGTCGACGACGCGCCCGCGGCGGCCCCGCAGGCCGCGCCGGTCCCCCCGGCACCCGCACCGCCCGCTCCCCCGGCGGCACCGGCCGCGCCACCGGCGCCTACCGCACCGCCGGCACCGCCCGCCCCCGCATGGGGCACCTCGCCCACCCCGGCCACTCCCCCGCCCACCCCCGCCTGGGGCACTCCGCCGCCCCCCGCGGGAGCACCGGCCCCGGAACCGGCGGCCGCGGCCCCCGCCCCCACCGGAAAGATCAACCTCGACAAGGGCCGGGTCAGCCTCCAGAAGAACCAGACCGTGTCCCTGGTCAAGGGCGGCCGCCCGCTCCTCTCCCAGGTCAAGATGGGCCTCGGCTGGGAGCCCGCCTTCCGCGGCCGCGACATCGACCTCGACGCCTCGGTCATCGCGTACGGCCCGCAGCGCAACCACCTGGACAGCTGCTACTTCGGCCGGCTCACCATCCTCGGCGGCTCCGTCAAGCACTCCGGCGACAACCTCACGGGCGAGGGCGCCGGTGACGACGAGGTGATCACGGTCGACCTCGGCCGGCTGCCGGCCGAGGCCACCGGCCTCGTCTTCACCGTCAACTCCTTCTCCGGCCAGAAGTTCACCGAGGTCGCCAAGGCCTACTGCCGCCTCATCGACGGCGCCACCGGCGAGGAGCTGGTCCGCTTCGACCTCACGCACGCCGAGCCCCAGACCGGCGTGATGATGGCCAAGCTGATCAAGCAGTTCACCGGCGAGTGGGAGATGACGGCCATGGGCGAGTTTGTGAAGTCCCGCACAGTGCGAGGCATGGTCAAGCCCGCAGCGCAGGCACTTTGAGCTCCGGGCGGGCCCGACGTGACACATCCCATCGGTAAATCGGAGGTCGCTGTCAGTGCCCGCCCGTAGCCTTGAACGCATGTACACGACTCCCCCGCCCACGGGTCCCGCCCGCCCGTCCGCCGCCGAGGCGAACGAGGCGATACGGCTGCTCGTGGAGACCAGCGGGCAGGGGGAGGACTGGCCCTCGGAGGCGTACGAGTTCCTCCTGGGGGAATGGGCCGCAGGGGTCAGCGCGGAAGCTGAGCCCGTCGGCGCCATGGACCGGTGATCGCCAGCATGATGCCCGGGTCCTGGATGTTGGCGAACAGCGTGCGCCCGTCGGGCGAGAAGCAGACGCCGGTGAACTCGGAGTACTCCGGGTCCTCCGCGGTGCCGATGTTCAGCTCGTTGCGCGCCAGCGGGTAGGTCCTCCCGGTCTCGGTCGCCCCGAAGAGGTGCTGCAGTCCCTCACCGTCCTCGGCGATGATCAGGCCGCCGTACGGGGAGACCGTGATGTTGTCGGGACCGTCGAAGGAGCCCTCCGCCGCCGGGTCGGCGTTCACGCCGATCAGCACGACCAGGCGCACCGTGCGCCGCTTGGGGTCGTAGAACCACACCTGCCCGTCGTGCGGCGCACCGGGGCTCTCCTCGCGCGCGTACGACGACACGAAGTACGTGCCCCCGTCCGCCCACCACATGCCCTCCAGCTTCCGCGCGCGGGTGACCTGCCCCTCCGCGAACTGCTTGCGCACCGAGGTCTTCCGGGCGTCGCGGTCCGGTACGTCGACCCAGTCGACGCCGTAGACGGTGCCGATGGCGGTGGCCCGCGAGAGGTCGTCCACGAACCGGCCCGCGCTGTCATAGCACTTGGGCGCCTGGAGCACGCCGGCGTCGGCGGCCAGGGTGCGCAGCTTCCCGCGGCCGTGCCGGAAGCCGGTCGGCGGCACCCAGCGGTAGAGCAGGCCGTTCGGGCCGGAGGCGTCCTCGGTGAGGTAGGCGTGTCCGGACCTGGGGTCGATCACCACGGCCTCGTGGGCGTAGCGGCCGAAGGCCTTGACCGGCTGCGGGTCCAGGTTGGCGCGGCGGTCGGCCGGGTCCACCTCGAACACGTAGCCGTGGTCCTTGGTCATGCCGTTCTTGCCGGCCAGGTCCTCGGTCTCCTCGCAGGTGAGCCAGGTGCCCCAGGGGGTACGACCGCCCGCGCAGTTGGTCGACGTGCCGGCGATGCCGACCCACTCGGCCACCTCGCCGCCGCGACGGACCTCCACCACCGTGCAGCCGCCCGCGGCGGCCGGGTCGTACACGAGGCCCTCGGTGAGCGGCACCGGGCGCGGCCACAGCGAGCGCGGCCCCTTCAGCTCGTGGTTGTTGACGAGGAGGGTGACGCCGCGGTGCCCCTCGAAGGTGGCCGTGCCGTCGTGGTTGGAGGGAGTGAACTCACCGCTCTCCAGGCGGGTGACGCCGCTGTGCGTGATGACGCGGTACGAGAAGCCCGCCGGCAGCGCGAGGAGGCCCGCCGGGTCGGGGACGAGCGGACCGTAACCGGGCTCGCAGTGACGGCCGTCCTCCTCGGTCTGTTCCGCGGCGAGAGCTCCGGGGGCGGTGGCCAGGGCGCCCACCGTGCCGGTGAGTGCGACGGCGGCGCCGGCGGCGGCGGACCGGGCGGCGAATTCCCTGCGGCTGAGCGGCATCGGTTCTCCTTGTGGGGACGCGTGCGCGTGGACGGGACCCCCTCGCGAGGGAATCCCCTGGGGACGACGGCGGACAGGCTCCCGCCCATCCCTGAACGGGAGTTGAACTCCCACCGAAGCAGCGTCGACCGCTTCGGGGAACAGGTCCACCGGTCACGTCCCGGCCGGTCCACGACGTTGCCCTCGCGCCCACTCCGCGAACCACCCGAAGCCCCGTCAGGCCGCCCCGTGGTGTGTGGGGCAGCCTCTTGAGGCGCCATGGCAGGCTGGTCCGGAGGCAGGCCCGGGCCGGAGGTGGCCGAAGGCCAGGGC
>NZ_JBIVNX010000091.1:0-14219 GCF_044753805.1 Streptomyces sp. NPDC093225
GCTCCGCCCCTGGCCTTCGGCCACCCCAGGCCCGGGCCTGCCTCCGGACCAGCCTGCCATACCGGCTCAAGCGCCTCCCCCACACACCACGGGACCCACCGGCACCGCCAAGGATGTGGGCCCGGTCAGGTGGGGGTGTTCGTGCGAGCGGTGCTGTCGAGGGCAACCGGACTGCGCGGAGGTCCGCCCGCCCGCCGCGCCGCGCGCATCTCCTGCGTGAGCGCCCACCGCTCGTGGTCGCGCCAGGCGCCGTCGATGCGCAGGAAGTCCGGCGAGAAGCCCTCCCGGCGGAAGCCGCGGCCCCGCACGAGGGCGCGGGAGGCGGCGTTGCCGGGCTGGATGTTGGCCTCCAGGCGGTGCAGGCCGAGCGGCCCGAACGCGTGGTCGACGACCAGTTCCATGGCCTCGGCGAACAGCCCCCGGCCGGCCGCGTGCGCGAAGGCGCCGTAACCGAGCGCCCCGTTCTGGAACCCGCCCCGCACGATGTTGTTGATGTTGATGAAGCCGGCGATGGGCCCGAGGGCCGTGCCGTCCGCCGCCGGCTCGCACACCAGGAACCCGACCCTCGTGTCGTCGGCGATCACCCGCTTCGCGTACTCCTCGTACGCCTCGACCGTCTCCGGCGGGAACAGCCACGGACGGTGCAGCTCACGGCTCTCGCGGACCCGCGCGGTGAACTCGGCGCCGTCCTCCAGCCGGTAGCGGCGCAGCACCGCCCGGGCGCCCCGGGCGATCAAGAGATCGGACATGAGGCCAGGCTAACCGGCCCGCGGCGGTCACTTCCGCAACCGCAGCACCGGGATGTCGTCCCGCTCGAACCCGAACACCTGCGCGTACAGGGACAGTTCCGCCTCCAGCGCCCGGACCATGGTCTCGGCCCGCCGGAACCCGTGCCCCTCGCCCTCGAAGGCCAGGTACGCGTGCGGCGGCACCGGCCGCCCCTCCTGGCCCTCCGGGCCCTCGACCGCCGCCAGGAACCGCTCGGCCTGCGACGGCGGGCAGACGGCGTCGTCCAGACCCTGGAGCAGCAGGAACGGGACCGAGATCCGGTCCGCCCGTCCCAGCGGCGAGCGCTGGCGACAGCGCGCCGCCAGGGTCTGCGGTGGCCCGGCGAGGCCGGTCAGGTACTGGGACTCCAGGTCGTGGGTCTCCTCCCCGATGCCGACCAGGTCCAGCACCGGGTACTTGATCGTCCCGCAGGCGTAGACGTCCGTGCCGGCCAGGGAGGCGGCCGTGGTCCAGCCCCCGGCGCTCCCGCCGCGGACCGCGAGCCGGTCCGGGTCGGCCGTGCCCTCGGCGGCCAGGGCCCGCGCCACCGCGGCGCAGTCCTCCACGTCGACGACGCCCCACTGCTCGCGCAGCCGCTCGCGGTAGGCCCGCCCGTACCCGGTGGAGCCGCCGTAGTTGACCTCGGCCACGCCGATGCCCCGGGAGGTGAAGTACGCGATGTGCAGGTCCAGCACCGGCTCCACGTGGGCCGTGGGGCCGCCGTGCGCCCACACCACGTACGGCGGCAGGGCGTCGGCCGGCGCGGCGCGCACCGGGTTGTGCGGCGGGTAGACGTGGGCGTGGATCTCGCGGTCGTCCGGGCCGTAGAACGTACGGCTCTGCGGCTCGGGGTAGTAGGCCGGGTCGACCGGGTCGGTGGCCGCGGCGCCGATCACCCGGGCCCGCCCGGTGACGGTGTCGAGCTCGACGACCTCGTACCCGCTGCGCGGGCTGGCGGCCACCCCGACGACCCTGGAGCCGCACACGGCGAGGGTGGGGGCCCAGTTGGTCCAGGGCCCGGCCGCGTCGACGAGGTCGCCGGTCTCCGGGTCGAGGACGCCCAGCACCGAGGAGCCCTGCCCGTGCAGGACCGCGACCAGGCCGCCGGCCAGCGGCGCCAGCCAGCGCAGCCCGGTCTTCCACAGCGGCCCGCCGAACTCCTCGTCCCGGGGACACAGGTTGACCGCCTTGCCGCCGCTGCCCGCCGGGGTGCCGGGCCCGGTGCCGGCGGCGGGCTCGACCCGGTACGGGTTCCACCAGCCGCCCCGGTCGCTGACCGCGAGCAGGCTGCCGTCGGCCGCCCACTCGACCTGCGCCACCGACTCCTCGGGCCCTCCCAGCACGGTGCGCGCCGTGCCGAACTCCCCCTCGGGGGTGATGTCGGCGACCTTGAGCTCGGTGCCGTCCCAGGGCATCCGCGGGTGGTCCCACACCAGCCAGGCCGCCCGTCTGCCGTCCGGCGACAGCCGCGGGCCGGTGGTGAACCGGTGCCGGTCGTCGGTCAGCTCGCGGATCGTCGAGCGGTCCTCGGCCGCCGATCCGTCCAGCGGTACGGCCGCCAGCACGCGCCGCACGTCGGTGGGGCCGGGCCCGGTGAACTCCTCTAGTACGCACCACACTTCGCCCCGCTCCGGACACAGGACGGGATCGGCCCAGCGCAGCCCGCCGCCGACCGGGGAGAGCGGGGTCAGCGGGCGCGGCCCGGCGGCCCCGGAGGTGCCGGAGGCGCCCGGTGCCGCCGCCGAGGCGCCGGGGGCGTCGGGCTCGTACGCGTACAGCCGCTGGTCGGCGAACTCGGTGAAGACCAGCAGCGGTCCGCCGACCGGGCGCGCGACGGCGGCCCACGGGGTGCCGCCGTACTCGACGACCCGGCTGCGGACGTTCCACGGCTGCGGGAGCACCGGCTCCTCCCGCGCCGCGCCGAAGGCGTCCGTACGCCGCCGCACCAGGGTGCGGCGGCCGCCCTCGGACGGCCGCGGGGCGGTCCACCAGACCTCCTCGCCGACCGTTCCGAGGTACTCGGGGCGGCCGTCGAGGGAGGCGGCGAGGGCGGCGTCGATCGGCGAGGGCCAGCTGCCGTACGGCCCGGTGGGCACCATGTCTGTCGTCTCTCTTCCGGTCTGCGCCGACGGGCGTGGGGGGCGGACGGCGGGGCGCGGCGGTGGCGGCGCTACAGCGCGCGCAGCGCGTGGTCGAGGACCCGGACGCCGAAGTGCAGGGCGTCCACGGGCACGCGTTCGTCCACGCCGTGGAAGAGCGACCAGTAGTCGAAGCCGGGCGGCAGGCGCAGCGGGGAGAAGCCGTAGCCGGTGATGCCCAGTCGGGAGAACTGCTTGGCGTCGGTGCCGCCCGCCATGCAGAAGGGCACCACGTGCCCGTCCGGGTCGAAGCGCTCGACGGCCGCGCGCAGGACGGCGTACGTCGACGAGTCGACGGGGGCTTCGAGGGCCACCTCGCGGTGGTGGAAGTCCCAGTCCACGTCGGGTCCGGTGAGCCGGTCGAGGGTGGCGCGGAACTCGTCCTCGCCGCCGGGCACCATGCGCCCGTCGACGTACGCGGTCGCGTGGCCCGGGATGACGTTCAGCTTGTACCCGGCCTCCAGCATGGTCGGGTTGGCGCTGTTGCGCACGGTCGCGCCGACCAGCAGGGCGGCCTCCGGCGGCAGCTTGCCGATGAGCCGGTCGACGTCCTCGGCGCCGAAGCCGGGGGCGTTCGGGTCGGCGTCGATGCCGTACACGGCGGCGAGTTCGGTGAGGGCGGCCCGGACGGTGGCGGTGAGGCGGACCGGCCACTGGTGCTCGCCGATCCGGGAGACGGCCCCGGCCAGGCGGCTGACGGCGTTGGCCCGGTTGGGCTTGGAGCCGTGGCCGGCGGTGCCGTGGGCGGTGAGCTTGAGCCAACCGGTGCCGCGCTCGCCGGCGGCGATCGGGTAGAGGGCCGTGCCGGGTCCGGCGTGCACGGTGAACGCGCCGGACTCGCTCAGGCCCTCCGTACAGCCCTCGAAGAGGCCGGGGTGGTGGTCGGCGAGGAAGCCGGAGCCGTCGACGGCGCTGTCCTCCTCGTCGGCGGTGTACGCGATCACGATGTCGCGCCGGGGCCGGATCCCGGCCCGTGCCCAGGCCCGTACGACCGCCAGCACCATCGCGTCCATGTTCTTCATGTCGACGGCGCCGCGGCCCCACACCACCCCGTCGCGGACCTCGCCGGAGAACGGGTGGACGCTCCAGTCGGCGGCCTCGGCGGGCACCACGTCGAGGTGGCCGTGGACCAGCAGCGCGGGGGCGCTCGGGTCGGTGCCCTCGATGCGGGCCACGACGTTGGTGCGGCCCGGGGTCCGCTCCAGCAGGACGGGCTCCAGGCCGGTGTCGGCGAGGCGTTCGGCGACGTACTCGGCGGCCGGGCGCTCGCGGCAGTCACCGCCGCCCCGGTTGGTGGTGTCGAGGCGGATCAGGTCGGAGGTGTACTCGACCACTTCGTCCAGCGCCCGGTCGTCCACCGGCGAGGCCGGGTCGGGGCCGGCGGCGGGCGCGGGGCGGTCGGCGGGCTGTCGTGCGGCGTTCATGTCACCCATATTGCTCCTCCACGGCGGCCGAGACGATCGTCGTGACCGCCTTGAACGTGCGGATGGCCTCGAACATCGTGGCGCTCGCGTACCGCACGCGCCGCTCGCCGGCGGACTCGACGCCCGGCACCACGGTCGCGGCGGCCGACAGGTGCGCCGCGTCGAACTCGACCTCGACGGCGAACGGGCCGCGGGCGACGGGCTCGTGGCGCACGGCGAGGCCCGCGGCCTCCTTGGCCGCGGCCCGGATGTCGGCGGCGGTCCGGGCCGGCGGCCGGCAGACGGCGGCGTACCGGGAGACGTGGTCCTTGACGGCGACGGTACGGGCGCCGGGCGCGTAGCCGAGGGCGTCGGCGCAGGTGAGGTCGTCGCCCGTGACGAGGACCACCGGGACGCCGTACTCGGCGACCACGTGCGCGTTCAGGTGGCCCTCGCTGGCCGGGGTGCCGTTCAGCCAGACCCCGGTGATGGAGTTGGCGAGGTAGGTGTGGGCGAGGACGCCCTCGGCGCCCGCGCCGGTGTGGTAGCCGACGAAGGCGATGCCGTCGACGTCGCCGTGCTGGACGCCCTCCACCATGGAGAGCGACTTGTGGCGACCGGTCAGCATCTCGATCCGCTCGTCGAGCCGTTCCAGGAGCAGGTTGCGCATGGTCCAGTGCGCCTCGTTGACCAGCACCTCGTCCGCGCCGCCGTCGAAGAAGCCGAGGGCGGCCGCGTTCACGTCGGAGGTGAACAGGGCCCGGCAGCGCTCCCACTGGGGGGTGCCGGGCAGCACGTCGGCGGGCCAGGTGACCCCCGTGGCGCCTTCCATGTCGGCGGAGATGAGGATCTTCATCGGGCCCCCGGGTGCGGTCGGTACGGCTGCCGGTACGCGCCGCCGACGCGCGGCGGGCCTACCGCTCGCGCACGGCGGAGGTCCAGCCTATCCAGGGGATATGCCGCCGCACAGGGCGCGGCGCGCGGCGGGCCGCACCGGGGTGCGGCCCGCCCTCACCCGATCCGGTGACCGGCCGCCGCGTCAACGTGGCGGTTCAGGACTCCACTTCGGTGGCGAGGCGGTCGAGCACCGAGTCGTAGATGCGGGACAGGCCCTTGGGGGCGAAGGTGCGCTCGAAGAAGCCGCCGATGCCGCCGGCGCCGTTCCACGTGGTGGTGACCACGGCGCGGGACTTGCCCTCGCCGGCCGGGGTGACGGTCCAGGTGGTGACCATCGAGGAGTTGCGGTCCTTCTCGACCAGCTGGCCGTCGGTCGGCTCGGTCACCTCCAGCAGGCAGTCGCGCACGCGCTTGCTGGTGGCCTGGAGCTTCCAGTGGACCAGGGTGCCCTCGCCGTCGCCGCCCTCGCGCACCTCGTACTCGCTGAAGTGCTCGGGGAGCAGCTTGGCGCGGGTGCCGGTGTAGTCGGCCAGCGCGTCGAAGACGGTCTCCGCGTCGGCCCCGATGATCCGCTCCGTGGTCGCCTCGACCTGCGCCATACCTGTTCCTCCAGCAACTGTTGCGAACGTTCCAATCGGCCGGCCAAGCCAACCACCTCCAGGGGGGCCGGCCAAATCGGCCCCGACCCGCTCCCGGCCCGTCGTCGCCGGGGCGCCGGCGGCGGGCCGGGCGGGTGCCGGGGAGTCCCAGGCCGCGGGCCCCGCCCGGACCCGGCGGGAATCGCCCCGCACGATCATGGGAACAGATGTTCTATTCTCGGCCACGAGCTACCGAGGGAGGCGTCATGCGCTGGGACCATCTCGCGGACGGGAACGACGAGGTCGCCGGGCCTGCGGGGACCGCCGCGACCGGGCCGACCGCCGGGACCGCCCGGACCGCCGACGGCGGGAGGGGGGCGGGCGGGACGGGCGGGACCGGTGCCGGCACTGGCACCGGCACCGGCACCGGCACCGGCAGTACGGGCGCGGGCGGGACCGGTGCGGGCCCCGGCCGCCCCGGAGCGCTGTTCGGGATCACCGACGTGGTCACGCGGACGTTCGACACCCCTGAGTTCCGCGGCATCACGTTCCACGAGGTCCGGGCCCGCAGCATCCTCAACCGCGTCCCCGGCGCCTCCCGCATGCCGTTCGAGTGGACCGTCAACCCGTACCGGGGCTGCAGCCACGCCTGCGTGTACTGCTTCGCCCGCAAGACGCACGGCTACCTCGACCTCGACACCGGCGTCGGCTTCGACTCGCAGATCGTCGTCAAGACCAACGCGCCCGAGCTGCTGCGCCGCGAGCTCGGCTCGGCGCGCTGGACCGGCGCCCACGTGGCGATGGGCACCAACGTCGACTGCTACCAGCGGGCCGAGGGCCGCTACCGGTTGATGCCCGGCATCATCGAGGCCCTGCGCGACCGCGCGAACCCCTTCTCGATCCTCACCAAGGGCACCCTGATCCTGCGCGACCTGCCCCTCCTGCGCGAGGCCGCCGCCGTCACCGACGTGGGCGTCTCGGTCTCCGTCGGCTTCACCGACCGGACCCTGTGGCGGACCGTGGAGCCCGGCACCCCGTCGCCGCAGAGCCGGCTGGACGCCGTACGGACCCTGACGGACCACGGCATCGGGGTCGGCGTGCTGATGGCACCGGTGATCCCGTTCCTCGGCGACTCCCCCGAGCAGCTGCGCCGCACCGTGCGGGCGATCGCCGGATCGGGGGCGGAGTCGGTGACACCGCTCGTACTCCATCTGCGGCCCGGGGCCCGCGAGTGGTTCATGTCCTGGCTGGCCGCCCACCACCCGGAGCTGGTCCGCCGGTACGAGCAGCTGTACGCGGCCGGGGCCTACGCGCCCACCTGGTACCAGCGCCGCATCACCCGCCAAGTCCACGAGCTGGCGGCCGAATTCGGCATCGGGCCGGCCCGGCGGGGCGCCGCGCGCCGGATCGCGCCCGGCGCGCAGCCGTCGGCCGCCCCGGAGCCCGCGGCGACCCAGCTGACGCTCCTGTGATCTCCATACGCATGTCCTGAGGCCTCATCACATCGGGCCAATAGTCCGCACAATCACGCCTTCCCGCTGGATTTTCCGGGACGATTCCGCCCAGAGTCACTTGCTGGGAGGCCCCTGGATGAAGAAGCGCGCAGCAGTCCTGTTGGCGGTCGCCACCGCCCTGACGGCGACGGCGACGGTGGCCGTCCCGGCCACGTCCGCCGCGACGGCCCCGTCGGTCGCCCGTACGGCGGGCGCGGCGGGCACGGGCACGGCGGGTACGGCGGGGCCGGGCACCGGCCCCGGGGCCCGGGCCGCCGCCCTGACGTGGAAGGGCTGCGCCACCGCACGCTATCCCGGCCTCCAGTGCGCCTCCCTCGCCGTGCCGCTCGACCACGCGCACCCCGAGGGCCGCACGATCACCCTCGCCCTGACCCGGGTCCCGCACACCGCCCGCACCTCGCAGGGCCCGCTGCTGGTCAATCCGGGCGGCCCGGGCGGCAGCGGCCGCGGCCTGGCCGGTTTCGTGGCCGCGTCGCTGCCGAAGGAGGTGGCGGCGCAGTACGACGTGATCGGATTCGACCCGCGCGGCGTGGGCAAGAGCGAGCCCGCCCTCAACTGCGGCCAGGGCCACTTCAACCCCGTCCGCCCCGATCCGGTGCCGCTGACCGAGGCCGTCGAGCGGGCCAACCTCGACCGGGTCGCGGCCTTCGCGCGCGAGTGCCAGGCCATGTACGCGGACGTGCTGCCGTACATCGGAACGCTGAGCGCGGCCGAGGACATGGACCTGGTGCGCCGGGCGCTGGGCTCGGAGCGGATCTCGTACTTCGGCTACTCGTACGGCACGTACCTGGGCGCGGTGTACGCCAAGCTGCACCCGGACCGGGTCCGGCGGCTGGTGCTCGACTCGGTCGTGAACCCGGGCGGCGTCTGGTACGAGGACAACATCGACCAGGACGTCGCGTTCGACGCCCGGCACAAGGCGTTCCTGGCGTGGGTGGCCAAGTACGACGACCGGTACGGGCTGGGCTCCGACCCGGAGGCCGTGGAGACGGCCTGGTACCGGATGCGCCGGGAGGTGCGGGACGCGCCGGCCGGCGGCAAGGTGGGCCCGGCGGAGCTGGAGGACACGTTCCTGCCGGGCGGGTACTTCAACGGCTACTGGCCGGCGCTGGCCGAGGCCTTCGCCGCGTACGTCCGGGACCGGGACGAGAAGCCGCTGGTGACGGCGTACGAGAAGTTCGGCGCGGTGGACCCGGCGGCGGGCAACAGCTACAGCGTCTACAGCGCGGTGCAGTGCCGGGACTCGGCCTGGCCGCGGGACTGGAACCGGTGGCGCGGGGACATGTGGCGCACCCACGCCAAGGCGCCGTTCATGACGTGGAACAACGCCTGGTACAACGCGCCGTGCGCGTTCTGGGGCACGCCCTCGCTGGAGCTGCCCGACGTCACGAACACCGCCCTCCCCCCGGCCCTGCTCTTCCAGGCCACGGAGGACGCGGCCACGCCGTACGCGGGGGCCGTGGAGATGCGGTCGCGGCTGGCGGGCGCCGCCCTGGTGGTCGAGGAGGGCGGCGGCAACCACGGCATCTCGCTGAGCGGCAACGCGTGCCTCGACGCGCACCTGGTGGCGTACCTGAAGGACGGCACGCTGCCGCGGGCCGCGCACCGTTCCCGGTTCGCCCCGGACGCGTCCTGCGCCGCCCAGCCGGAGCCGAAGCCGGCCGCCACCCGCGCCCTCCCCCCGTCCTCCGGTGGCGCGGCCCTGCACGGCCTCCTGGGCTTCCGGGGCTGACCCGCCCGAGGCGGCCGGCACTCCCCGTCCCCCTCGATGCCCCGGGCCGACGACCAGGCCCGGGGCATCCGTATTCCGCCCCGCGGACGATCACGGGTGTGATGGGATGACGATCATGACCACCCCTCACACGGCATCGCACATCACCCGCGTCCCCGCCCCGGACGGCATGGCGGCCAGCCCGGCCTACAGCCACGTCGTCTGGGGCACGGGCCGGTTCGTGGCGGTCTCCGGGCAGTGCGCCTTCGACGAGCGGGGCGCGGTCGTCGGCGCCGGCGACGCCCTCGCCCAGGCCCGCCAGGTGTTCGCGAACCTCCGCCGTTGTCTGGCCGCCGCCGGCGCCGACTTCTCCGACGTCGTCAAACTCACCTACTACGTCACGGACGTCGCCCACCTCGCCGCCGCCCGCACCGCCCGCGCCGAGGCCCTCCCGCCCGACGCCCTCCCCGCCTCCTCCGCCGTCCAGGTCTCGGCCCTGATCCACCCCGACCTCCTCCTGGAGATCGAGGCCTTCGCCGTGGTCCGGGAGGCGTGACCCCGTGACGCGGCCCGACCGACGCGGTCGGGCCGCGTCACGACAGGGAGCGCAGGGCGGCGGTGGCGGCGGTGGCCAGGCGGGGGTGGGCCTGGGCGGCGGTGAGGGAGGGGCGGGCGCGGGGGTCGGCGAGGGTGCCGAGGCCCTCCACGCAGGCGAGGGCCACCCGCCAGTACGGGTCGTTCGGCGCGAGCAGCCGGTCCAGGGTCGCGATCAGGGCCGGGGCCGACTCCGGGGCGCGCAGCCGGGCCAGCAGCCGGACCGCGGCCGCCGCGTAGGCGGTGCGCAGCGGGTTGGTGGCCAGCGCGGCCGCGGCCCGGGCGGTGCGGGGGTCGCCGAGCCGGTCCAGGGCGTGGGCGGCGGAGACGCAGCGTGCGGCGTCGCGGTGGTTGAGCAGCAGCACGAGCGTCTCGAACGCCCGCCGGTCCCCCGCGCAGCCGAGCCGGAACGCGGCCACCTCACGCGCCCACAAGGGTCGTTCGTGCGCGGTGAGGACGTCGGCCAGCTCGTCCGGGGGTGCGGTGAGCAGGGGTTCGCACGCCGGTCCCGCCTCGGCCCGTATGCGGTCCGTGAGCGCCCGTAGCTCTTCGTCCACCGTGTCCATGGGAGCAGGGTAGGGCCCGGGGCCGCGCCCCGCGGCGCAGATCACAACGGCCGCCCTATTGGCACGCGAGCTACTCGCGAGTTAACGTCTCTTCAAGCACCCCCGAACGGGGTGCGCCCACTCGAGGCGGCCTGGTGACGCAGCCGCCCTGGGTGTGATCGGTTCGGCCGGTCCGGGGTCCGCCCCGCGACCGCCGGTTTCGTACGGCAGGGCTCCGGGACAGAGCCGCTGCCGTCCCCCCGTGCCGAGACGGGCACGGGCTTCATCCCGCACGTCCGGTCTCGTACCTGACACGGGTTCACACCCGGCGTGCCCCTCGTGCCGCCGGACGCACCACAGCTCCACCACCGCAACGCCGCACCGCCGTACCGACGTACGTGTCGTGCGCCGTACCCGCCGTACGGTCGCCCGCACCCCGTCACCGACGTACCCGCGGCCGCGCCCCGGGCAGCGGCACGGCTCCGCAGCCGCGCCCCGCACCCCGGCGCCCCGCCGTCCGCGCACCCGTCCCCCAGTCGTCACTTCCTCTCCCACTGGAGTCCCGCGATGGACCGTCAGTCCACTCCGCCCAGTCAGTCCTCCTCCGCCCTGCAGACCATCGCCGTCGTCGGCCTCGGCACGATGGGCACCGGCATCGCCGAGGTGCTCACCCGCGCCGGCCACGAGGTCATCGGCATCGACATCAGTGACGCGGCGGGCCGCGCCGCCGTCGCCGCGCTGGAGGCGTCCACGGCCCGCGCGGTGTCCCGCGAGCGCCTGACCGAGCAGGAGCGGGCCGACGTGCTCGCCCGCTTCCGCACCTTCGGTGACCTGCAGGCCGCCGCCCACGCGGACCTGGTGATCGAGGTCGTGCCCGAGGACTACGAGCTCAAGCGGCAGGTCTTCGCCGCCCTCGACGCGATCGTGCGCCCCGACACCATCCTGGCGACCGGCACCAACGCGCTGTCCGTGACCCGGCTGGCCGCCGAGTCGCTGCGCCCCGAGCGGGTCCTGGGCCTGCACTTCTTCAACCCCGCGCCGGCCATGAAGCTGGTGGAGGTCGCCTCCTCCGTGCTGACCGCCCCGCCGGTCGTCGAGGCGGTCACCGCGCTGGCCCGCGGGCTGGGCAAGGAGCCGGTCTCGGTCGGCGACCGTCCCGGGTTCGTCGCCGACGGGCTGCTGTTCGGCTACCTGAACCAGGCCGCCGCCATGTACGAGTCGAAGTACGCCTCCCGCGAGGACATCGACGCGGCGATGCGGCTGGGCTGCGGCCTGCCGATGGGCCCGCTCGCCCTGCTCGACCTGATCGGCATCGACACCGCCCGCACCGTCCTGGAGGCCATGTACGCCGCCTCCGGTGACCGGCTGCACGCCCCGGCCCCGGTCCTGGGCCACCTCACGGAGGCCGGGCTGACCGGCCGCAAGGCGGGCCGCGGCTTCTACTCGTACGAGGCTTCCGGCAGCGCCACCGTGGTGCGCGACGCCCAGACCCCGCTGGACGACGCCCGGCTGGGCGAGGGCCGCCCGGTGTCCTCGGTCGGCGTGGCCGGCTCGGGCACCATGGCCAGCGGCATCGCCCAGGTCTTCGCGCAGGCCGGCTTCGACGTCGTGCTCGCCGCCCGCAGCCAGGAGAAGGCGGACGCGGCCAAGGCCGCGATCGGCAAGTCCCTGGACCGCATGGTGACCCGCGGCCGGATGACGGCCGAGGTCCGCGAGGGGACGCTGGCCCGGATCACCCCGGCCGACTCCCTGGAGGCGTTCGCCGAGGTCGACCTGGCCGTCGAGGCGGTGGCCGAGGACCTCGCGGTCAAGCAGCAGCTGTTCGCTTCGCTCGACAAGATCTGCAAGCCGGGCGCGGTGCTGGCCACCACCACCTCCTCGCTGCCGGTGATCGCCTGCGCCCGCGCCACCTCGCGCCCGCAGGACGTGATCGGCATGCACTTCTTCAACCCGGCGCCGGCGATGAAGCTCGTCGAGGTCGTCCGCACGGTCCTGACGGCCGACGACGTGCACGCCACCGTCCGCGAGGTGTGCGCGCGGATCCGCAAGCACGCCGTGGACTGCGGGGACCGGGCCGGGTTCATCGTGAACGCGCTGCTGTTCCCCTACCTGAACAACGCGATCAAGATGGTCGAGGAGCACTACGCCACCCTCGACGACATCGACGCCGCCATGAAGCTCGGCGGCGGCTACCCGATGGGCCCGTTCGAGCTGCTCGACGTGGTCGGCCTGGACGTCTCGCTGGCCATCGAGAAGGTCCTGCACAAGGAGTTCCGCGACCCCGGCCTGGCTCCCTCGCCGCTGCTGGAGCACCTCGTGGCGGCGGGCTGCCTGGGCCGCAAGACCGGCCGCGGCTTCCGTGAGTACGCCCGGAAGTAGCGGGCCGGACGCGTGGGGAGGACTCCTCGGGCCCTCAGGGCGGGCCGTACCCTCCGGGAGTCCTCCCCCGCTTCCACCCCCTCGGGCGCCCTCCCGGGCGCGCATGCAGTACGTTCGCCTTATGTCCCAGCCCGCCAAGACCTCACGAAACGCCGCCGCCGAGCCCGCGGAGACCACCGCGGGCGCGCGCGCGGCCGCCCAGCGCCTGAAGATGCGCCGCGAGCTCGCCGCCGCCGCCATGGAGCTGTTCGCGTCGAAGGGGTACGAGGCGACGACGGTCGACGAGATCGCCGCGACCGCGGGAGTGGCCCGCCGGACCTTCTTCCGGCACTTCCGTTCCAAGGAAGAGGCGATCTTCCCCGACCACGACGACACCCTGATCCGCGCCGAGGCGGTGCTGAACGCGGCGCCGGCCCACGAGCACCCGCTGGACACCGTGTGCCGGGGGATCAAGGAAGTCATGAAGATGTACGCCGCCTCGCCGGCGGTGTCGGTGGAGCGCTACCGGCTCACCCGCGAGGTACCCACCCTGCGGGAGCGCGAGATCGCGTCGGTGGCCCGCTACGAGCGGCTCTTCACCCGCTACCTGCTCGCGCACTTCGACGAGCACGACCACCACGACGGCAACGACGACCCGCTGTTGGCGGAGGTCGCCGCCTCGGCCGTGGTGACGGCCCACAACCACGTGCTGCGGCGCTGGCTGCGGGCCGGCGGCGAGGGGGACGTGGAGGCGCAGCTGGACCACGCCTTCGGGATCGTACGGAAGACCTTCGGCACCGGCATCGGGGCCGGCCGGACGCTGGACGGGGGCGCGACCTCCGTCGTGCCGGCCGCCTCGGCCACCGCCCAGGGCGAAGTGCTGGTGACGGTGGCGCGCACGGACGCGCCGCTGGACGAGGTCATGCGCACCATCGAGGAAGCGCTGAAGAACAAGTGAAGATCGCGTAGGGCGCATCCGCAGGACACTCCTGCGGCGCACGGATGTGACGGCCGTCTCCCGGGTCCCGGGGGGCGGCCGTTTCGTATGTCCAGGTTGCCCCTACTCGCGGGTAACTCTGATCGATCATCGCTCATCTGCGCAGGTCAATCGGCAATTGAGAGAAAGTTTTGGCACGCAGTGCCTTGCCGAGTGACACGGGGTGCCATACGTTGAAGTGGTCCGGACGTCCCCGCGGCACGGCGAACACCATCGCCCCGACCGCGCCCCGGATGCCTGCGTCACCAGGCTCTCCGCGCCCACCACGGCGCCCCCGCTCCACCGCACCGCCGAACCGACGGCACACCTCCACCGGACCACCCTCAGCGTTTCCCTCGACGCATCCTCGCCGGAGGCACCACCGTGAAGGACATCCTGGACGCGATCCAGTCGCAGGCCGCGACGGCCGAGGACATCGCAGCCCTTCCGCTCCCCGACTCGTACCGCGCGATCACCGTGCACAAGGACGAGGCGGACATGTTCGACGGGCTCACCACCCGCGAGAAGGACCCGCGCAAGTCCCTGCACCTCGACCACGTCCCGCTCCCCGAGCTGGGCCCGGGCGAGGCCCTGGTGGCCGTCATGGCCTCCTCGGTCAACTACAACTCCGTGTGGACCTCGATCTTCGAGCCGGTGTCCACGTTCAACTTCCTGGAGCGCTACGGCCGCCTGTCGGAGCTCACCAAGCGCCACGACCTGCCGTACCACGTCATCGG
>NZ_JBIVNX010000092.1:0-13253 GCF_044753805.1 Streptomyces sp. NPDC093225
GGGGCTTCGCCCTGGCCTTCGGCCACCCCAGGCCCGGGCCTGCCTCCGGACCAGCCTGCCCTACCGCCTCAAGCGCCTCCCCCACACACCACGGGGCGGCCGGGCGGGAGCTTTGCTTCGTTCGGCTGGTGTTGGCGGGCGGGGGCTCCAAGGGCGTGGGACCGGGGGGCCGGGGCGAATTGCAGCCCCGCCGGCGTTCGAGGCGGATCCGGTGCGGGGCGCCGTGGGCGTGGGTGCCGGCTTCGGGATCGGGATCGGGATCGGGAGCGCCGCGGAGCGGTGGGCTTCCGGGGCTGGTGGGGCTGGTGGGGCGGCACGGGGTGGTGGGGCGGAGCCCCAGCAGGCCGGGGGGTCGGGTGGCGCGGTACCTTCGGGCCTGGCAAGGCGAGCGGCAGGCAGCGGCAGGAGGCGACGGCGTGACCGGACGAGCGACGGCGGCCCAGGGCGGCGTGGACCCCTTCGGTACCGCGCGGCTGCGGCGAGGGGTACTCGACGCGTGGGGCGCGAGCCCCGCCCGGTTCCGTGAGGACGCGAACGCCGAGGAGGACCTCGCGCTGGGCGGCTACCGCGACCGTCTCGTGGTCGAGCTGGCGCAGAACGCGGCGGACGCGGCGGCCCGGGGCGGCGTCGACGGGCGGTTGCGGCTCACGCTCCGGGGCGGGCTGCTGGCCGCCGCCAACACCGGCGCGCCGTTGGACGCCACGGGAGTGGAGTCGCTCAGCACGCTGCGCGCCTCCGCCAAGCGCGGCAGCACCGACGGCGGCAGCGTCGGCCGCTTCGGCGTCGGCTTCGCCGCCGTCCTCGCGGTCAGTGACGAGCCCGCCATCCTCGGCCGGCACGGCGGCGTCCGGTGGTCCCTGGCCGAGGCCCGCGAGTTGGCCCAGCAGGCCACCACGGGCAGCCCCGGCCTCGGCGACGAACTGCGCCGCCGCGACGGCCACGTGCCGTTGCTGCGGCTGCCGCTGCCCGCCGAGGGCACGGCCCCCGAGGGGTACGACACCGTGGTCGTCCTCCCGCTGCGCGACGGCGGGGCCGAGGACCTGGTCGCCCGGCTGCTCGCCGGCATCGACGACGCCCTCCTGCTCACCCTGCCCGGCCTGCGCGAGGTGGTCGTCGAGAGCCCGGAGGGCGTCCGCACCCTGACCCGGCGCACCGACGGCCCGTACACGGTCGTCGACGACAGCGCGAAGGGACCCACCCGCTGGCGGACCGTCCGCCGCTCCGGGCCCATCGAGCCCGGGCTGCTGGCCGACCGCCCCGTCGAGGAGCGGCTGCGCCCGCACTGGACCGTGTCCTGGGCCGTCCCGGCCGACGCCGAGGGCGCCCCGGTACGCCCCGACACCGCGCCGGTGGTGCACGCCCCGACCCCGACCGACGAGCCGCTGGGCATCCCGGCCCTGCTCATCGCCTCGCTCCCGCTGGACACCGCCCGCCGCCACCCCGCGCCCGGCCCGCTGACCGACTTCCTGGTCCAGCGCGCGGCCGACGCGTACGCCGAGCTCCTCGCGGACTGGCAGCCGGTGACGACCGCTCTGGTGGACCTGGTGCCCGGCCCGCTCGGCAAGGGCGAGCTCGACGGCGCCCTGCGCGCCGCCGTGCTGGAGCGGCTGCCGCGCACCGCGTTCCTCGCCCCGGCCGTGCCCTCCGAGGAACTGACCGCGCTGCGCCCGTTCGAGGCGGAGGTGGTCGAGGGCGCGGGCGCCGACACGGTGCGCGTGCTCGCCGAGGTGCTGCCCACCCTGCTGCCCGCCGGACTGGAACGGCGCACCGAGCTGCGCGCCCTGGGCGTGGGCCGGCTGCCGCTGGGGGACGCCATCGAGCGGATCGGGGGCATCGAGCGGCCCCCGCACTGGTGGTACCGGCTGTACGACACCCTGGCCGGGGTGGACCCGGACCGGCTGTCCGGGCTGCCCGTGCCGCTGGCCGCGGGGCCGGCCAAGGAGGTCGGCTGGGAGCCCGCTCCCCACCCCGAGGAGGAGGGCGGAGCCGTCGAGGGCGCCGTGCCCACCACGATCGGCCCGCGCCACGTCCTGCTGCCCGGACCCGACACGCCCGCCGGGCTGACCCGCCTCGGCCTCAAGGTCGCCCACCCCGACGCCGCGCACCCGCTGCTGGAGAAGCTGGGCGCGCTGCCCGCCTCCCCGCGCGCGGTGCTGACCACGCCCCAGGTGCGGGCCGCGGTGGCCGCGTCGTTGGACGCGGAGGACATCTGGGACGAGGACGCGCTGGAGCCGGAGGAGCTCGCCGAGGTCGTGCTCGGCCTGGTCCGGGACGCCGGTCTGGAGCCGGGCGACGAGCCCTGGCTGGGCGCCCTCGCGCTGCCCGACGAGGACGGCGAGCCGGCCCCGGCGGCCGAACTCGTGCTGCCGGGCTCGCCGTTCGCCGCCGTCATGCGCGAGGGTGAACTGGGGATGGTCGACGCCGAGTTGGCCGAGCGGTGGGGTGCGCAGCCGCTCGTCGCCTGCGGCGTGCTCGCCAACTTCCAATTGGTGCGCGCCACCGACGTGGTCCTCGACCCGGACGAACTGGAGCCGCGCGAGGGTGATTTCCCCGAGCCGGACGACGCCGGTCTGCTCGACCTGGTCGACGTGTGGTGCGAGGACCTGCTCGACCAGCTGCCCGACACGCCCGTGCCGCCGGTGGCCACCGAGATCGTGGCCGTCCGGGACCTCGACCTGGTCGACGACGACGCCTGGCCGCAGGCCCTGGCCCTGCTCGCGCAGCCGCCGCTGCGGGACGCGCTGACCCAGCCGGTACGGGTGCTGCTCCCGGACGGCACCACGCAGTCCGTACGCCCGTACACCGCGTGGTGGCTGCGCGACCACCCGGTGCTCGACGGCCGCCGTCCGGCCGGACTGCGGGCGGCCGGCGGGGACCCGCTCCTGGAGGGGCTGTACACCTCCGCCGCGGTCACCGGCTTCGAGGACGAGCAGGTGCTGCGGGCGCTGGGCGTGCGGACGTCGGTGGCGGCCCTGCTCGACGAGCCGGGCGGCGCGGCCGAACTGCTGGGCCGGCTCGTCGAGCCCGAGCGGGAGGTGTCGGCCCGTCAGCTGCACGCGCTGTACGGGGCGCTGGCCGACCTCGACCCCGAGCAGGTGACCCTGCCGGAGGAGCTGCGCGCGGTGGTCGACGGGGAGCTGCGGGTCGTGGACGCGGCCGACGCGGTGGTGGCCGACGCGCCCGACCTGCTGCCGCTCTCGGGCGGCCTGCCGCTGCTGCCGGTGGCCCCCGCGCGGGCGGCTGATCTGGCGGAGCTGTTCCAGGTGCGGCGGCTGTCGGAGATCCTGAGCGCGGAGCCGGCCGGTGGCGGTGAGGAGCGGCGGGTGCCGGAGGCGGTGCGGGTGCTGCTGGGCGCGGCGACCCCGGACTCGTACGTCGAGCACGAGGAGCTGGTCGCGGACGGCGTCGAGCTCGACTGGCGGCGCACCCCGGACGGCGTGCTGCACGCGGCGACGCTGGAGGGCGTGGCGGCGGGGCTGGCCTGGGCGGCGGGCCAGTGGCCGCGCCGCTTCGAGGTGGCCGCGCTGCTGGAGGACCCGTCCCGGACCGAGGAACTGGCCCGGGACCGCTGGTTCGACTGACGGTGCGGGGCCGGCCCCGGCCACCGTCTCACGAGGGCCGGTCGGCCGTCTTACGAGGCCCAGTCGGCCGTCTCACGAGGGCCGGCCGGCCCGTGGTGTGTGGGGAAGCCTCTTGAGGCGTCATGGCAGGCTGGTCCGGAGGCAGGCCCGGGCCTGGGGTGGCCGTAGGCCAGGGGCGGAGCCCCTTGCCCCAGGGGTGGGCCTGCCGCAGGGCCTGCAGGCCATGACGGGTCAAGAGGCGAGGGGACCCACACACCACGGGACGGCCCCACGAAGCGAGCCCACCCCGACACCGCTCGCCTCCGCAGCCCCGCGTCGGACCACCACCGGTAGCCCCCCGACGCGCCCGCCCCCGACGCCCCGGCCCCCCCCGCCACCCCCGACTCACCGCACGTCGACGTTGTCCACGCTCGAGTAGCAGGACGCCGACGCCGAGGTGCCGGCGTACCTGAGCCGGTAGCCGCCGTCCACGGTGGCCTTCGCGGTCACCTTCACCGCGCCCTTGCCGTCCGTCGTGCCCGAGCCGAGCACGGTCCACGTCGTCGATCCGGCCTTGCGGAACTGCAGTTCCACCTTCTGCCCCGTGAGCGCGGTGGAGGCCCCGTACTCCCACGCCGAGCCGGTGAGCTTGCCGGTCACGGTCACGGTCGCCCCCGGGTCCACCGGCTCGGGCGCCGCGTCCACCGTCAGGGCGGAGGACCTCTTGACGGCACCCGTGCCCGGGACCGGCCCGCTGAAGAAGCTCGTGCCGCCCTCGGCGAACGCCCAGGCGGCCGCCGACCAGGTGCCGGCCAGCTTGTTCAGCCCGATCCGGTCCCGCCCGCTGACGGGGATCGCGGCCACGCAGTCGTACGTGCTGCTCGCCGGGCGCTTCACGCAGTCGGCGGGGGCGGACTCGTTCAGGATGCCGTCGGGGGAGTCGTAGGAGCCGTGGTAGAGGTACACGCCGGCCGCGGAGATGCCCGACGGTTCGGTGGCGGTGAAGGTGGCCGTGACGGCGCCCTGCCCGGTCAGGCGGGGCACGAACGTCTTGCCCTCGTTGACCACGACGGTGCCGACGGAGGTGGCGCCGGCCTTGAGCGCGTTCTCGGCGGCGGGGCCGCCGAAGGCGCGCAGCACGGTCTGCGTGACGGCGCCGCCCGCGCTGTCCGTGCCGCTGACGCGCAGGGCCACGAACGCGGCGTCGGCCGGGACCGTGACCGTGTACGTGCCGGGGGCGCCGGCGGCGGAGGCCGCGACCCACGTGGCGCCGTCGTCCTTGGAGTACTCGACCTTGGTCGGGGTGGCGGTCGTGCCCGCCACCCGCGGCACCAGGACCGCCTTGACCTGGACCGGGCCGGCGGCGGCCCGGTTGCGGGCGTCCAGCCCGCCGACCGTCAGCTGCGGGTCGACCACCGGCAGCTGCCCGGTGCCGGCCCCACCGCCCGGCAGGGCGCTGCGCGGGAAGCTCCAGTCGGTGGAGACCCGCGAGGACAGCCGGCTCTGCGCGCCGGCGCGCAGGACGGTGTGGTTGATCTTGAAGGTCGTGTACGAGGCGGCCGCGTCCACGGTGTACGTGTCGTACGGCGAGAGCACCGACGACGCGCCGAGCACCGTCGCGCCGCTGGTCACCCGGTACGTCGTGCGCGACTCGTTGTCGCGCCCCTCGTGTCCGTAGGCGTCGGAGAGCGAGGACGACTCGTTGAGCGAGAAGGTGCCGTCCGCGTACCCGGAGGCGGTGAACTGCGAGGCCCGGTTCGTGAAGGGAGCGCGGCCCACGTACTCGGTGGCGGCCGCGTCGCCCGCGGGGAGTTCGAGGTGCGGCAGGTCGAAGGAGTGCGGCCCGTACTCCAGGTAGCGCTCGAAGCGGGCGCCCGGCGTGAGGTAGTGGGTGTACGAGACGGCCAGCGGCACGGCGGTGTCGACGTAGGTGCCGCTCTGGCTGCCGTCCTCGGTGGAGGCCGTGGCCCACAGGGTGGCGCTGGTACCGGCGCCCTGGGCGCGCACGGAGGTGTGCTGCACGGCCAGGCCGGCGGTGGAGACGGCGACGACGGGGGAGGCCGGGCTGCCGTCGTGGAACTGGTGCAGGAGGTCGTACCGGTAGGGGCTGGGGCGGTTCTGGCCCGCGCCCTTCTTCTGCAGCACCTGGTGCAGGTTGAGGGTCAGGCCGGGCAGTGCGATCGGGGCCGCGGAGAGCTGCTTGCCCCAGCCGACCTGGAAGGCGGCGGGCTGTCCGTCGGGCAGCGTGTACCAGGCGTCGGTCACGACCGGTCCGGCACCGGGGTCGTCGACGGTGATGCCGGCCGGCTTGGCGAGGTCGGCGTCGAGCGTGACGGTGGTCGCGGCCGAGGCGACCTTGAACGTCTTGGGGACGAAGCCGGTCCTGACGGTCCAGTCGGTGTAGTTGGCGATGGTGAGGTAGTCGCCGGCCGGCAGGGCGACGGTCCCGGAGTCGGCGCCGTCCGCCACCGGGACGTCGTACTCCTTCCACGTGGTGCGGTCCCACACGTGGATCTCGGACTGCGTGCCCGCGGCGTGCAGCAGTTGGACCTTCACCGCGTACGTGGGGGCCGCCCCGGCCGGCTGCGCGCCGAGGCCCGCGCCCGCGGCCAGCAGCGCGAGCGCCCCGGCCACCGCCGCGGCCGACCGCCCTCCCCGGCCCCCGTGTCTTCTGTTGCGTGTGTCGGTTCCGGCCATGGTGGCGTGCCCCCTACCTCTCGATGCGGCGCGCACAGCGTAGGGCGCGGGCCGATCGATGGGGAGGCGGGGTCCGGATCCGTTACCAGCCCGGGAACTTGTACCGGTGCCGGCCGGTCAGGCGGGGAACCGGCGGTCCACCCAGCGGAAGGTGAACTCGACCGCGGCGGCGCCCGCCGCGGCGACGGCGACGGCGGTCCAGGGCATGGTCGTGCCCACCAGCTTCAGCTGGAAGAAGTCCTGGAGCCACGGCACGACCAGCACGACCAGGAAGGCCCCGCCCATCGAGGCGACCAGGGCCACCCGCCACCACGTGTAGGGGCGGGCGATGATCGCCAGCACCCACATCGACACCAGGAACAGCGTCAGCGTCGCCGCACTGGTCTCGGCGTCCAGGGCGCCGGGGCCGCTGTAGTGGTGGCGGGCCAGCAGGTACGTGACGAACGTGGCCACCGCCGCGATGACGCCGCCCGGGATCGCGTACCGCATCACGCGCCGGACGAAGTGCGGCCGGGCCCGCTCCTTGTTGGGGGCCAGGGCGAGGAAGAAGGCCGGCACGCCGATGGTCAGGGTGGACAGCAGGGTCAGGTGCCGGGGCAGGAACGGGTACTCCACCTGCCAGCACACCACCAGGAGGGCCAGCAGCACCGAGTAGACCGTCTTGACGAGGAACAGGGTCGCCACCCGCGTGATGTTCCCGATCACCCGGCGGCCCTCGGCGACGACCGAGGGCAGGGTCGAGAAGCTGTTGTTCAGCAGCACGATCTGCGCGACCGCCCGGGTGGCCTCCGACCCGGAGCCCATCGAGACGCCGATGTCGGCGTCCTTGAGGGCCAGCACGTCGTTGACGCCGTCGCCGGTCATGGCGACGGTGTGGCCGCGGGACTGGAGGGCGCCGACCATGTCCCGCTTCTGCTGCGGGGTGACCCGGCCGAAGACGGCGTTCTTGTCGAGCTCCTGGGCCATCTCGGCCTGCTCGGCGGGCAGCGCGCGGGCGTCGACGGTGTTCTCGGCGCCGGGCAGGCCGAGCTTGGCGGCCACCGCCGAGACGGAGATCGCGTTGTCGCCGGAGATGACCTTGGCGTGCACGTTCTGCTCGTCGAAGTACCGCAGGGTGTCCGCGGCGTCCGGCCGCAGCCGCTGCTCCAGGACGATCAGGGCGGTGGGCTTGGCCCCGCCGGCCACCTGCGGGTCGTCCAGCTCGCGCGCGGACCGGGCCAGCAGCAGGACCCGCAGGCCCTCCTCGTTGAGCGCGGTGACCTCCTCCAGGGCCGGGTCGCCGGGCGGCAGCAGCACGTCGGGCGCGCCCAGCAGCCAGGTGGACGTCTCGCCGTCGCCCTCGCTGAAGCTCGCGCCGCTGTACTTGCGGGCGGAGGAGAAGGGCAGGGACTCGGTGCAGCGCCAGTCCTCCTCGTCCGGGTAGGCGTCGATGACGGCCTGCAGGCTGGCGTTGGGGCGCGGGTCGGACTCGCCGAGCGCGCCGAGGACCTTGTGCACGTACCCCGGGTCCGCCCCGCCCAGGGTGCGCAGCTCGGTGACGTCCATGCCGCCCTCGGTGAGGGTGCCGGTCTTGTCGAGGCAGACCACGTCCACCCGGGCCAGGCCCTCGATGGCGGGCAGTTCCTGGACCAGGCACTGCTTGCGGCCCAGCCGGACGACGCCGATGGCGAAGGCCACGGAGGTCAGCAGCACCAGGCCTTCGGGGATCATCGGGACGATGCCGCCGACGGTGCGGGCGATGGCGTCGTCGAGGTCGTTCCCCTTGACCACGAGCTGGCTGATGATCAGACCGATCGAGGTCGGGATCATCATCCAGGTGACGTACTTGAGGATGGTGGAGATGCCGGAGCGCAGCTCGGAGTGGACGAGGGTGAAGCGGGAGGCCTCCTCGGCGAGCTGGGCGGCGTAGGCCTCGCGGCCGACCTTGGTGGCGGTGAACGCGCCGCCGCCGGCGACCACGAACGAGCCGGACATGACCTGGTCGCCGGGCTTCTTCAGGACCGGGTCGGCCTCGCCGGTGAGCAGGGACTCGTCGATCTCCAGGCCGTCGGCCTCGCCGACCACGCCGTCGACGACGACCTTGTCGCCGGGGCCGAGTTCGATGACGTCGTCCAGGACGATCTCGGAGGTGGAGATCTCGGCGGCCCGGCCGTCGCGCCGGACGGTGGGTTTGGCCTCGCCGATGACCGCGAGACCGTCCAGGGTCTTCTTGGCGCGCAGTTCCTGGACGATGCCGATGCCGGTGTTGGCGATGATCACGAAGCCGAAGAGGCTGTCCTGGATCGGTGCCACGAACAGCATGATCAGCCACAGCACGCCGATGATCGCGTTGAAGCGGGTGAAGACGTTGCCCCGGACGATGTCGGTCGTGGAGCGGCTGCTGCGGACGGGTACGTCGTTGACGGCGCCGCGGGCGATGCGCTCGGCGACGGCGGCCGCGGTCAGGCCGCCCGCCCGGAACAGGGGGGCGGGGGGTGCGACGGGGTGGACGGGGTCGAGTTCGGCGCCCGCGTCGATCGCGGCACCGGCGTCGATCGCGGCGCCGGCGTGGGCACCGGCGCTGCTGCCGCCGCCGCTTCCGCCGCCCGGCTCGGGTCCTTCGGCGTCGATCTTCGACCGCTGCGTCATGGTTTCGACGGTACGGGCGGTCGGCGCCCTTCACCCCCCGAGCGGTGTGAAGATCAGACCTCGGTATGACCCGAATCGTCCTGTGGGCCTGCTCCCGGGCCGGCCGGCCCCGCGGCCGCTCCGCCCGCGGCCGCTCCGTCCGCCGCCACTCCGCCCGCCGCTCCGTCCGTCGCCGCTTCGGCCGCGTGCCGCTTGAGGGCCGCGTCGCGGGCCCGTACGTACTTGATGCCGATCAGGCCCAGCGCGCCGCCGGCCGCACAGGTCCACACCCACCACAGCAGGTCGCGGTCGGCGAACCAGCCGTAGAAGGGGAGCTGCACCAGGAACATGGCGAACCAGAGGATCGTGCCGCCCGTGATGGTGGCGGCCACCGGCCCTTCGAGGGGCTCGGGTGCTTCGTGCTTGGGGGTCCACTTCGCCATGGACAGCAGTCTAGAAGGGCGTACCAAGGGTCTACGCGCGGAGATGGACGCCCCTTCGTTCATGTGTTCATACTGAAACGGTTTGCCCGTGGCGGGTTCACTTCGTAGCAACCGCCAAGGTCGCAGCGCGGCGACCGACCGTACGGGACCATCCCGCTCCACTCCCGAGGACCGCATGACGACGTCGGCCCCCACCGTGGCCCCCGCCTCCACGCCTTCCCCGCAGGGCACCGGGTCCGCCCTGGACCGCTACTTCCGGATCTCGGAGCGCGGTTCGACCGTGGCCCGCGAGGTCCGCGGTGGCTTCGCCACCTTCTTCGCGATGGCGTACATCATCGTGCTGAACCCGATCATCCTGGGCAGCGCGAAGGACATGTACGGGCACCAGCTCGACGGCGGCCAGCTGGTCACCGCCACCGTGCTGACCGCGGCCCTGACCACCCTCCTCATGGGCGTCATCGGCAACGTGCCCATCGCGCTGGCGGCCGGCCTCGGCGTGAACACCGTCGTGGCCCTCCAGCTGGCCCCGCGCATGAGCTGGCCCGACGCCATGGGCATGGTGGTCCTGGCCGGCGTCGTGGTGATGCTGCTGGTGGCCACCGGCCTGCGCGAGCGGGTCATGAACGCCGTGCCGCTCGGCCTGCGCAAGGGCATCGCGATCGGCATCGGCCTGTTCATCATGCTGATCGGCCTGGTGGACTCCGGCTTCGTCTCCCGCATCCCGGACGCCGCCCACACCACCGTCCCGCTGCAGCTCGGCGGCAACGGCCACCTGCTCGGCTGGCCGGTGCTCGTCTTCGTCGCCGGCGTGCTGCTGACCCTCGCGCTGCTCATCCGCAAGGTACCGGGCGCGATCCTCATCTCGATCGTCGTGATGACGGTGGCCGCCGTGGCGATCCAGCTGGTCGCCGACCTGCCGGGCCAGGCCTGGGGCCTGACCGTCCCGCAGTGGCCGGGCAACCCGGTGGCCGCTCCCGACTTCGGCCTGGTCGGCCAGGTCAGCCTGTTCGGCGGGTTCTCGAAGGTCGGCCTGCTGACGGGCCTGCTCTTCGTCTTCACCGTCCTGCTGTCCTGCTTCTTCGACGCGATGGGCACGATCCTCGGCGTCGCGGACGAGGCGAAGCTGAACGACGCCGAGGGCAACCTGCCGGGCATCAACAAGGTGCTGATCGTGGACGGCCTCGCGGTCGCCGCCGGCGGCGCGACCTCCTCCTCCGCGAACACCTGCTTCGTCGAGTCCACGGCCGGCGTCGGCGAGGGCGCCCGCACGGGCCTCGCCAGCGTGGTCACCGGCGCGCTCTTCGCCGTGGCCCTCTTCCTGACGCCGCTGGCCACCATGGTCCCGTCGCAGGCGGCCACCCCCGCGCTGGTCGCGGTGGGCTTCCTGATCCTCGCGGGCTCGGTGAAGGACATCGACTGGAGCGACTTCACCATCGCGGTGCCGGCGTTCCTGGCGATGCTGATGATGCCGTTCACGTACTCGATCACCAACGGCATCGGCATCGGCTTCATCGCCTTCACCGTGCTGCGGCTGGCCGCCGGCCGGGGCCGCGAGGTCCCGGCGGCGATGTACGTCGTGTCGGCGGTGTTCGTCTTCTACTACGCGATGCCGGCCCTCGGCCTCACGTGAGCCCGTCGCTACGGGCTCACGTCGGCCGCCCCGGCGTCACGTGAGCCCGTAGAACTTCTCCGTCTCGTCGACGCACGCCTTGAAGCGCTCGTCGAAGTCGTCGCGAACGAGCGTCCGGACCACGTAGTCCTGGACGCTCATTCCGCGTTTCGCGGCATGGTCCCGGAGTCGGGCCAGCAGCTCCCCGTCTATGCGCATGCTGAGCACGTGTGTCCCCATGGGCTCAGGGTCGGGGCGGACGGCGTGTACGCGTGTCACTTTCGGGAGCGGGCTCACCCGTATGAGTGATGATCGGGTGTCGGATGTGTGGTGCGGCACGGTGGGCGCAATCCATTGTTCCTTAGTCAGGCTAATGAGCTATGCTAAGGAACATGCTCGACCTCTCCCATGGCGACGACGCTGCCGCCGTGAACGATCTGCGCTCCGCCGTCATGCGGCTGGGCCGGCGCCTGAAGCACCAGCGCGTCGACGAATCGCTCAGCCCCACCGAAATGTCGGTGCTCGGCACACTCGCCCGCTGCGGCTCGGCCACCCCCGGTGAGCTGGCCCGCCGCGAGCACGTCCAGCCGCCGTCGATGACCCGCATCGTCGCGCTGCTGGAGGCCAAGGGACTGGTCCGGCTGGAACCGCACCCGGACGACCGCCGCCAGAAGGTGGTCAGCCAGACCGAGGTGGCCGAGGCGATGCTCGAGGAGAGCCGCCGAAAGCGCAACGCCTTCCTGGCCCGGCTCGCGGCCGAGCTCGACGAGGACGAATGGGCCAAGCTCCGCGCGGCCGCACCCGTTCTCGAGAAGCTCGCCCACCTGTAGGAACGAGCCCAGGAGGCGAAGCCCCTTGAGTACGGGAACCGGAGCAGACTCCGCCCCCGGACCGAATCGAACCACTACCCCCACCCCCTCCCCGCCGGCGCGCAAGAACACCATGTTCAGCTCGCTGCGCATCCGGAACTACCGGCTCTTCGCGACCGGCCAGGTCGTGTCGAACACCGGCACCTGGATGCAGCGCATCGCCCAGGACTGGCTGGTCCTCTCCCTGACGGGATCGGCCTCCGCGGTCGGCATCACGATCGCCCTGCAGTTCCTGCCGATGCTCCTCTTCGGCCTCTACGGCGGCGTCCTCGCCGACCGGCTGCCGAAGCGGCCCCTGCTTGTGGCCACCAACACCGCCCTGGGCCTGACCGGTCTCGCGCTCGGCGCGCTGACCGTCACCGGACACGTGCAGGTCTGGCACGTGTACCTCGCCGCCTTCCTGGCGGGACTGATCACGGTCGTCGACAACCCGGCGCGCCAGACCTTCGTCGCCGAGATGGTCGGCAAGCGGCAGCTGGCCAACGCCGTCAGCCTCAACTCCGCGAACTTCCAGTCCGCGCGGCTGGTGGGCCCCGCCGTCGCCGGCGTGCTGATCTCCGCCGTCGGGTCCGGGTGGGCCTTCCTGCTGAACGGGCTGTCCTTCGCGGCCCCGATCGCCGGCCTGCTGCTCATGCGCACCCGCGAGCTGCACCCGGTCGAGCGGCAGCCGCGGGCCAAGGGCCAGCTGCGCGAGGGCCTGCACTACGTCGCCGGCCGCCCGGAGCTGATCTGGCCGATCGTCCTGATCGGGTTCGTCGGCACCTTCGGGTTCAACTTCCCGATCTGGCTGTCGGCCTTCACCGACGACGTCTTCCAGGGCCAGGCGGGCCTGTACGGCCTGCTCAACACGCTCATCGCGGCGGGCTCGCTGGCCGGCGCCCTGCTCGCGGCCCGGCGCGGCCTCGCGCGGCTGCGGCTGCTGGTGGTGTCGGCGGTGCTGTTCGGCGCCGTGCTGACGGCGACCGCCTTCGCGCCGGGCTTCTGGCTCTTCGCCGCGCTGCTCGTGCCGATCGGCGCGTTCGGGCTCACGGTCAACGTCACCGCGAACTCCAGCGTGCAGATGGCCACCGACCCCGAGATGCGGGGACGGGTCATGGCCCTGTTCATGATGGTCTTCACCGGCGGTACGCCGCTGGGCGCGCCGCTGCTGGGCTGGGTCACCGACACGTACGGCGCCCGGATCGGCATGGCGGCGGGCGGCCTGGTGTCGCTGGCCGCGGCGGTCGGCGTCGGCCTGGTGATGGCCCGGGTGGGCCGGCTGAAGCTGCGGCTGGACCTGCGGCCGGGGCGGCCCCACGTGACGTTCGTGCCGCGGGAGGGGTTGGCTGCGGCGGCGTAGGGGACGGGGTGGGCGCTGGCTCGCTTCGGGGGCGGGGGCTTCGGCTGGCTGGGTGGCTTCGGGGGTGGGTCCCGTGGTGTGTGGGTCCCCTCGGCGCTTGACAGGGGCGGCCTGCAGGCCCTGCGGCAG
>NZ_JBIVNX010000093.1:0-13124 GCF_044753805.1 Streptomyces sp. NPDC093225
AGGCTGGTCCGGAGGCAGGCCCGGGCCAGGGGTGGCCGAAGGCCAGGGCGAAGCCCCTTGCCCCTGGGGTGGGCCTGCCGCAGGGCCTGCAGGCCATGCCCCGTCAAGCGCCGGGGGACCCACACACCACAGGGTGGCCCTCCCGTGCCCCCGCCCAACAACACCGCCGCCGCCCCACACCGCTCCCACCACCCCGGTCCCGCCCCCTCCACGGGACCGGGGGCGGTTCCGGCAGGGGTCGCGCGCTTCGCCGGGCCCCTCGGTGGCCGTCCTTCGGACGGGAACGGGACTGCCAGCACCCTCCCCACCCCCCAGCCCTCCACCGACCCACACCCACCCACCACCCACACCCACCCAGCCCCCCCTCACCGCGCCCCCCACCCCCGTCGCCCCCTCCGCATCCACCCCATCCCCGTCGCACCCCGACCCCCACCCCGCGCCCCCCACCCCGCACCCCCGTCACACCCCCCACCACCCCACCCACCCCCCACCCCCCCCAGATCAGAACAACGCCACCGCCTCAGCCGAGTCCGGCTGCCAGGCCGTCAGCGGGGTGAACCCCTGGTGCCCGCATTCACCGAAGACCGTCAGCGGGCCCCCGCCCGACAAGGCGGCCAACTGCCACCGGCTGGAGCGCGAGCGGGCGTCGCGGCTGAGCGGCAGGGCGTACCGCCCGTCCGCGTCGGCCAGTTGCCAGGCCGGCTCGCCCGGCACGGGTATGACGTCCGTCAGGACGACCGGCCACGAGTCCAGCCACGGGTCCTCCCGAAGAGCGGCCCCGTACAGGTCGAGCGCGGCGCCCGTACTCACGCCCGGTGGCGCTTCGCCGCTCGGGACCGGCGGCCCGAACCGCTCGCCGAGGTCCACCCGCAGCTGGCCCGCCCCCGCGTGCCACACCGCCTCCGCGTCCAGGACCAAGCCCACGGGGAGGGACAACTGGGGAGCTCGGCCGGCCGGGCCGAAGCCGAGCACCATGGCCGGCCGACCCGTACGGAGCCCCCGCAGCCACACCCGTCGCGTGGTCAGCCGCCCGTCCGGTGAGACCGAGTCGTACTGGGCCAGTACCTGCCAGCAGTCCCGGACCACCACGCCCACGACACCCGCCGCACCCGCCGGACCCGAGGCACCCCCCGAACCCCCCGAACCCCCCGAACCCCCCGAACCCCCCGAACCCCCCGAACCCCCCGAACCCCCCGAACCCCCCGAACCCCCCGAACCCCCCACCCCACCCGGAACCCCCACCCGGCTCCGCACAGTCGCCGCGAGCGGCTCCGGCAGCCCGCCCGCCTCGGACCAGGCGCGCCCCAGCAGGTGCAGCAGCGCGCACTCCTCCAGCATCCGTACCGGCCAGCCCGTGCCCGAGGCGGGGATCGTCCCCAACTCGCGTGCTCGGGCCGCCAGTCCCGGCGCCTGCGCGTCCACCATGCGGGCCGCCGTCTCCTCCCACAGCGCGTAGCCGGCCCGCTCCTGCCCGGCCAGGCCGCCGCGCAGCAGGTCCGCGAGCCGCTGCTCCAGCTCCTGGACGCCCGCCCCGATCCGCTCCGCCCGCCGCTCGGCCCGGCGGCGCGCGGCCACCGGATCGGCCGTCCCCGCCGCGCCCGCCGCGCCCGCGCCGGCCCCGTCCCGCTGCTTCGCAGCCCGCTCCGCACGCGCCCCGAGCCACTCCTCGGCCCAGTCCGGCGCGGTCGTCCCGTCCGGTACGGCACCGTCGTCGGCCGCCCAGAGCAGCAGCAGCCCCAGCGCGTGCTTGCACGGGAACTTCCGGCTCGGGCAGGAGCACTGGTACGCGGGCCCGGCCAGGTCGACCACGGTCCGGTACGGCTTGCTCCCGCTGCCCTTGCACAGACCCCACACCGCACCGGAACCGGAACCTCCGGTCTCCGTCCACGGCCCGGCCCCGCCGAGCTTGTTTCCCGCCTTGCGCGACGCATCGTCAGGCGCCAGTGACAGCACCTGCTCAGACGTCCAGCGCACCCCCTGCTGAGTCATGCCAACGACGGTAGGGCGCCCCACTGACAATCCGTCTGACCTGCAACGACGCCTGACGCACCGGGTGTTGTCAGTGGCGTGGTGCACGGTGGGAAACGCAGCGGGCGAGAGCCCTGCAGACCTGGAGGGGGAGCCATGACCATGCCCGAGAGCAGCTCCGGCGGCGAGGCCCTGCGGCCGCACGCCGAGGACGCGTTCGCAGCGGAACTGAAAGCCCTGGCCGCCGCCGACGACCGGCCCCGTCCGGCCCGGTGGAAGCTGTCTCCGTGGGCGGTCGCCACGTACCTGCTGGGCGGCACGCTCCCCGACGGGGCCGTCATCACCCCCAAGTACGTCGGCCCGCGCCGCGTGGTCGAGGTGGCCGTGACCACCCTCGCCACCGACCGCGCGCTGCTGCTCCTCGGCGTCCCCGGCACCGCCAAGACCTGGGTGTCGGAGCACCTGGCGGCGGCGGTCAGCGGCGACTCGACCCTGCTCGTACAGGGCACCGCGGGCACGCCGGAAGAGGCCATCCGCTACGGCTGGAACTACGCCCGCCTGCTCGCGCACGGGCCGAGCCGTGACGCGCTCGTCCCCAGCCCCGTCATGCGCGCCATGGCCGAGGGCATGACCGCGCGGGTCGAGGAGCTCACCCGCATCCCCGCGGACGTCCAGGACAGCCTCATCACGATCCTCTCCGAGAAGACCCTGCCCGTACCGGAGCTGGGGGAGGAGGTGCAGGCCGTACGCGGCTTCAACCTCATCGCCACCGCCAACGACCGCGACCGCGGCGTCAACGACCTGTCCAGTGCACTGCGCCGCCGCTTCAACACCGTGGTACTGCCGCTGCCCGCGAGCGCCCAGGACGAGGTCGACATCGTGTCCCGCCGCGTCGACCAGATCGGGCGCTCGCTCGACCTGCCGGCCGCGCCCGAGGGCGTCGACGAGATCCGCCGGGTGGTCACCGTCTTCCGCGAGCTGCGGGAGGGCGTCACCGAGGACGGGCGGACGAAGGTCAAGACGCCCAGCGGGACGCTCTCGACCGCGGAGGCCATCTCGGTCGTCACCAACGGGCTGGCCCTGGCGGCGCACTTCGGGGACGGCGTCCTGCGGCCGTCCGACGTGGCCGCCGGCATCCTCGGCGCCGTCGTACGCGACCCGGCGGCCGACCGGGTGATCTGGCAGGAGTACCTGGAGGCCGTCGTGCGCGAGCGCGAGGGCTGGAAGGACTTCTACCGGGCTTGCCGGGAGGTGACGGTGTGAGCGGTTCGGAGCGGGGCGAGTCCGCTTCCGGGGCCGGCCCCTACCTGCTGGGAGTACGGCACCACGGGCCCGGCTCGGCGCGGGCGGTGCGGACCGCGCTGGACGCCGTACGGCCCGAGGCGGTGCTGATCGAAGGGCCGCCGGAGGCCGACGCGCTGCTGCCGCTGGCGGCGGATCCCGGGATGCGGCCGCCGGTCGCCCTGCTGGCGCACGTGGTGGACGACCCGCGGCGCGCCGCGTTCTGGCCGTTCGCCGAGTTCTCGCCCGAATGGGTGGCGTTGCGCTGGGCGTTGGAGGCCGGGGTGCCGGTCCGGTTCATCGACCTGCCGGCCGCGCACTCGCTCGCGGGGGAGAGCGGGAACAGCGGGGAGGACGGCGAGGACGGCGGGGGCGGCGGGGGCGGCGGGGGCGGCGAGGAAGGCGAGGACAGCGAGGAGGACGGGCCTCAGGGGGCCGAGGACGAGGCGGCGGCCGCCCGGGCGGAGAAGCTCCGGCTGGACCCGCTGGCCGTCCTGGCCGAGGCCGCCGGGTACGACGACCCCGAGCGGTGGTGGGAGGACGCCGTCGAGCACCGCACGGGCGTGCGCCCGACCGCGGGGTGCGTCGAGGGAACGGCTGAGCGCCCGTCCGCGGGCATGGCCGCCTTCGACGCGATCGGCGACGCCATGGCCGCGCTGAGGGAGGAGCACGGCGACGGCGGGCACGGGCGCGACCTGGTCCGCGAGGCCCACATGCGCCAGCGCATGCGCGCGGCCCGGCGGGAGTTCGGAACCGACTTCGCCGTGGTCTGCGGCGCCTGGCACGTCCCCGCACTGCGCGCCAGGACCACCGTGGCCGCGGACAAGGCCCTGCTCACGGGGCTCCCCAAGGCCAAGGTCGAGATGGCCTGGGTGCCCTGGACGCACCGCAGGCTCACCCGGGCCGCCGGTTACGGCGCCGGGATCGCCTCCCCCGGTTGGTACGGGCACCTCTTCGCCGCCCCCGACCGACCCGTGGAGCGGTGGCTGACCAAGGTGGCCCGGCTGCTGCGCGACGAGGACAAACACGTCTCGTCCGCCCACGTCATCGAGGCGGTACGGCTGGCCGAGACCCTGGCCGTGCTGCGCGGCCGACCGCTGCCCGGGCTCGCGGAGACGCTCGACGCGGTGCGTTCGGTGATGTGCGAGGGCTCGGACGTGCCCCTCGGGCTCATCGAGGACCGCCTGGTCGTCGGCGACCGGCTCGGGGAGGTGCCGGACGGGGCCCCGGTCGTACCGCTGCAGCGGGACCTGACGAAGCTGCAGCGCGGCCTCCGGCTCAAGGCGGAGGCCCGGGAGCGCGAGCTCGAGCTCGACCTGCGCGGCGAGACCGACGCGGCCCGCAGCCGCCTGCTGCACCGGCTGCGCATGCTGGGCATCGCGTGGGGCGAGCGGGCGGCTTCCCGGAGCAGCACGGGTACGTTCCGCGAGACCTGGCGGCTGTGCTGGGAGCCGGAGCTGTCGGTGCGGGTGGCCGAAGCGGGGATCTGGGGGACCACCGTCCTGGCCGCCGCGACCGCCAAGGCCGAGGCGCACGCGGCGGCGGCCGAGGAACTCGGTCAGGTCACCGCGCTGGCGGAGGGATGCCTGCTGGCCGGGCTCGACGGGGCGCTGCCGGCCGTGCTGAAGGCCCTCGAGGACCTCGCCGCCCTGGACACCGACGTGGCCCGGCTGGCCAGGGCGCTGCCGGCGCTGGCCCGTTCGCTGCGTTACGGCGACGTGCGCGGTACCGGCACGGCCGCGCTCGGCACGGTCGCGGCGGGGCTCGCGGAGCGGATCTGCGTCGCGTTGCCGCCGGCCTGCGCGGCCGGCCTCGACGCGGACGCGGCGGCGGAGCTGCGGGGACACGTGGACGCGGTGCACGGGGCCGTCGGGCTGCTGGAGGCGTCGTCGGGGGCGGGGACGGGTGCGTCGTCAGGGGCGGAGGACGGAGGGTCCCGGCCCGGGAGCGGTGGGCTGCGCGAGCGCTGGTCGGCGGTGCTGCGGTCGCTGGCGGTGCGGGAGGCCGTGCCCGGTGTGATCCGCGGGCGGGCGGCGCGGTTGCTGCTCGACGAGGGGCGGATCGAGGCGGACGAGGCCGCCCGCTGGATGGGCCTCGCGCTCTCACCGGGTGCCGAGCCCGCCGACGCGGCCGCCTGGATCGAGGGCTTCGTCGGCGAGGGCGGCGGGGGCGGAGTGCCGACGGGCCCTCGGGGCGGTGCCGGGGGTGGGTCAGGGGCTGGAGCAGGAGCAGGAGCAGGAGCAGGGGCAGGAACCAGGGGCTCGGGTGGCGGCGGTGGCGGTGGCGGCGGTGGTGGCGGCGGGATGCTGCTCGTCCACGACGAGCGGCTGCTGGGCCTGGTCGACGCCTGGCTGGCCGCGGTGCCGGAACGGGCCTTCACGGACGTGCTGCCGCTGCTCCGGCGGACGTTCTCCGCGTTCGAGCCGGGCGTGCGCCGCACCCTCGGGGAACTCGTCCGCCGCGAGCCGGGCAGCCGCGGCTCCGCCTCTGCCATCGAGGCGGGGGCACCCGGGTTCGGCGCCGGGTTGGACCCCGATCGGGCGGATGCGGTCGTTCCGCTGGTGCGGCTGCTGCTGGGGGCGGCGCCGGCTGGGTGAAGGGTGAGAGGTGAGGGCGGGTGGGTCGTGTGGGGCACGGATACGAGGGGGAGAGATGCGGAGCGACGGGATGAGGGGTGTCGGCGACGGCGCCGGGAGCGGGTCCGATCACGCCGAGCGGCTGCGCCGGTGGCGGCTCGTGCTCGGTGGCGGGGAGGGGGCGGACGGCACCGGGTGCGTGCTGGGCGGGCGGGACGCGGCCATGGACGGCGCCCTCGGGGCCCTGTACGGCGGCGGGGCCGGAGCGGGCACCGGTGGCGGCCGTAGGCGCGGAGGGAGCGAGCGCGCGGCCGGCCTCGGCGGCTCGGCACCGTCCGTGGCGCGCTGGCTCGGGGACATCCGCACGTACTTCCCGAGCTCCGTGGTGCAGGTGATGCAGCGCGACGCCATCGACCGGCTCGGCCTGGCCGCGCTCCTGATGGAGCCGGAGATGCTCGAGGCCGTCGAGGCGGACGTGCACCTGGTCGGCACCCTGCTCTCGCTCAACAAGGCCATGCCCGAGACCACCAAGGAGACCGCGCGGGCCGTGGTCCGCAAGGTGGTCGAGCAGCTGGAGAAGCGGCTCTCGACCCGCACCCGGGCCACGCTCACGGGAGCCCTGGACCGGTCGGCGAGGACCAGCCGCCCGCGCCACCGGGACATCGACTGGGACCGGACCATCCGGGCCAACCTGAAGAACTACCTGCCCGAGTACCGCACGGTCGTGCCGGAGCGGCTCGTCGGCTACGGCCGGGCGGCGCAGTCGGTGAAGAAGGACGTGATCCTCTGCATCGACCAGTCCGGTTCGATGGCCGCGTCCGTCGTCTACGCGTCCGTCTTCGGCGCGGTCCTCGCCTCCATGCGGTCCATCGCCACCCGGCTCGTCGTCTTCGACACGGCGGTGGTGGACCTGACCGACCAGCTCGACGACCCGGTGGACGTGCTCTTCGGCACCCAGTTGGGCGGCGGCACGGACATCAACCGCGCGTTGGCCTACTGCCAGTCCAAGATCACCCGGCCCGCCGACACGGTGGTGGTCCTGATCAGCGACCTCTACGAGGGTGGGATCAGGAACGAGATGCTCAAGCGGGTCGCGGCGATGAAGGCCGCGGGTACGCAGTTCGTGACCCTGCTCGCGCTGTCGGACGAGGGCGCCCCGGCCTACGACCGCGAACACGCGGCGGCGCTGGCCGCCCTCGGTGCCCCGGCCTTCGCCTGCACCCCCGACCTGTTCCCCGAGGTGATGGCCGCCGCGATCGAGAAGCGGCCGCTGCCGGTTCCGGAGGGGTAGCTGCCGGTTCCGTCGGGCGGTTGCGCCCCCGGGGCTCGTACGTAGGCTTGAGTGGGCCCGATCGGCCCTCGTAAATGGTGAGATCGCACGAACTCGCAGCTCATGGGTGAGGCGATCTGTGAGGCGAATCACCGCTCCGGTGTGACGTGCGATTTAGGGACCTACGTCCCACGGGGATAACCTGCCGGACGGACATGCCGCGTCCACGGTCACCGTGTGCGCTCCCCTTGTGACAGCGCCGTCACGTTGCCCTCGCGGCACGCCCACGCAGACAACCGCGATCACTGCGAATCTTAAAAAGACAAGGGACGGACGCGCGTGGACCTGTTCGAGTACCAGGCGAGGGACCTCTTCGCCAAGCACGGTGTACCGGTGCTGGCCGGTGAAGTCATCGACACGCCTGAGGCGGCGCGCGCGGCGACGGAGCGCCTGGGCGGCAAGTCGGTCGTCAAGGCGCAGGTGAAGGTCGGCGGCCGCGGCAAGGCCGGCGGCGTCAAGCTCGCCGCCACCCCGGACGAGGCCGTCGCCCGTGCGACGGACATCCTGGGCATGGACATCAAGGGCCACACGGTCCACAAGGTGATGATCGCGGAGACCGCTCCCGAGATCATCGAGGAGTACTACGTCTCCTACCTCCTGGACCGCACCAACCGCACCTTCCTGGCCATGGCCTCGGTCGCGGGCGGCATGGACATCGAGGAGGTCGCCGCGACGACCCCCGAGAAGCTCGCCAAGGTCCCGGTCAACGCCAACGAGGGCGTGACGATCGAGAAGGCCCGCGAGATCGTCGCCCAGGCGCAGTTCCCGGCCGAGGTCGCCGAGAAGGTCGCCGAGGTCATGGTCACGCTGTGGGACACCTTCGTCGCCGAGGACGCGCTCCTCGTCGAGGTCAACCCGCTGGCCAAGGTCGCGTCCGGTGACGTCATCGCCCTCGACGGCAAGGTCTCCCTGGACGAGAACGCCGAGTTCCGCCAGCCGGGTCACGAGGAGTTCGTGGACCACGCGGCCGCGAACCCGCTCGAGGCCGCCGCCAAGGCGAAGAACCTCAACTACGTCAAGCTCGAGGGCGAGGTCGGCATCATCGGCAACGGCGCGGGTCTCGTCATGAGCACCCTCGACGTCGTCGCGTACGCCGGTGAGAACCACGGTGGCGTCAAGCCCGCCAACTTCCTCGACATCGGTGGCGGCGCCTCCGCCGCCGTCATGGCCAACGGTCTCGAGATCATCCTCGGCGACCCGGACGTCAAGTCGGTCTTCGTCAACGTCTTCGGTGGCATCACCGCGTGCGACGAGGTCGCCAACGGCATCGTCCAGGCGCTGGCCCTGCTGGAGGAGAAGGGCGAGGCCGTCACCAAGCCGCTCGTCGTCCGTCTCGACGGCAACAACGCGGAGCTGGGTCGCAAGATCCTGTCGGACGCCAACCACCCGCTGGTCCAGCGCGTGGACACCATGGACGGCGCGGCCGACAAGGCCGCCGAGCTCGCTGCGGCTGCTGCGAAGTAAGGGACGAGGTCACAGACTCACATGGCTATCTTCCTCAACAAGGACAGCAAGGTCATCGTCCAGGGCATGACCGGTGCCACGGGCATGAAGCACACCAAGCTCATGCTGGGTGACGGCACCAACATCGTCGGTGGCGTTAACCCGCGCAAGGCCGGCACGACCGTCGACTTCGACGGCACTGAGGTCCCGGTCTTCGGCTCCGTCGCCGAGGCGATGGAGAAGACGGGCGCCAACGTCTCCGTCCTCTTCGTGCCGCCGGCCTTCGCCAAGGCCGCCGTCGTCGAGGCCATCGACGCCGAGATCCCGCTGGCCGTCGTCATCACCGAGGGCATCGCGGTGCACGACTCCGCCGCCTTCTGGGCGTACGCCTCCGCCAAGGGCAACAAGACCCGGATCATCGGCCCGAACTGCCCCGGCCTGATCACCCCCGGCCAGTCCAACGCCGGCATCATCCCGGGCGACATCACCAAGCCCGGCCGCATCGGTCTCGTGTCGAAGTCCGGCACGCTGACCTACCAGATGATGTACGAGCTGCGTGACCTGGGCTTCTCGTCCTGCGTCGGCATCGGTGGCGACCCGGTCATCGGCACCACCCACATCGACGCCCTGGCGGCCTTCGAGGCCGACCCGGAGACCGACCTGATCGTGATGATCGGTGAGATCGGCGGCGACGCCGAGGAGCGTGCGGCCGACTTCATCAAGGCCAACGTCACCAAGCCGGTCGTCGGCTACGTCGCGGGCTTCACCGCCCCCGAGGGCAAGACCATGGGCCACGCGGGCGCCATCGTCTCCGGTTCGTCCGGCACCGCCCAGGCGAAGAAGGAGGCCCTCGAGGCCGCCGGTGTCAAGGTCGGCAAGACCCCGACCGAGACCGCGAAGCTGGCGCGCGAGCTCCTGTCGGGGCTGGGTGCCTGATTCGGGGCTCCGTCTTGAGCGGCTCGAGTGCTCTGGCTGGCTCTGACCGCTCTTGACTGACTGACTGATCGACGGCTGCGGCCCGTACCCCCTTTGGGGGTGCGGGCCGCAGTTGTTTTGGTGGGGCTGGGGGCTGGGGGCAGGGGGCAGGGGGCTGGGGGTGGGTGGGTGGGTGGGGCGCGTGGGTGGTGCGGCTGTCAGCCTGGTTTGGGTACGAGTCGCTCCGGGCCCGGCGCCGGGTGGGAGCGCAGCTTCGCGCGCAGCTCCAGGTCCGCCTCGGTCAGTCGCTGCGGGCCGCCGTGCGGGGGCACGCCCGAGACGGTCGCGCTCGGTGACTCCGGGGGGATGTAGCGGGTCGGGGCGGTGGAGACCGTGTACGCGGTGGCCACCGCGATCGCCGCCATAAGGGCGAGTGCGGCGCGCGTCCAGAGCCGTGCGCGGTGCTCTCCGGAGGCGCGTACGGCCGCGGCGGCGGGCGGTTCCAGGGCCACCGCGGGTACGACGGACCCGAGCCGGTGGTGCAGTGCGCCCGGGGCGGACAGTTCCGGGAGCCGGGCCGTGAGGTGGGCGTGGGCGTTCACGAGGCGCTGCCCGGCGGTGGGTGTGGTGGCCTCGGTCTCGGCGGCGGTGTCGGGGAGGTCCAGGCCCACGCCGTCGTACAGCAGGACCGTTCTGCGGTGTACGGGCGGCAGCGCGAGCAGGGCGTCGAGGAGGGCCCGGTCGGCGGGGGAGGCCGGTGGGCGGTCGGGGTGCTTGTGCGCACGGCGCAGCTGGTGCCAGGGGGACAGCGCGTACTCGTACACGGCCGCGCGGACCCAGCCCACGGGGTCGCGGTCGGTGGCCACCTCGGGCCATCGTTGCCAGGCCTGCTGGAAGGCCCGTTCCACGGCCTCGTGCGCGAGAGCGCGGCGGCCCGTGAGGAGGTAGGCCTGGCGGGCGAGGGGGGCGGCGGCGTAGGCGTAGAGGGTGTCGAAGGTTTGGGTGGGGGTGGTTTGGGTGGGGGTGGGTTCGGCTTCTGGGGTGGGTTCGACTTGGGGGGTGGGTCCGCCTTGTGGGGTGGGGTGGGCTTTGGGTTCTGACCTGGCCTCGGGTTGGGGTTCGGGTTCGGGTTCTGGCCTGGCCTCGGGTTCGGTGGTGCGTCCCGACTCTGGTTCTTCAGGGCTGGGTTCTGGTGCGGGTACCGTCGCGTGGTGCGGCGGGTTGTGGCGCGCCAGGGTCAGCGGCCGAACGGGGGACTGGGGAGCGGGGGGCTGAGGGGGCGTCTGCTTCGGTTCGGGTTCCGGCGGGTCCGGTTCGAGCAGGTCCGGTTCCAGCGGGTTCGGTTCGAGCGGGTTCGGTTCCGGCAGGTCCGGTTCGAGCAGGTTAGGTTCGAGCAGGTTCGGTTCGAGCTGCTCCGGTTCGGGTGTGGCTTCTTCGGTTTCCGCTTCGGACTCCGGCTCCGTCTCCGCCGCCAGGCGGGCGAGCAGCTTTGCGTACGCCTCCAACTTCCGGCCGCGGGGCTCGGTGCGGCCGGTCTCCCATGACCGGAGCGTCGTCGTCGTGACGCCCATCGCCGCCGCCAGCTCGTCCGGAGTCAGCCCGCCGGCCTCGCGCAGCCGTCGGCGTTCCTTGGGGGAGGGCAGGGTCAACTCGGCGGCGGTGTCGACGCTGTGTGTCATGACGGACTCCCAGAAACCCACCACTGGCCGAAAAAGTACATAACCGTATATTGCGAGACACTACGATCATTCGCCTGTTACCCGGCCGCAGCGCGTGTCGTTGGGACCATGTCCGGGTGACCAACGTGACGTCCGGTCGCCGCCGTCGTTCTCCGGCGGCCGCCGCCTGCGTACTGGGCGGCGCTGTCGCCGCCGGGCTCGGCCTGGGCGGCCTGGCCGTCCTCGTGATGGTGCTGTGGATCAGCTCTCCGTACCCGGACAGCGGACCCGGCGCCGCCCTCCATATCGCCGCCGGTCTGTGGCTGCTGGCCCACGGCACCGAGCTGATCAGGCTTGACACGCTGTCAGGCGTGCCTGCCCCCATCGGCCTCACCCCGTTGCTCCTGGTGGGGCTGCCCGTGCTGCTCATGCGGCGGGCGGCCCGGCTGGCGCTGTACGAGGACGAGGTGGGTGGGGAGGCCGGCGGGCTCGGTGACAGTGGCCGCGGTGGCGGCGGTGCTGCCTGCGGTGGCGGTGGTGGTAGCGGTGCCCGTGGCTCGGTGGGGAGTGACGTTCCCTCACGTGACGGGGCGTCTGCGGGCTCCCGGCTCCCGGGTGGCGGTGGCTCGTCGGCGGGCGGCGGGCTGATGGGCGGAGGGCTTTCGCCGGGTGCCGTTTTCTCCGCGGTGACCTGCGGATACCTGGCGGTCGGAGCCGCTGCTACGGCGTACGCGGCCGGCGGGCCGATGCCCGCCGACCCGCTCAGCGCCGCCTGGCACGTTCCCCTCGTCGCTGCGATCGCCGGAGCCGCGGGCGTGTGGAGCGCGCGCGGACGTCCGTACGGGGCCCTGCTCGCCTGGCTTCCGAGGGGCGTGCGGCGGTCCTGCGAGCGCCCCCGGTACGGGCGCGCGCTGCGCGCGGGGGCGGCCGGGGCGCTGGTTCTCGTCGGGGGCGGCGCCGTACTGGTCGGGGCCTCGCTGGTGTGGCATGCAGGGCCGGCGCAGCAGTCCTTCCTGGAGCTGACCGGCGTCTGGTCGGGGCGCTTCGCGGTGCTGCTCGTGGCCCTGGCGCTGATTCCGAACGCGGCCGTCTGGGCGGCCGCCTATGCCCTCGGGCCCGGCTTCTCCCTGGGTGTCGGGGCGACGGCCACGCCGCTCGGATTCGCGGGTGCGGCCCCGGCGATGCCCCGCTTCCCGTTGCTCGCCGGCCTGCCGGCGGCGGGTGAGGGGGGTCCGCTGACCTGGGCGGCACTGGCGCTGCCGGTGGTGGCGGGAGTGTGCGTGGGGCGTTTCGCCGGGCGCGACGCGGAGTCGGGCGGGGAAGGCGCGGTCGCCGCGGCGTGGGGGTCGGTCGTGTGCGGCGGGCTGATGGCGGCGCTGGCCGCGGCCGCCGGGGGATCGCTGGGATCGGAACGGCTGGCCGCGTTCGGGCCGGTGTGGTGGCAGGTCGGGGCGGCTGCGGTGGGGTGGACGCTCGTGGTCGCGGTTCCGGTCGCGGTGGCGGTGCGGGCCTGGGCCGTACGGGGCCTCGCCGCCCTGGACGACGACGCGGAGGACTGGGACGGCGGGCGCTGGGCGGACCGCGGGGTACGCGAGGCCCGGTGGGCGGAGCTGCGGAAGTCGGCGGGGGCGCTGGTGCCGGAGTTCGGGGGGTCGGGTTCTGGTTCTGGTTCGGGGGTGGGCTTGGGTTCGCGTTCGGCCGAGCGGCCCGTGCTGGCGCCCGGGCTGACCGGGGCGCGGGTGGTGGCGCGGAAGGGCTCTGCGTCGGCCGGAGCCACGGAGGTCGAGCCGTCGGGGGCGGGCGCTGGGGCTGGGCCGGAGGCGGAGCAGACCTGAGGGTGTCGGGCCTGTCCGCCTGCCGAGGGTTTCCGGGCCGGGTCGGGGCGTCAAGGGCGCCCTTCGGGCGTCGCCTGCGGCGATTGCGCTGCGCTTCACCCTTGACGCCCCGACCCGG
>NZ_JBIVNX010000094.1:0-12417 GCF_044753805.1 Streptomyces sp. NPDC093225
GGGGCCCCCCCGGGGGGGGGCCGGGCGGGGGGGGGGGCGCCCGCCCCCCCGCGGGGGGGCCCGGCCGCCCCCCCCCCGCCCCCGCGGGGGGGGGCCCCCCCGGGGGGGCCCCCCCCCACGGCCGGGGCGCCGCCGCCGCGCCGTGGCGGCAGCTGCCCGGGAAGCGGGCCGGGTCGGTCGCGGGAGGTGGACCGGTCCCCGGACCGCGGGTCAGACGATCCCGAACACGATGCCGGCGCCGAGCACGACGAGCGAGGTCAGCGCGGCCCACTTGACCGTGAAGCGGGTGTGGTCGCCGAACTCGACCTTGGCCATGCCGACCAGCACGTACACCGCGGGGACCAGCGGACTGGACATGTGCAGGGCCTGGCCGACGAGCGAGGCGCGGGCGATCTCCAGGGCGGAGACGCCGTGGGCGGCGCCGGCTTCGGCGAGGACGGGCAGGACGCCGAAGTAGAAGCCGTCGTTCGACATGAAGTACGTGAGCGGCAGGCTGAGCAGGCCGGTGACCAGGGCCATGTGCGGGCCCATGCCCTCGGGGACGGCGTCGACCAGCCAGTCGGCCATGTGCTCGACCATGCCGGTGCCGGACAGGACGCCGGTGAAGACGGCAGCGGCGAAGACCATGCCGGCGACGTTGAGGACGTTGTCGGCGTGCGCGGCGAGGCGGGCCTTCTGGTCGGGCACGTGGGGGAAGTTGACGGTCAGGGCCAGGGCCGCGCCGAGGAGGAAGAGGACCGGGATCGGGAGCAGCTCCATGATCATCGCGGTCAGGAGGGCGGCGGTGAGCCCCGCGTTGAACCAGTACAGGCGGGGGCGCAGGGTGGGGCGGTGCGGGTCGAGGCCCTGCACGTCGGCCTCGGGGTCGGCGGCTGCCGAGGGAGCGGTGGGAGCCTCGTCGGAGGCGCCCGTGCCGGTGGCCGGACCGGTCGCACCGGTCGCCGGGGCGCCCGTACCGGATCGGGTGGCGCCGGTGCCCGCGCCGGGGCCGCCGACGAGGACGGTCGCCTTCTCCTCCGCCCCGTCCGGAAGCAGGACCAGGGTGCCCACCCGCTTCCGCTCGCGCAGGCCCAGCACGTACGCGAGGACGAAGACGAAGACCAGGCCGACGGCCAGCGCCGGGATCATCGGGACGAAGATGTCGCCGGCGTCGAGCTTGAGCGCGGTGGCGGCGCGGGCGGTGGGGCCGCCCCAGGGGAGCGTGTTCATCACGCCGTTGGCGGTGGCGGCCACGCCCGTCATGACGACCATGCTCAGGCCGAGCCGCTTGTAGAGCGGGTACATCGCCGAGACCGTGATCATGAAGGTGGTCGAGCCGTCGCCGTCGAGGGAGACGACCGCGGCCAGCACGGCCGTACCGACCACCACCCGCACCGGGTCGGCCTTGCAGAAGCGCAGGATGCCGCGGACGACCGGGTCGAAGAGACCGACGTCGATCATCAGGCCGAAGTAGACGATGGCGAACATCAGCATCGCGGCGGTCGGCGCGAGTTTGCCGACGCCCTCGATCACGTAGTCGCCGAGGTGTGCGCCCTGCCCGACGAAGACGCAGAAGAGGGCGGGGATCAGCACGAGTGCCGCGATGGGCGACATCCTCTTCATCATGATCAGGACCAGGAAGGTCGCGATCATGACGAAGCCGAGCGTGGTCAGCATGGCAGGTTCCTCACGTTCACCCTGGAAGACCGCGTGATGAACGCCCAGCGGGCCGCGGTGCGGTCGAACGTAGGGCTCGCGGGTTCCCGCGAACAAGACGTGAACCCGCGAGCAATACGAGCAAAAGCCCTGGTCAGGACAGGTGTGCAGGTCAGGGCAGGGGCTGCACCTCGACCGGGAAGCCGTTCAGGACCGCGGTGCCGGAGAGCGGGTCGAGGCGACGGCCGTCGAGGAGCTGGTTGACGTTGGCCCCCGGCTCGGCGACGGCCACCGACAGCCGGGTGCCGGGTCGGTCGTGGCCCCAGCCGTGCGGCAGGCTCACGACGCCGGGCCGGACGGCCTCGGTGACCTCGGCGGGGACCTCGACCGCCCCGCCGTCCGCGGTGACGCGGACCCGGGCTCCGTCGGACACGCCCAGGCGGGCGGCGTCGTCCGGGTGCACGTGCAGGGTGCAGCGGTTCGAGCCGCCCATCAGGGCGGGCACGTTGTGCAGCCAGCTGTTGTTGGACCGCAGGTGGCGGCGGCCGACCAGGACGAGGCCGGCCGGGCGGGCGGCGAGCGCCCCGCGCAGCCGGGGCAGATCGGCGACGATCGGCTCGGGCAGCAGCTCGATGCGGCCGCTGCGGGTGCGCAGCAGGCCGGGCAGCCGGGCCGCCAGCGGGCCGAGGTCGATGCCGTGCGGGGCGGCGAGCAGCCGGTCCAGGGTCAGGCCCTCGGGGTCGGCGCCGAAGCCGTCACCGTAGGGACCGAGGCGGAGCATCAGGTCGAGCCGCCGCTCGGGCCCGTCCGAGCCGGTGAGGAGGTCGGCGAGGGCCTTGGGGTCGCGGCCGTGGACGGGCGAGGCCGGGTCGGCGACGGCCTTGGCGAGGGTGGTGTCGACGACGAGGGCGTCGACGGACTCCGGCGGGGCGCCGTGCATGCCGGTGGCCGCCAGGACCAGGCGCGCGTGGATCTCGCACTCGTCCATCAGGCCGGCGGCGAGGGGCACCGCGCGGCGGGTGTAGCGGACCTGGTTGCGGATCGCGAAGGCGTTGAAGGAGAAGTCGTGGTGGGCGCTCTGCGAGGGCGGCGGCGGGGGCAGGACGACGTGCGCGTGGCGCGAGGTCTCGTTGAGGTACGGATCGACGCTCACCATGAAGTCCAGGCCGGCCAGGGCCGCGTCGAGGCGGTGGCCGTCGGGTGCGGAGAGCACCGGGTTGGCGGCGATCGCGATGACGGCCCTGATCCGCCCCTCCCCCGGGGTGTCTATCTCCTCGGCGAGGGCGGCGAGGGGGAGTTCGCTCTTCGCCTCGGGGTGTCCGGAGACCCTGCTGCGCCAACGGCCGAGGGCGAAGCCCTTGCCGGGGCCGGGGGTGCGCGGCCGGGGACCCGCGGCGGGGAGCGGGAACAGGGCGCCGCCGGGCCGGTCGAGGTTGCCGGTGAGGACGTTGAGCACGTCCACCAGCCAGTTGGCGAGGGTGCCGTGCTCGACGGTGCAGCTGCCGATGCGCCCGTACACGGCGGCGGTGCGGGCCGCGGCCAGGCCGCGGGCGAGGGTACGGATCTCCTCGGCGGGTACGTCGCAGGCCTCCGCGACCACCTCGGGCGTGAACGGGGCCAGGGCCCCGGTCAGTTCGTCCAGGCCCTCGGTGTGCTCCTCCAGGTGCCCGAGGGCGGTGAGCCCCTCGGCGAGCAGGACGTGCACCAGGGCGGCCAGCAACAGGGCGTCGGTGCCCGGGCGGATGGCGAGGTGCCGGTCGGCGAGCGCCGCCGTGCGGGTACGGCGCGGGTCGACCACGACCAGGGTGCCGCCGCGGGCGCGCAGGGCCTTGAGACGGCCGGGGAAGTCGGGGGCGGTGCACAGGCTGCCGTTGGACTCCAGGGGGTTGGCGCCCAGGAGCAACAGGTGGTCGGTGCGGTCGAGGTCGGGCACCGGGATGGCGAAGGGGTCGCCGAAGAGCAGTCCGCTGGAGACGTGCTTGGGCATCTGGTCGAGCGTGCTGGCGGTGAAGAGGCTGCGGGTGCGCAGGCCCTGGAGGAGGACGGGCGGGTACAGGGCGCCGGCCATGGTGTGGGCGTTGGGGTTGCCGAGGACCACGCCGACGACCTGGGGTCCGTACGCCTCGATCAGCGGCCGCAGCCCGGCGGCGACCGCGTCGAAGGCCTCGTCCCAGGTGGCGGGCCGGAGCCTGCCGTCCTCGCGCACGAGGGGGGTGGTGAGGCGGTCGGGGTCGGCGTCGAGACCGCCGAAGGCCGCGCCCTTGGGGCAGACGAACCCCTTGCTGAAGACGTCGTCGCGGTCACCGCGGGCGGCGGTGACGCGCCCGCCCTCGATGGTGAGGGTCAGCCCACAGGTGGCCTCGCACAGCGGGCAGATCCGCAGGGCGGTACGCGTGGGGGCGGCCGCGTCCGGGGCGGCGGTGGCGGCATGCGGTGCGGGCGGCGCTGACGGTACGGACAAGGGTCCTCCCCCGGGCGGCGGGCTGGGCCGACTTACGGGCCTTCGGCCTCCGGCCTACGGCTGCGGCACTTGAGCAGGGGCGAGCATACCGACCGGTAGGCACGGTGGGGAGGGGTCGCCGTGGGAGCGGTTCCCATGGCGCGCGACCGGCCACCGGATCCTCGGCGCTGCCGGCGTGGGCCCACCCAACGGCGCCCGGACCGTCGTCCGCCGCGCGGTCACCGAATCCTTGGCGGTGCCTGGTGGGTCCCGTGGTGTGTGGGGGAGGCGCTTGACGGGGGTGGCAGGCTGGACCGGAGGCAGGCCCGGGCCGGAGGTGGCCGAAGGCCAGGGCGAAGCCCCAAAGCCTCCGGGGTGGGCCTGCCGCAGGGCCTGCAGGCCACCCCTGTCAAGCGCCGAGGGGACCCACACACCACGGGACCCACCCCCGAAGCGGGGGAAAGGCACCCGGCCGTGGGGGCGAGGGCCGCGCAGGAGAGAGGGGTCATCCGAGCGGGCCGAAGGAGCCGCCGCGGCCGGTGCAGCCGGCACAACCACCATGACAGTGATGACGCCCCGAGAACGGCAGCGCCGGCTCAGTCGAGGATCCGGGCCAGGTAGGCGTGCATCATCGCCCGGGTCTCGGTGACGAGCTCGGGGTCGCCCTGGGGATCGGTGCGGAAGGCGAGCCCGAGCAGGGCGTCGGTCGCCTCGACCGCGACGAGGACGGCCCGGCGCAGCGGCGGGTCGTCCGGGCGGCCGAGGTGGCCGCACAGCAGCTCGGTGATGCGGCCGGCGACGACGAGGTTGGTGTCGGCGGCGGGACTCTCGGGCGGTGCGGGCACACCGAAGTCGACCAGCCCGAATCCGGGGACGGTCCGCTTCATGTGGAGGTACTGGTCGAGCACGGCGTCCACGACCGCACGCCAGTCGCCGGCCGGCAGGGCGGTGAGGCGCTCGGCGATGCCCTCCGCGTACCGGTCGAGGTTGCGGTGGGCGAGGGCGTCGACCATGGCGCGCTTGTTGCCGAAGAAGCGGTACACGGAGCCGATGGGGACGCCGGCGCGGACGGCCACGGCGCGGGTGGACAGGTTCTCGTACCCGGTCTCGTCGAGGAGTTCGGCACAGGCGTCGAGGATCCGCGCGAGGCGTTCGGCGCTGCGCTGCTGGATCGGGGTGCGGCGGAGGGATCTGGCAGAAGGCACGGGGTCAATCATGCCGCTCCCGCACGGCGGGTTTCGGGCGGGGGCGCTGATTCCGCTTCCTCGGTGCCCCACCGGGCGGGGGTCCGTGGGCGCGCCGCCGGGCAGGCAGGGCCCGACCTGCCGGGGCGTGCCCGGTCATGTCAGCAGCAGGCTGAGCCCGCCGACGGTGTACGTGATCATCAGCACGAGCAGCGGGAGTTGACCCGCGACGGCGCGGGCCGGCGGGAAGAGGCGCACGGACCGGTCATGGGCCGCGACGACCCCGAGCACGTGCCCGGTGACGACCGCGGTGACCTGGAGGGCGGCGAGGCCGCCGGGGCCGAGCGGGGGTTCGGGCGGAACGGCGTTGTCAGTACCCAGTGCCACCATGACGGTACGTGGCCCTTCCGTCACGAGGAGCGAGAAGTAGTGGGCGGTGAGGTAGCCGAGCGCGATCGGCAGCAGTGAGTGGGCGAAGGCCGCGAGCGGGCGCGGGACCGGGCCGGAGAGGAGGCGGGTGGCGGCGGCACAGAGGCAGTACAGCGAGGCGACGAGGGCGACGGCGGCGAGCAGGCCGAGGGTGGCCGTGGGGGTGCGGCCGAGGGAGGAGGTCTGGAGGGTGTTGATCCAGGAAGGGGTGTCGGAGAAGCCGTCGTAGGCGGTGGAGCCGAGCAGGACGCAGACGGTGGCGACGAGGCCGGGCTGCTCCGGGGTCGCGTCGAGGCCGTTGAACGGGCTGCGCAGTACGAGGCGACCGTCGGCGCGCCGGCCGAGCGGGGCGAGCCGGGCCAGCAGGGCGGAGTACGCCTCGAACGCGTCGGCCCGCTCGAACCAGCCGGCCCCGTACCGCGCGGCGCCCAGCAGCTGGACGGCGGTGTAGATGCCGACGGCGGTCAGGAGGGTGGTGGCCGAGGCGGGGTCGGGGGCGACGAGTTCGAGCCAGGTGAATCCGAACAGCCCGACCGCGGCGGGCCACAGCCCGACCCCGCCCGGAAGGGAGCGACGAGCTCGGACGGGAATCGGGGCCGATTCAGGCGCCGGGCGCGGGCGGTGTCGGAGACGGGAGAGCGCGGGCGAGAGGCGCGAGAGGAGCAGGTGGAGCGTGCGGAGGGGGTTGAGGAGGCGCCACACGGGGCCGAGGAGCAGGGAGGCGGGCACGAGTCCGACCCAGAGCAGGACGTAGACGGCCCCGGGGGCGGAGTTGCGTGCGGGGTCGTCGGGACCGAGGAGGAGGTGGAGCACGACGAACAGCCAGCCGAGCAGCCCGAGCGCGCGCAGCGCGGTCCGGGTGACCGGGGCGTCGGCGAGCCGTTGCACCGCGACGGGCAGCGGCACGCCGGCGGCGGCACCGCGGAAGCGGGAGCGGGACCACAGGAGGCCGAGGGCCAGGAAGGAGACGAACAGGGCGGTGAAGGCGCCGGCGAAGGCGTAGAACGGCGAGACGGGCAGGTCGTGCTGGGCACCTATCCCGTGAGCCAGGACGTACGCGCCACGGCCGGGCAGGGGCGGGACGTCCCCTGGCGCGACCGACGCGGCAACGGCGGAAACACCAGAACCCGCAGACGCCCCAGACACCCCGGGCACCCCAGACGCCGCAGAGACGACCGGGACCACAGGCACCGCAGACACGGCAGACACGGAAGGAGCAGCGGACGCCGCGAGGAGGTTGAGCGCCGTCATCGAACCAGGAGTTGGGTCAGCACGAGCTCCGACCCGTGGGTCTCGACCTCGAAGAGGCCGGTGCGGTCGACGGTGAGGACGAGGGTCACGGTCCGGCCGGCGGGCAGGTCGAGCTCCTTGTCGTAGCCGTGGACGTGCACGGTGTCGGCGGTGTCGCTGGTGACCCGGAGGGCGACCCGCTGCCCGCGGCGCAGCTCGACGCGCCCCGGGGCGGGGTCGACCCGGCCGTCGCGGACGGCCACCGTGACGGTGCGGTCGACAGCCCCGACCGCACCACCGGCACCCGCGCCCTCGCCCCCACCAGCACCAGCACCAGCACCAGCACCAGCACCAGCACCAGCACCAGCACCAGCACCAGCACCAGCACCAGCACCAGCGTGAGCATGCCCGGCACCGCCGGACGACGCACCCGTACCGGTCACGGTCGCCGTGGCCTGCACCGGTCGGCCGGCGACGGCCCAGGCGGTGTGGTCGTCGGCGTACAGCCGGACGGACAAGGTGTGCTTGCCTCTGGGCACCTGCGCGGCGGGCAGGTGGAACCACGGGCCGTACAGGCGCGCCAGCTTGCGCCCGTCGAGCTCGAGGTGGGCGTGGCCGCCGCCGGGGACGGCGGCGCCGCCGGTGCTGTCGGGGGTGAACTGGAAGCCCTGGACGGTGAGCTCGAGGTTCCAGCCGTCCTCCGTGTCGGGGTGGACGGCGAGGCGCACCTGCGGGGCGCCCTCGGCGGGCACCTGGCGCAGTCGGTGGCCCGCGCCGTCGTCGGCGGCGAGCAGGGTGCCCACGCTGCCGGCGGCCTGCTCATGGCTGGTGCCGGGCTTGTGGTGGGTGGTGGCCCGCCCGCCGCACCCGGTGGCGGCCGCCGCGACCAGTGCCACCACCGTCGCGGCGACGGCCCAGCGGGCCGGACGCGCACGGCCTGTCATGCCGCACCCCCCTCGGCGGCGCCGTGCAGCGGGGCCGGACCGGCGGGGACGGGTTCGCGGTCGGGGGCCGGGGCTCCCCCGGCCGCCGGGGCGTCGTGGCGGGCGGAGGCGATGACGGCCCACAGGACCCAGACCAGCACGACCAGGCCACGTACCCACGCGGGCCCGACGGGGGTCCAGGGAATCATCGCGACGCCCTTGTCGAAGGCGTCCGACAAGGTCAGCACACCCAGCAGCACGGTGGTCCCGCCCAGCCAGCGCCGTCCGCCCCGGCGCAGCACCAGCCCGGCGCCGACCCACCAGGCACCGGTGAGCAGCAGCGCGAGGACGGGCACGACGGTGTGCTGGAGGCCGGTCGTGGATCCGGCCACGTCCAGCGCGAGCCCGGCCGCGCCCAGCAGGGTGGCCACCGTGCCGAGCCGGGAGCCGCGCAGCCGGCGCCACCACAGCACCCCGCCGACCAGGGCGAGCACGGCCGCCGCCGCGAGGGCTATCTGGGTCTCGACGCGGGCGATGCCCGTGGCCCCGTACCAGTCGCAGCCGGCTGGCAGCCGTCGCGCCTGGACGCTGTAGTCGGCGCACACGAGCAGCTGGACCAGTTTGACCGGCTCGCCCACGAGCCGGGCCGAGCCGCCGGAGACGTCCCCGCGGGCGGCCCCGCACTCCGGCAGGGTCCAGGGGGTGGAGCCGGAGGTGCCGGACTGCCAGCAGTTGCCCTTGCCCTGGCCGTCCCACCACACGTCCATGCCGTTGGGCCGGGAGTGGCCCGCCTGGTCGACGCCGAGGTGGTTGCCGGCGTACCGGTTGTGGTGCGAGGTGTCGGCCTGCTTGGACCAGCGCTCCTCGCCCCGGATGAAGGCGGGTACCGCGCTGAGGAAGAAGGCGGCGCGCCGATGCCCGTAGACCCAGTTGCCCTCGTAGACGTTCCAGTTGCCGCCGGCGGTGATGATGCCGGTGCCCGGGGGCATGGAGATCTGCGGGCAGACCACGCCCCGCTCGTAGCCGCGGGCGATGGGCGGTTTGGCGCACGTGCCGTCGGCGACGTAGCCGTAGTAGTCCTGGTTGTTGTCGTGGATCAGGTTGCGCTGGAACAGGGCGTGGTTCTGCGGCAGCCCGGGGTGGCCGGGGAAGGCGCTGTCCATGGAGGCGCCGCCCATGTTGTGGTCGAACTCGTTGTCGTGCGCCCAGACGGAGTCCCCGGCCGTGCCCGAGTAGCCGACCATGTTGTGGTGGCTGCGGCAGCCGGTGATCTCGATGGAGTGCCGGGGGACGTCGTAGCCGCGGCCGTCGTTGATGTCCGAGGCGCTGCCGGGGTAGATGCCCGAGTCGCCGTTGCCGTAGGACTCGCAGTCCTTGTAGAGGCCGTGGTCGCTGGCGAAGGTCAGGAAGCCGTACTCGTCGTTCCAGCGGGTGAGGACGTCGTCGATGACGAAGCCGTCGCCGGCCAGCACGTACAGCGAGTTGAAGGTGGTGCGCTGGGCGGTGAAGTTGCGGAAGTAGACCCCGTCGGACCTGTCGGCCCGGATGGCGTTGAGCTTCTGGTACTTGGCGTCGATGACGACGTCGGTGCGGGCGGCGCCGGTGCCCTCGATCTGGAGGTCCTTCTTGCCGAGGATCGCGACGAGGTTCTGGTTGTGGGGGCAGGCGGCCTGCTGCTCGTACGACAGGATCTGGTAACCCAGCGCGGAGTTGGGGGCCTTGAGGCGGGCGCAGGCGCCGGCCGGCTCGGGCAGGGAGGGCTCCTCCTCGTACAGGCCGGGGAGGACCGCGATGTTCATGCCGGGGCGGTCCACGGCGTCGACGGCCGCCTGGAGGTGGCGGTAGCCGCTCTTCGAGCACTTCGCGAAGAGGGCGAGGTTGCGGCGTCGCAGGTCCTCGGGGAAGCCGGCGACGCGGCGCTCGAAGTCGGCCCGGTCGTTCTTGCAGACCAGCAGGTCCGGCTCGGCGGCACGGTACGTGGGCACCGAACCGGAGCCGTCGGGAAGGGTGACGGGCCGCTCCTCGTGGGCCCGGGCGGCCGGGGCGGCCGCGAGCAGTCCGATGAGCGCGAGGAGGGCGGCGAGCAGCGCCCGCGGCACGGCAGGAAGCCTGCGGATCCACGACATGCGCGAGAGAGTAGAGCAATGTTCATCTTTTGAGAGCCCCCGCGGCACCGAAAACCTCCGACACCCAAAACTTCCGGCACCGAAGACATCCATTGACGCGGGGGGCCGGGAATCCTACTGTCGACCATAGGATTCCTTCGGCAGAGCGGGAGCGGACACATGGGCGCGGGCAGCGAGCAGGCCGGCATCGAGCGGGCGCGGAAGGTCGCGGAGGGGCTGTCGTACCACTCCGGCTTCGGCAATGAGCACAGCTCGGAGGCCGTCCCCGGGGCCCTCCCGGACGGCCGGAACTCCCCGCAGGTCGCCCCGCTGGGCCTGTACGCCGAGCAGCTGAGCGGCAGCGCGTTCACCGAGCCGCGCGCCCGCAACCGCCGCTCGTGGCTGTACCGCATCCGCCCGTCGGCCGCCCACCCGCCGTTCACCCGGATCGACAACGGCGCCCTGCGCTCCGGCCCCTTCGCCGAGACCGTCCCGGACCCGAACCGGCTGCGCTGGAACCCGCTGCCCGAGCCGGCGCCGGGCACGGACTTCCTGGCCGGCCTGTGGACCCTGGGCGGCAACGGCGACGCCACTCAGCGCACCGGCATGGCCATCCACCTCTACTCCGCCAACGCGCCCATGACGGACCGGGTGTTCAGCGACTCCGACGGCGAGCTGCTGATCGTCCCCGAGCGCGGCGGACTGCTGCTGCGCACCGAGCTGGGCCTGCTGCGCGCCGAGCCCGGCCACGTCGCCCTCATCCCGCGCGGCGTGCGCTTCCGCGTCGAGCTGCTGGACGAGAGCGCGCGCGGGTACGTGTGCGAGAACTACGGGCAGCCCTTCGAGCTCCCCGAGCTCGGCCCGATCGGCGCCAACGGCCTCGCCAACTCCCGCGACTTCCTCGCGCCCGTGGCGGCGTACGAGGACGTGGAGGGCCCGGTCGAGGTGGTCAACAAGTTCTGCGGCAACCTGTGGGCCGCGACGTACGACCACTCCCCGCTCGACGTGGTCGCCTGGCACGGCACGCACGTGCCGTACGTCTACGACCTGCGCCGCTTCAACGTCATCGGCACGATCAGCTACGACCACCCGGACCCGTCGATCTTCACCGTGCTGACCTCGCCCTCGGACACCCCGGGGCTGGCGGGCGTGGACTTCGTGGTCTTCGCGCCGCGCTGGCTGGTGGGCGAGGACACCTTCCGGCCGCCGTACTTCCACCGGAACGTGATGAGCGAGTACATGGGCCTGATCGAGGGCGCGTACGACGCCAAGGCCGAGGGCTTCGTGCCGGGCGGCGGTTCGCTGCACAACATGATGTCCGCGCACGGACCGGACCGGGAGACCTTCGACCGGGCCAGCGCCGCCGAGCTGAAGCCGCAGAAGATCGACGACGGCCTGGCCTTCATGTTCGAGACCCGCTGGCCGATCACCGCGACCGCTCAGGCGGCCGGGGCGGACCACCTCCAGCGCGGTTACGACGGCGTATGGCAGGGTCTGGAGCGCCACTTCCGGTCGTAGCATGCCTGCACGTCAGCGTGCCCGCGCGGGACTTCCCGCGCGGGCACGTCGCCCCGCCCCTACGGAGAACCCCCCGTGACCGCTTTCGCCCCCGACTCGCTGGTCCTGAACCGCAAGCTCCCCCTGTGGTACCAGGTGTCGCAGTCGCTGCGCGCCTCGATACTCGGGCGGACTCCGGACGCGTCGCTGCGCCTGCCGACCGAGGAGCAGCTGGCCGAGCACTACGGGGTCAGCGTCCTCACCATGCGGCAGGCACTGAAGGAACTCGAGTCGGAGGGCCTGATCAGCCGGCACCGGCGGCGGGGCACGTTCATCGAACCGGGCGCCCAGCGCGGCGCACCGGTACGACTCCTCGGCTCGGTCGACGCGATCGTGGCCCAGCAGTCGGGCGAGCGGACCACGGTGCTGGGGTGCACGGCGGGGCCGGTGCCGGGGGAGCTCGCGGAGTACTTCGGCGACGCCGGGGAAGTCGTCACCTACCGCCGGCTGCGCCGGGACGGCGAGAGCGGCGAGCCCACCAACTGGGCCGAGAACGCGGTCCGTCCCGAGATCGCCGCGGCCGTCGACACCGCCGACCTGGAACGCTGGCCGATGACGAAGGTGCTACGGGACGTGGTCGGCGTGCGGATCAGCCGGATCACCGACACGGTGGAGGCCCGGCTGGCCGACCCCGAGACGGCGGAGCTGCTGCAGGTACCGCTGCTGAGCCCGATCCTGCACTACACGGGCGTCACGTACGACGAGGCGGGCCGCGTCGTGGACGTGGCCCGGATCCGGTACCGGGGGGACCGCTTCTCGTTCACGGTGACGGTCGAGGCCCCCTGACGCCCGGAACGAATCGAAGCCCCCGTAGGCCGCCCCGTGGTGTGTGGGGGAGGCGCTTGACAGGGGTGGCAGGCTGGTCCGGAGGCAGGCCCGGGCCAGGGGTGGCCGAAGGCCAGGGCGAAGCCCCA
>NZ_JBIVNX010000095.1:0-12258 GCF_044753805.1 Streptomyces sp. NPDC093225
CCGGACCACCTACAAAGCAACCATCCACATCACCATGCTCACGAGCAGCTCTTGACGCCCCGACCCCGCCCTTAACTGAACGGCGTTGCCCCTAGCGGTCCAGTGGGATCCGGGCCCGGTCCACCACCGCTCCCAGATCCAGTGTGTGCGGCAGCGTCCCGAACGACGCCCCCCGGTCCCCGCCCAGCCGCGAGGCGCAGAACGCGTCCGCCACCGCCGGCGGCGCCCACCGCACCAGCAACGCACCCTGCAGCACCAACGCCATCCGCTCCGCCAGCCGCCGCGCCCGCGCCTCGATGCCCTCCAGGTCCGCCAGTTCGGTCAGCACGCCCTTGATCGCCGCGTCCAGCCGGTGGTCGGCGCCCCGGGCCCGCCCCACTTCCTGCAGGAACGCGTTCAGCGCCGCCGGCTCCCGCTGCAGCACCCGCAGCACGTCCAGCGCCTGCACGTTGCCCGAGCCCTCCCAGATCGAGTTCAGCGGCGACTCGCGCAGCAGCCGCGGCATGCCGGACTCCTCCACGTAACCGTTGCCGCCCAGGCACTCCAACGCCTCCGCCACCATCGGCGTGCACCGCTTGGTCACCCAGAACTTCGCCACCGGCACCGCGAGCCGGGCGAACGCCCGCTCCGCGTCCGTGTCCGCGTCGTACGCCGCCGCCAGCCGCAGCGCCAGCACCGTCGCCGCCTCCGACTCCAGCGCCAGGTCCGCCAGCACGTTGCGCATCAGCGGCTTGTCGACCAGCTTCCCGCCGAAGGCCTCCCGGTACGTCGCGTGGTGCACGGCCTGCACCAGCGCCTGCCGCATCGCGGACGCCGCCCCGGTCACGCAGTCCAGCCGGGTCGCAGCCACCATCCCGATGACGGTCCGCACCCCGCGCCCGGGCTCGCCCACCCGCCGCGCCCAGGTGTCCTCGAACTCCACCTCGGCCGAGGCGTTCGACCGGTTGCCCAGCTTGTCCTTGAGCCGCTGGATGGCGAACGCGTTGCGCGTCCCGTCCGCCAGCACCCGCGGCACCAGGAAGCACGTCAGCCCCTCGGGCGCCTGCGCCAGGACCAGGAAGCCGTCGCTCATCGGCGCCGAGCAGAACCACTTGTGCCCGGTCAACAGGTACTCGCCCGCCGCGTCCAGCGGCACCGCCGCCGTCGTGTTGGCCCGTACGTCGCTGCCTCCCTGCTTCTCGGTCATCGCCATGCCGAGCAGCGCCCCCGTCTTGCGCGCCACCGGCCGCAGCTCCCGGTCGTACACGCGCGAGGCCAGCAGCGGCTCCCACTGTGCCGCCAGCTCCGGCTCCGCGCGCAGCGCCGGCACGGCCGCGTGGGTCATCGACACCGGGCAGCCGTGCCCCGCCTCGACCTGCGACCACAGGTAGAAACCGGCCGCCCGGCGCAGGTGCCCGCCCGGCCGCCCCCAGGCGTCGGTCAGCCCCTCCGACCGGGCCCGGCCCAGCAGCCGGTGCCAGGACGGATGGAACTCCACCTCGTCGATGCGGTGGCCGTAGCGGTCGTGGGTGCGCAGCCGGGGCGGGTTCTCGTTCGCCAGCCGCCCCCACTCCTGGCACTGCGCGGAGCCGGTCGCGCGGCCGATGCCGCCGAGCTCCGCCCGCACCTCCTCCGACAGGTCCGGGTCGAGGTGCCGGTCCACCCCCTCGACGAGGGCCGGGTCCGAACCGAAAGCGTCGTACCCGGTCAGGGGCGGAGCCTGATTGGTCACGGTGTGGGTGCTCGCTGCCATGCCGATACGGTAAGGACGTGCAGCCGGCAAACGAAACACCCGAGCCCCCACCGGGGCGGCTCCACAGGGCGCGCGCCCTGTACCGCAACGTCTCCAAACGCAAGATGGCCTGGCTGCTGCTCAAGGACACGGTCAACTCGTGCATCGAGTACCGCATCCTCGGTCTCGCCGCCGAGGCGGCCTTCTTCACCCTGCTGTCCCTGCCGCCGCTGTTCCTCGGCCTGATCGGCCTGCTCGGCTACGTCGACGGCTGGACCGACACCCACACCGTCGCGAGCATCGAGGAGAACATCCTGCGGGCGGTCGGCACCGTGCTGTCCGACCGGGGCGTCAACGACGTCGCCAAACCGCTGCTCGACGACGTCACCCGACGCGGCCGCCCCGACATCATCTCGCTCGGCTTCGCCTTCGCCCTGTGGTCGGGCTCGCGCGCGGTCAACGTCTTCATCGACACCATCACCGTCATGTACGGCCTCGACGGCCAGCGCGGCATCGTCAAGACGCGGCTGCTCGCCTTCGGTCTGTACGTCGTCGCGCTCCTGATCGGCGCCGTGGTGCTGCCCCTGATGGTGGTCGGGCCGGACGCGGTCGTCCGCATCGTCCCGTGGGGGACCGAGGTCATCAGCGTCCTGTACTGGCCCACGGTCACGGTGCTGTCGATCGCCTTCCTCACGACGCTCTACCACGTGTCCGTACCGGTGCGCTCGCCGTGGATCGAGGACGTGCCGGGCGCGCTCGTCGCCCTCGCGATGTGGGTCCTCGGCAGCTTCCTGCTCCGGATCTACCTCACCAACACCGTCGAGGGCCCGACCATCTACGGGTCGCTGGCCGCGCCCGTGGCCGTCCTGCTGTGGATCGGCATCTCGGCCTTCGCCGTGCTCGTCGGGGCCGCGGTCAACGCGGCCATCGACCGGGTCTGGCCCTCCGTGGCCACCGCGGCCGCCCGCGAGGCGGCCGAGCGGGCCCGGGAGGCGGAGGCCGCCCAGCTGGTGGCCCGCGCGGCGGCCTGGCGGGCCATGGCCGAGGGGGAGTCCGAGGACGACGAGGACGAGGGCGACATGCCGTCCGAGTTCCCCGAGCGCTGGTCGAAGTTCCTGCCCCCGGAAGACGTGCAGGGGCGGCTGCGCAGCCGCGAGAACCACCACCACCAGCGTCCGCACTGACCGGCCCCCGTCCCGCCCGGCACCGCGCCGCGCGCCACCGCTAGCGTGGAGGCGTGTACGAGGAACGGGCCTCCCGCGCGGTGCCGGGCGCGGTGCTCTGGACCGCCGAGCCGGTGCCGGGGCGCGCCGCGCCCGTGCTGCCCGACGGCTGCATGGACCTGATCTGGGCCGACGGCGGACTGTGGGTCGCGGGCCCGGACACCCGCCCGCACACCACCGGGGACGTCACGGCCGCCCGGTTCGCCGGGCTCCGGTTCGCGCCCGGAACGCTGCCCGCGCTGCTCGGCGTACCGGCGTACGAGCTGGTCGACCGCCGGGTCCCGCTCGCCGAGCTGCGCCAGGTCCGCCCCGGCCCCGGCTTCGCGACCGACCCGGCGGGGGCGCTCGAGGAACTGGCGGCCCGGCTGGCCGCCGGCGCGCCGCCGCCCGACGCGCTGACCGGGGCGGTCGTGGCGTGCCTGGCGGCCGGGCGCAGCGTCGCGGGTACCGCCGCCGCGGTCGGCCTCGGCGCCCGCCAGCTGCACCGCCGCTCGCTGGCCGCCTTCGGCTACGGGCCCAAGACACTCGCCCGGGTGCTGCGGCTGCGCCGGGCCCTGGCCCTGGCCCGGTCCGGCATGCCGGCCGCCGCGGTGGCGCACGCCGTCGGCTGCGCCGACCAGGCACATCTGGCGCGCGAGGTGCGCGAGCTGGCGGGGACGACGCTGGGTGCGTACACGGCTCAGGGCGTGCTGGTCCCGAGCGGGGCGAACAGGGAGACGCCGGTGCCGTCCGGGTCGCGGACGACCGCGTAGCGCTGGCCCCAGAAGGCGTCCCAGGGCTTCAGGTGGCCGTCGTGGCCGGCGGCGGTGAGCTCCTCGTACAGCGCGTCCACCGCGGCCGGCGAGGCGCACCGGAAGGCGAGCTCGCACCGGCCGCCGCTGTCGGCCGGGGGCCGGGTCCAGGACGGGTCGAAGGAGCGGATCACCTGCTCGGTGTCCCAGGCGAGCCGCAGGCCGCCCGGCAGCTCCGCCTCCACGTGCGGCTCGGCGTCGGCCTCCGGCGGGAGCGCGAGGCCGAGGCGGCGGTAGAAGGCGAGCGAGGCGGCCATGTCGAAGACCACCAGGCCGACCAGGTCGAGGCGGGGGGCGGGGAACGGAGTGCGGGATTCGGTCATGCGGCCATCGTGGCGGCCGGGCGGGCCGGGCGTCTTGAAGGAAACGGTCACGGGTGGCCGCCACCGGCGCGGCGGCCGGCCGGCCCGCCGGGGAAAACGGCTGGTCGGGGGCGTGCCGAAAATGAATTGACGGGGGTGCGCGGGGGAGGGTTATGGTTCGTGCGTGCTCAAGGGGCGAGACGCTCCTTGAGGGCCGTTCCTGGTGAACGGCCGTACGTGGACATGGGATTGGCCCATGGGATCGACCAGGAGGTGGACTTCGGTGATTGCCGTCGAGCGAGGCGCTGCCCGCATTCAGAAGCTGATCATTGCCACCTCCGTGGCCGCCGGCTGACTCCTTCCTCTCCGCGCGCCGTGTCGCGCACCGCCGGGGCCACCCTCCGAAGGGTCTCCCTTGTCTTTCTCCTCTCCGCAGGACAGCTCCACCTCTTCCTCCCCCTCCTTCCTCCTTCCGTCTTCGTCCGCTCCCTCCGTCACCTCCGGTGCCGGTGCCGGTGACGCCGACGCCGCGGCCGCGGCGCTCGTCCCGTACGGCTGGGACGCGGACTGGGCCGCCGCGTTCGCCCCGTACGCCGCCGAAGGCCTCGTACCGGGCCGGGTGGTCCGGGTCGACCGCGGCCAGTGCGACGTCGTCACCCCCGACGGGCTCGTCCGGGCGGACACCGCCTTCGTCACCCCGCACGACCCGCTCCGGGTGATCTGCACCGGCGACTGGGCGGCCGTGGAACCGCACGGCAACCCGCGGTACGTCCGCACCTACCTCGACCGGCGCACCGCCTTCGTCCGCTCCACCTCCTCGAAGCGCTCCGAGGGCCAGATCCTCGCGGCCAACGTCGACCACGCGATCGTCGCGGTCTCGCTCGCCGTCGAGCTGGACCTCGGCCGCATCGAACGCTTCCTGGCCCTGGCCTGGGAGTCCGGCGCCCAGCCGCTGGTCGTCCTCACCAAGGCGGACCTCGTCCCGGACCCCGTCACGCTCGCGCACCTGGTCCAGGACGTGGAGACCAGCGCCCCCGGCGTGCAGGTGCTCACCGTCAGCTCGCTGACGGGCGAGGGCATGGACGTCCTCGGGGCGGTCCTCGGCACCGGCACCAGCGTGCTGCTCGGCATCTCCGGCGCCGGCAAGTCCACCCTCGCCAACGCCCTGCTCGGCGCCGAGGTGATGGAGGTGCAGGCCACCCGCGACGTCGACGGCAAGGGTCGGCACACCACCACCACGCGCAACCTCCTCCTGATGCCCGGTGGCGGCGTCCTCATCGACACGCCGGGACTGCGCGGCGTGGGCCTGTGGGACGCCGAGTCGGGCGTCGGCCAGGTCTTCTCGGAGATCGAGGACCACGCCGCCCGGTGCCGCTTCCACGACTGCGCGCACGAGGCGGAGCCGGGCTGCGCCGTGCTGGCGGCCGTCGACAGCGGCGAACTGCCCGAGCGGCGCCTGGACAGCTACCGCAAGCTGCTGCGCGAGAACCAGCGCATCGTGGCCAAGACCGACGCCCGGCTGCGCGCGAACATCCGGCGCGACTGGCGCATCAAGTCGGCCGAGGGCCGCGCCAACTACGAGGCCAAGCGGGGCGGCCGCAGCGACCGCCGGGGGTGAACCCCGGCCGGCCGCGGGCCTGCGCCGCCCGGTCTCCCAGGACGGTCCTGGGAGACTGGGCGGCGAAATCGCGGTGTCGACGCGACCCGGTACGTCTCCTAGTGCAGGGTCGCCGCCATCAGGGTGACGTTCCCGCCCCCGTGGTTCCTTTCGAGCGTGAAGTCGACCTCGAGGAGCGAGGGCTCCGGGGTGCGGAAGGTCAGCTCGTACACCCGGAAGTAGGTCTCGTTCAGCGGACCGGACTCGGTGTCGGCGAAGTCCGAGTAGGCGGGCTTTCCGCCCTTCCCGAGCGCTGCGGAGAAGCGGATCGCGCCCTGGCGGTAGGCGACGTACAGGCGGAACACCCGGGTCGTGCTCTTCGTCGGAACGAGGATGCGGAACCCCGCACCGGGGCCGCCCTGGTAGACCACGGAACGGACGTCGCTCGCCGACTGGTGCGGGGCCTCGCCCCCGGTCCACGAGAACGACACGGGCGAACTGCTCGCGTACAGCCTGAACGGTGCCTGGGTACCCAGTGCGGTGAAGTCTCCGATGACGAAGGCGTCCGCCTTGCGCGTCACGCAGTAGATGTTCAGACCGAGGCACTCCTTCTCCGCGTCCCCGCCGGCGAACTCCGCCGTGACGTCGCGGTCCTTGGGGAGGTACCCCCACTGCACCCAGTCGGTCCTCCCCTCCTCCGGCAGGTCGACGTTCCCGGCGAGGCTCTTCCAGCCACCCCGGAGCAGGCCGTCGACGACGGGCGGGGAGGCTGAGCTCCCCCTGCCCTTCGAGCCGTCGCCGCCGAACGGGTTCAGGACGGCGAGGGCGATCGCCGCGACGGCCACCACGGACACCACGGCCGCCACCAGCGCGAGCAGCCGGTTCGGGCGCGATCCCGTCCGGCCGGCGGTCCGCTCCGGAGCCGACGGTCCGGCCGGCGGCTCCCGGTACGCCCGGTTGCGGGCGAGGGCGAGCCTCGCCGGGTTGCTCCGGGCGGTCAGTTGGGGGTGGGTCCCGTTTCGGTCGCTCACTCTGCCGTAGAGCTCTCGGTGCAGGGTCTGCAGGTCCAGGAACCGGGGCCCCTTCGGGACTCCCTCGGTCAGGAGGGACAGGAGTTCGGCGGTGAAGTCGGTGAAGGTCTGCCCAGCGGGGGCGATCGCTGCCTCGGAGCGCTCGGTGGCGGTCAGCAGGAAGATGCCTTCCACCGGTGGTTCCTCGGGTGGCCGCCGTCTTCCTCCCATCGTGTCGGGCAAGGCTGTACCGCTGTAGCAGCAGTCCAGGATGACGACGTTCCGCTCGGCCCTGGACCGCGGGTCCTTGAGGGCCTTGACGACGTCCCGGTAGGGGAGGGACCAGAACAGCCTGCTCCTGGCCGACCTGGGCATCGCCAGATGCAGGTCCTCGTCGTTCAACGTGTCGAGGAGACCGTGCCCCGCGTAGTACAGCACGAAGGTGTCCTTGGCCTCCGCCGCGAGGGAATGGATCTTCTCGAGCACCTCCTGGGCGAGCTCGGGGCTCAGGACGACGCAGTGCTCCGGCGCCAGACCCCACACCTCGGGGTCCGTGAGCACCGCCCGCAGCGCCTCGAGGTTGTTCGCGGCCGCGGGCAGGTCCGTCAGGTCACTGTTGTTGCGGTGGGCGGGCACTCCGACCAGCAGGCATCGTGAGAGCGCCGGGTCCGGAAGCACTGCCGTGCCTGCGCCGGCTACGCGGTGCCCGACCCGGCGGCCGTCCTGCTCGTATCCGCCGTGCCCAACGCTTCGACCGGGTCCGCCGCCTCGGCCGCCCCCGGAGCCTCAGCCGTGTCTGCCGTGGCCGTCGCGCCCGTCCGAGGCGTCGGACCGGTCTCCTCAGGCACGTCCGGGATCCCGAGGATCCGGGCGATCTCGGCCACCTGCCGTGGTGACGCGCCGTCGAGGGCGACCGTGGTGCCGCCCCCGCTGATCCGTACGGTCGTGGCGGGAAGGAGGCCGGTGCGTCCCCGACGCCAAGCGTCGACCGCCATCGCCAGGCTGCCGAGTGCCGTGACGTTCCCGATGACCAGACTGATCGCTTCCAACGCGGACCCCATGGCTCCGGCGGCGGGTGGCGCGTACACGGGAGCGGGTCGGCAGTGCCTCCGTACGGCGGAGTCGTGGGACAACCACTTGAGCAGTGAAGCCGTGGACCTCTCGCGCTCGCCGAGATCGGTGCTCGAGACGTTCAAGGTGGTGTCCATGGGGCTCCCGCGGTCGCTGATCGGCGGATGGCGAAGCGCATCAAGTATGGCGTGAACTCGCGGGCAATGAGCGGGAGTTACGAGTGCGGACAGCCGCTCCCCGGGGGCTGTCGGACACCGGCAGCGGCACGCCCGGGGCGACGTCCCGGGCGGCCCGTAAGAGCGGCCGTGCGCTGCCTGGTCCTGACAGGGCCAGGCAGTGCGGTCGCGGGCCGGGCGACAATCGGTGCATGACGAGGACCACGGGGACATCCACGACGCGAGCGGCCGCGACCGCCGGCCTGGGCGCGTTCCTGCGCGCCCGGCGCGCCGGCCTCACCCCCGACGACGTCGAGCTGCCCGACTACGGCGGCCGGCGCCGGGTCGCGGGGCTGCGGCGCGAGGAGATCGCCCAGCTCGCCGGGGTCAGCGTGGACTACTACACGCGGATGGAGCAGGACCGCGTACCGAACCCGTCGGCCGAGGTGCTCGACGCGCTCGCCCGGGCGCTGCGGCTGACCGCGGACGAGACCGCGCACCTGCACCTGCTCGGGCGCCCGGCCCGTCGGGCCGCCGGTAGCGGCCGGGCCGGGGCGGAGCGGCCGCGGGTCGCCGGGGTCCAGCAGGTCCGGCCGATCCTGCGCGTGCTGCTCGACGAACTGCGTGACGTGCCCGCTCTGGTGATGGGCCGTCGGATGGACGTGCTGGCCTGGAACCCGGCCGCGAGCGCCCTGCTCGGCGACTTCGCGGCGCAGGACCCCGCCGAGCGCAACATCGCCCGCAACACCTTCCTGAACCCGGTCGCCCGGGAGCTGTACGCCGACTGGACCGCCTGCGCGCGCGAGAACGTCGCCTACCTCCACCTGGAGGCCGGCCGCCGCCCCGGCGATCCGGAGCTGGCCCGGCTGATCGGCGAACTGTCCATGCGCAGCGCGGAGTTCCGGCGCTGGTGGGCCGAACACCCGGTGCAGGACAAGACCGCGGGCCGCAAGGGGTTCCACCACCCCGTGGTCGGCGACCTGGAGCTGGCGTACGAGACCCTGCGCGCGGCCGACGACCCCGACCAGGCCCTCATCACGTACACGGCCGAGCCGGGCAGCCCCGCGCACGACGCCCTGCGGGTGCTGCTGGCCTGGTCCGCCGCCGCGCCGGAGCCGGCCGAGGCCGGGGGACCGGCCGGCGCGGCACGGTCCTGAGGTCGGGGTCAGCCCTGAGGTCGCGGTCAGCCCTGGGGCCGCGGTCAGTCCTGAGGCCGCGGTCAGTCCTGCCCGAGCCCCCAGGAGTGGACGCGCTCGGGGTGGATGACGATCACCTCGGGGCTGAAGCCGGGGCCCAGGTCGTGCGGGCCGGTGCGCAGCTCGGCCCGACCGCGGATCTCGACGCCCCGCACGCGCCAGGGCCGGGTGCTCGCGAGGTCGTCGACCACGAGGGCCAGCTTCGGGTTGGCGATCAGGTTGCGCCACTTCTTGCTGTCGCCCATGCGCATGCCGCCGACCAGGACGGTGCCGTCCTCCTGCGGGAAGAACCCGACCGGATTGGCCTGCGGCTGCCCGTGCGGGTCGACCGTGGCGAGCCGCCCCAGCCGCTGCGAGGCCAGGTAGGCGCGCTCCTGCTCCGTGAACCCCGTGAACGCCCTCATGCCCCCAGCCTCCCCCGGCGGCCTCCGGCCCGCATCGGACCAGGGACGCAGACCGCCCTGGTCCGGGCGCCCTAAGCCTGCCGGCTCGGCCGCTGGTCGGCGGTGCATTCGCCGGGGCTCGTTCCAGAGCGCTTCGGTGTCGGAAGCGCTCAGTAGTACCACCACTCCAGGCAATTGCCGTGAGAGTCCTCCTCCAGGCAGATCCTGGCCGGGATACCGGCGGTCCCCGAGCGCTTGACCGGCTTGTCCCGGTCGACGAACTCGGTGACGATCCGGTCGCCCTCGACCCGGGACACTCCGTGCTGCCGTTCGAAGTCGATGCCCATCTCGCCTTCGAGGGCCAGCCTGGTGATGGCGTACTTCTTCGCCAGCTCCGGGTAGCGCATGAAGACTTCTCCGACGGCATCGAGGAGGGCCGTGTCCGCTGCCGATCCGACTGCGTGCTCGGTTGCCATGGTGGGCTCCTGATCGGTTGGGGGGTGGTCCTCACGCGTCATCACGACACGTGGGAGAACCTGGCGATGTGGGGTGGCACCGGGTCCGCGCCACCGTCTCGCATGCTGCCGCACCGTTTCTGCGGCTGCCATTTCCGGGCGGCCATCGGGTTGAACGTGCGCCTGGGAGCTGCTGCCGTCCTGACCGGGTGGGCCACCCTGACCGGGTGGGCCACCCTGACCGGGTGGGCCACCCTGACCGGGCGGCCGTGGGACCACCGGAAGATGTCCGACTCGGGTCACCGGGACCAGATCGCGGCGACCGTGGCCGCGCAGGCCGTGGCCTGGGCGAAGCCCGCGCGGGCCGCGGCGGGCCGGCGGGAGTGGTCGAGCAGGTTGCGGCCCATGGCCCGCCGGGCCGCCCGGTCGGGACCGAGGACGGCCACCCGGGTCCCTGCCGCAGCCAGCTCGGCGCCCTGCGCCACCGCGTGCGGGTGCGGGCCGACGGCCTTCGGGACGGGCGCGAGGGCGACCACGCGCCGGTGGCCGCGCGCCAGGTGCACGTTGGCCGTGCTGCGGCTGCCGCCGTCCATCCAGAGCCGCCCCGCCACCGACACCGGCGGCCACACCACCGGTACGGCGCAGCTGGCGGCGACCGCCGCCGGCAGGGGGATCCCGGAGTCGGCCCGGAACATCTCCAGCGCACCGGTGCGGGCGTCGACCGAGGCGATGCGCAGCTCCCGGTCGGGCCACTCCCGTACCCCTTCGAGGAGGTCGGCCACCGTCTCGAAGACGGTCGACTCGGGGACCGTACGGGAGGCCAGCGCGGCCCGTCCGAGCCGGCGCACGGAACGCTCCGGGTCGCGCGAGCCGAGCGCGGCCCACAGGAACCGGGCCGTCTGGCCGAGGGTGACCCCGACCGCGGGTGCCGGGGCGGTGCCGTCGAGCTGACCCCCGTACAGCTCTTCGGCCGCCGCCCCGGAGGTCAACCGGGCCCCGATGACCGCCCCGGCGGAGGTGCCGATCACCGTGTCGGCGGCCGCGAGGTCGATCCCCGCGGCGGCGAAGCCGGCGAGCATCCCCGCCGTCCACGCCCCTCCGAGGCTCGCACCCCCGCCCAGCACCAGAGCCCTGTCGTGCGACATCGCCGCGCCCTCCGTCCCCGAGGAAACGGGGAGTGGTCCCCGTTTGTGGTCACGACCCTAACAGGCGTACCGGGGAGTGGTCCCCGGTACGCTGCCACGAGCCGGCCCCGAGGCCGGGCACGCACGGAGGAAGGGGCGGGACATGGCGGCGCAGGAGACACGGCGGCAGCCGGTACGCCGGGACGCCCGACGCAACCGCGACCTGCTCACGGCCGCCGCGCGCGAGGCCTTCGCGGCGCACGGCCTCGACGCCCCGCTGGACGAGATCGCCCGCCGCGCGGGGGTCGGCAACGCCACCCTCTACCGGCACTTCCCCACCCGCGCCGCACTCGTCGAGGCGGTCTTCCACGACGCCCTGCGGGGCACCGTCGAGGCGGGGGAGGCGGCCCGCCGCGCCCCCGACGCGTGGACCGGCCTGGCCGGCTACCTGGACGCGGTCTTCGCCACCCTGGCCGCGGACCGCGGCACCAACGACCTCATGACCACCGCGCTCGCGGACGTCCCCTCGCTCGACACCGTCCACGCGCACAACCACGAGACGGTCGCGCTCCTGCTGCGCCGGGGGCGGGACGAGGGGAGCGTGCGCCCCGACCTGGTGACCGAGGACCTGCTCCTCGCCCTGGCCGCGCTCGGCAGGACCGTACCCGCACTCACCGCGCTCGCCCCCGACGCCTGGCGCCGGCCGCTCGCCCTGCTCCTCGACGGCCTGCGCGCCCGGCCCGGCGCCGATCCGCTGCCCGCGCCCGCCCTCACGCCGGAGGACCTGACGACCGTCCTGCGCGACCTCGGCCCGCACCAGGTCCGCCGCTCACCGGCACCTCCGACCGACCCCGCTCGGTAGGCACCTCACCTCGAAGCGGCCCGTGGCAGACCGTTCCGCTGTGCGGCCCGGGCAGGGTGGGCGGTGTTCTCGACGCCGGTGGGTGCTGTGGTGTGGGGGTGGTGCTTGGGGGGCGGGGCAGGTTTTCGATCTGGGCAGGGTGGGCGGTGTTCTCGACGCCGGTGGTGCTGTGGTGTGGGGGTGGTGCTTGCGGGGCGCGGCAGGATTTCGACGCCGGCACGGTCGGCGGTCTTCTCAACGACCGTGGGTCCCGTGGTGTGTGGGGGAGGCGCTTGACGGGGCATGGCAGGCTGGTCCGGAGGCGGGCCCGGGCCTGGGGTGGCCGAAGGCCAGGGCGAAGCCCCGAAGCCCCAGGGGTGGGCCTGCCGCAGGGCCCGC
>NZ_JBIVNX010000096.1:0-11804 GCF_044753805.1 Streptomyces sp. NPDC093225
CGGGGCTTCGCCCGGGCCTGCGGCCCCCCTCGGCCCGGGCCTGCCTCCGGACCAGCCTGCCACCCCTGTCAAGCGCCTCCCCCACACACCACGGGCCGGCCGACTCCCGCGCGGTCGGCGTCCTCGCGTCGCCTACGCCCCCAGGTACGCCTCCCGTACCGCGGGGTCGGCACGCACCCGAGCCGGGGTGCCCTCGGCGAGCACCGTGCCCAGGTCGAGGACCACGACCCGGGTGCAGAGCTCCATCACGAAGGCCACGTTGTGCTCCACCAGCAGGACCGCGCAGCCCTCGTCCGCCAGCCGGCGCACCACCGTCGCCAGCCGTTCCCGCTCCGGCGCGGACATCCCCGAGGCCGGCTCGTCCAGCAACAGGACGCGGGGCGGGTCGGCCACGGCGCGCGCCAGCTCCGCCATCCGGGCCTGGCCGACCGGCAGCGCGGCCGCGTACGCCGGCCCGAGCGCGGCGATCCCGCAGTCGGCCAGCACCGCGGCGGCCCGGGCCCGGCGCCCCCGCACCTGTGCCCGGCCGCGGCCACCGCGCCACTCCTGGGCGACGAGGAGGTTGTCGGCGACCGTCAGTTGGCCGAAGAGCTGCTGGCGCTGGAAGGTGCGGCGCATGCCGTGGCGGGCGCGCCAGACCGGGGAGCGGCGGGTGACGTCGGCGCCGTCGAGGCGCACCGCCCCCGCGTCGGGGCGGCGGATCCCGGACAGGACGTCGAACAGGGTCGTCTTGCCCGCTCCGTTGGGACCGATCAGGCCGCACACCTCACCGCCCCGCAGCCCGAGCGACACCCCGTCGAGGGCCCGTACCCCGCCGAAGCGCACACCGATGCCGTCGGCCTCGAGCAGGTACGGCGTGCGCGTGCGGCCGGCGTTCCCGGTGCTCATGCCCGCACCCCCAGGTAGGCCTCGGTCAGCCGGTCGGCCTCCACCTCGGCGCGGGGGCCGCACCACTGGACGCGGCCGTCGGCGAGGTAGGCGACGGTGTCGGCCACCCCGAGGATCTCGGCGGCCTTCTCCTCGACGAGCAACAGCGCGGTGCCGGTCGCGCGGAGTTCGCCGAGGAGGGCGTACACCTCGTCCACCACGCGCGGCGCGAGGCCGAGGGAGGGCTCGTCGGCGACCAGGACCCGCGGCGGGCGCTGGAGCAGCGGGGCGAGGGCGAGCAGCTGTTGCTCGCCGCCCGACAGGGCGCCCGCGGGGGTGCGGCGCCGGGCGGCCAGCCGCGGGAAGCGCTCGTACACGCGGGCGCGCTCGTCGGGGTGGTCGAGGCGGAGCGCGAGGTTGTCCTCGACGGTCAGGGCGGGGAAGATCCCCCGCCCCTCGGGGGCCAGCAGGACCCCGGCGCGGGCCCTGCGCACCGCCCCGTGCCGGGTGACGTCGCGGCCGCCGAGGTGCACGGTGCCGCGTGCGGCGGCGAGCGCGCCGGCGGCCAGTCGGCAGGCGGTGCTCTTTCCGGCCCCGTTGGGTCCGAGGACCGCGAGGATCTCCCCTGCGCGCACGCCGAGGTCCACTCCGCGGAGCACGGATCCGCCGTCGTAGCCGGCCCATACGCCGCGCAGTTCCAGTGCGTACGGGGAGGGCGGGGTGTGCGGGGAGTGTGGGGAGTGTGGGGAGTGCGGGGCATGTGGGTCGGCTGGCACGTTCGGTTCGGGCGGGGCGTTCCGGTCGGCGGGCGCGTCCGGGGTCGGCGGGTGGGGCGGGGCCGTCGTCGTCCGTGCCTTCGGCACCGTCGTGGTGGCTGCCCCGACGGCCTCTGCCGCTCCGGCCGTCGCCGCGGCCCCGCCGTCCTCCGGTTCGACCGCCTCCGCCGCACCCAGCCGGCGGCGGCGACGGGCGGCCAGGCGGAGCGGGACGGCCGCGACGTAGCCGTCGGGGTCGTTGGCCAGGGCCAGGCCGGCCAGGCCGAAGAGGATCACCGGGAGGTGGGCGGAGGAGGTCACCCACTCCGACAGGACGTGCGGCGCCAGGGCGTACACCAGGCCCGCCACCACCGCGTACTGCGGTCGCCGGACCCCGGCGGCGACCACGACGGCCAGCCAGACCAGTCCCGTCATCGCCGTGAAGTCCGTGGCCGTGACCCGGGTGTTGTACGAGGCGTACAGCACGCCCCCGAAACCCGCCAGCCCCGCCGAGACCGCGAACAGCAGCAGTTGCGTGCGCACCACCGAGACGCCCGAGGCCATCGCGGCCGCCGGGGCCGAGCGGACCGCCAGCACGGCCCGGCCCCACGACGAGTCCCGGAGGGCGGTCAGGCCCCAGCAGGCCAGCGCCACCAGGACCAGCATCGCCACCCCGAAGGCCCGGTCGTCGCCCAGGTCCACGGGGCCGGCCACGGGCCGCGGCAGGGCCCGGCCGGCGTCGCCGTTGCGCAGCCACCCGAGCTGGAAGAGCACCTGGTCGGCGAGGAAGGCCAGCGCCAGGGTCGCGAGTGCGAGCGACCGCCCGCCGCCCAGGCGCAGGGCGGGGAGTGCCACGAGCGCGCCGAGCAGGGCCGCGGCGCCCGTACCGGCGAGCAGCGCGAGGACGAACGGCCAGCCGTGGCTCATCAGCAGCCCGGCCACCAGCGCCGCGCCCGTCACGAACGCGGCCTGCGCGAGCGAGACCATCGCCCCGAGCCCGGTGACCACCGTGATCGACATGAGGACCAGGCCGAGGGCCAGTCCCTGCGCGAGCAGGCCGCTCCAGAAGGGGGTGGTGACCGTGTAGAGGGCCAGCCCGGCCACCAGCGCCGCCACCGACCAGGCGCCCCAGCGCCGCCGCCACGAAGCCCCGGCCAGGTGGTCCGCGGGCGGCGCGTCCGCCACGGCCACCCCCGCGGTCCGCTGGCGCCGCGCCAGCACCAGCAGGCCCGCGAACAGGATGAGGAACGGCACCGCCGTGCGGAACCCCGTCACCCGCTCGGCGAAGGACGCGTACCCGGCGACCAGGTTCTGTACGACGCCCAGCCCCAGCCCCGCCGCGAAGGCCACCGGCACCGAAGCGAACCGCCCCAGCACCGCGGCCGTCGCCGACACGAACAGGAAGAGGGTGTAGTCGTGCGCGGACAGCCCCAGCAGCGGTCCGGCCAGCACCCCGGCCAGTCCCGCCAGGCCCGAGGCCAGCATCCAGGCCACCGACGACAGCCGGTCCGCGCTGATCCCGCGCAGCTCCGTCAGCCCGCGGTCGTCCACCGCCGCCCGCAGCCGCAGCCCGAGCCGGGTGTGCCGCAGCAGCACCCACAGCCCGGCGGCCGCCGCGGCCGTGGCCACCCAGGTGATGAGCTGGTCGGAGTCCACGCCCACGCCGGCCACCGGCTGCCAGGAGCGGGCCGGACTCGGCCCGATCCCCGGCAGCCCGAACTGGTTCTCCGCGGGCAGCACGCCCGCCACGCCCGCGTCCGTGAGCAGTTCCACCACCCACAGGCCGGCCGCGGGCAGTGCCACCAGCAGCCCGATCGTGGCCGTGATCTGCGCCGTGGGGCCGACCCGCGCGAGCTTGCGGAACATCAGCCGGTCCAACGCCCAGCCGAGCCCCGGCGCGAAGCCGGCCACCACGAGCAGCGCGACGGGTACGGCCGGCCAGCCGAGCCCCGAGTGCAGCTCGTAGAAGACCAGGGCGCAGAGGTACGCGGTCGCCCCGTGCGCGAAGTTGAACAGGCCGGACGCGGAGTACGACAGCACCAGCCCCGTGGCCAGCAGGGCGTACAGCGCGCCCGAGACCAGTCCGCTCAGTACGAAACCCAGCAGATCCGCCATCGACCGACCCACCCTTTACCGGAACGGGACCGGCGGGTAGCAGGTGAAGGGCACCGCGACCCGGTACGAGCCGCCCTTCAGCTGCACCAGCGCGCCGCAGCCGAAGCTCTCCTGCTGCCCCTTGGGCTCGGCCCGGTCGCCGACCAGCGTCCCGGTGTCGGCGAAGCCGGCCGCCGCGGTCTGGAAGCTCTCGGGGGTGAGGTCCTTGCCGGCCTTGGCCGCGATGGCGAGGAACAGGTCCGCCGACATGTAACCGGTCAGCATGTGCATGTTCAGCGGGACGTCCTTCCCGCCCGCCGCCTTCTTGATGTCCGCCTTGAACTGCGCCATCTTCGGGTCGTCCTGCTCGAAGGGCATGAACTGCAGCAGCACGTACGTCCCGTCCAGGGCCTGCCGTGTCGCGTCCTTGGCCAGGAGCCCGGGGTCGTAGTCCGTCGGGTCCGTGAGGACGCCCTCGTACCCGGCCCGCTTGAGGGCGGTGAAGAGTCCGATGTTGTTCGGCGTCTGCATCACCGACACCACCGCGTCCGGCGCCCGGCCACCGCCACCGCGCAGGATGTCCTTCACGTACGCCGACCAGTCCGTCGGCACCGAGGCCGCGGGCACCGACGGCTTGGCGTACGCGACCTCGAACCCGGCCTTCGCGAAGCCCAGGCCGAAGGTGCGGATGCCGAACTTGCCGGCGTCGCTGTCGTTGGCGATGATCGCCACCGACTTGCCGGCCGCACCGCCCAGCACCTTGGCGATGCCCTCCGGCCAGGTCTGGTTGAGGGTGCCGCCCGGGGTCGGTACGAGGCAGCCGTTGAACCCGTAGACGTACTTCGGTCCGCAGAAGGCCGGGGTGGTGCCCCAGCCGAACGTCGGCACCTTCGACTGCTCCAGGAACTCGGCGCCCGCGAAGGTCACCGAGCTCATCGGCGCCACCGCGAACACCTCGTCCTGCTGGACGGCCTTGCGGGCCGCCGCCATGTTCCGGGCCGGGTCCTGGCCGTCGTCCTGCGCCCCGAGGTACTCGATCTTCCGGCCGGCCACCCCGCCCTCGGCGTTGGCGCGCAGGTAGCGGGCCCGGGCGCCGAGGTCGGTGTCCTTCTTGCTGTAGCCGCTGGCGGTGGTCATCGACACGATCCCGCCCACCCGGATCGTGTCGGCGGTCACCCCGCGCACGGCACCGTCCTTCTCGCCGTCCGCCCCGGAGGACCCGTTGGACGCGGAGTTGCAGGCGGCGGAGCCGAAGGCGAGCACGAGGGCCGCCGCGGACGCGGCAAGAGCGCGGAGCGGTCGCGACGGTCGCGGGGTGCGCAGCATGAAGGGGGTCCCTCCGGTCGGATTCCCCGCATTCTGGATCTGACCTGATGAACCGTCAATAACTGATGGTCCGTCAATTGGGGCGGATCCCGACCTGGCGGAGGCCCGGGCGGCGCCGGTCGGGCCCTGGCCCCTGCCGCGGTCCGGTGGGTTCCCGTTCGGGCCGCGCGGGTCAGGAGTCCCCGGCGTCCAGGCGCTCCGCGGAGCGGAGCAGGTACTCGGGCAGCTTCGAGCAGGCGTCCAGGACCTCGATGCCGAGGAGGCGGCCCTGCTCGTCGAAGTCGAGGTTGATCATGCCGTCGACCCCCACCGGGTCGCAGGGGTACACGTGCACGGACCGCACCCGGGCCTGCGGCTCGGTGAAGTACACGTACGCCGCGTTCGCGGTCTTGTCGTAGGTGACCTTGAGCTCTGCCACGGTGCGCCGGCTCCCTCGGTGCGGACGATGTCGGTACCGCCTCGCCCGGCGGGTTGCCCGGTCGCGGCCGAACGCAGAAGACCCCCTGCCGAAGCAGGGGGTCTTCTTGCTGGTGTCCGAGGGGGGACTTGAACCCCCACGCCCGATAAAGGGCACTAGCACCTCAAGCTAGCGCGTCTGCCATTCCGCCACCCGGACCAGGTGACCGCCCCGGTTTCCCGCGGCGACATGGAAAACAATACCAGGGGTTCGGAGTGCTCTTCACCCGCATATCCGGAGGTCAGCCCGCTGCGAGGGCCGCGCTCGCGGTCAGCGGTGGCCGGCGTGGCCCTGGGCGTACGGGGCGTCGCCGGCCGGGTGCGCAGCGTGCGGGCCGCAGTGGACCGGAGTGCGGGCGCCGGCCCGGGCGGTGCCGGGGTCGCTCTGGTGGGCCCGGAACCACGGGACCGAGTGGGCGGACGGCCGGCACGAGGCGGGGGTCGAGTGGTGCGGGAGGGCCACCCGCAGGATCCGGTCTCCGCCGGTGCTGCGCACGACGTAACCGAAGGCGCCCGTGGACGCCGAGGGCCGCTCGGCGGCCTTCGCGGCCCGGGCGGCACCCTTGCCGTCCACGGCGGCGACGGTGCCGGACACCGATGCGGAACCGGCGTCGGACCCGGGCGACGGCGCGGCGTACGCGCCGGCGGCCGCGGACACGGCCGCCGGGCTGCGGTGCTGGTACCAGTCGGCCGCCGCCGGGACGGCGACGGCGGCGCCGAAGCCCACGCCGATGACGACGGTGGCGGTGGTCAGGGCGACGGACCTGCGGTTCATGGGGTGGGGCCTCCGGGACCGGGACGGCATGAGCGGACCCCTCCATGGTCGGGCCCGCAGCCCCTCCGGGGCGTCACCCCCGGGGACCAATGTGGGTACGACCGCAGATCTACTACCGAAGGGGGACTCCGGCTACGGACAGCGGATGACCTGGCCCGCGTACGAGAGGTTGCCGCCGAACCCGAAGAGCAGGACCGGGGCGCCGGACTCCACCTCTCCGCGTTCGACCAGCTTGGACAGGGCCATCGGGATGCTGGCGGCGGAGGTGTTGCCGGACTCGGTCACGTCGCGCGCGACGACGGCGTTCACGGCGCCGATCCGATGGGCCACGGGCTCGATGATGCGCAGGTTGGCCTGGTGCAGGACGACGGCCGCGAGCTCCTCGGGGGTCACGCCCGCCCGCTCGCACACCTTCCGCGCGATCGGCGGCAGCTGGGTGGTCGCCCACCGGTAGACGGACTGGCCCTCCTGGGCGAAGACCGGCGGGGTGCCCTCGATGCGGACCGCGTGGCCCATCTCCGGGACCGAACCCCACAGCACCGGGCCGATGCCCAGCTCCGAGCCCTCCGGCACGGCCTCGACCACCGCGGCGCCCGCGCCGTCGCCGACCAGCACGCACGTGGTCCGGTCAGTCCAGTCCGTCACCTCGGTCATCTTGTCGGCGCCGATGACCAGGGCGCGGGTGGCCGAGCCGGCCCGGATCGCGTGGTCCGCGGTGGCCAGGGCATGGGTGAACCCGGAGCACACGACGTTGAGGTCCATGACCGCCGGGGATCCCATCCCCAGGCGCGCGGCGACCCGCGCGGCCATGTTGGGGGAGCGGTCGATGGCGGTGGAGGTGGCGACGAGGACCAGGTCGACGTCGGCGGCGGTCGCGCCCGCCTGGGCCAGGGCCTTGGCGGCGGCCTCCGCGGCCAGCAGGTCCACCGGCTCGTCGGGGCCCGCGACACGGCGGGTCCGGATCCCGACCCGCGTGCTGATCCACTCGTCGCTGGTGTCGACCATGGCGGCGAGCTCGCCGTTGGTCAGGGTCTTGGCGGGCTGGTAGTGGCCCAGGGCGACGACGCGTGAACCGGTCATGGGCGGGATCCCCCTATTGGATGTGCAGGAATTTCCCAGCTTTGCCTGCTACTGGCGGGTATGAGGGCGCGTGAACCGACAGGAATCGGCCGACGTGTTGTGGACCTTCCACAAGATCCGCAGGTAGGGGCCGCGGACGGCCGTGGTCCCGTGCAGGACAATGTGGGGGCAAGGGCGCCGGAGGGCGCCGCGCGTGCCGAGGGAGTGGGCTGATCGCCATGGGACGGGTCACCGAGCGACGTCGGGTCGTCAGGATCCGGGACGGGGTCGCCTCGGTGCGGCCGGACACGCTGGTCGCCGAGGAGCCGCTGGAGATACGCCTGAACGGCAAGCCGCTGGCGATCACCATGCGCACCCCCGGCGACGACTTCGCACTGGCGGCCGGTTTCCTCGTCAGCGAGGGCGTCGTCGCGTCCGCGGAGGACGTGCGGTCGATCGTCTACTGCGCCGGGGCGACGGAGGACGGCCGCAACACCTACAACGTGGTGGACGTCCGGCTCGCCCCGGGCGTCCCGGTGCCGGAGTCGGGCCTGGAGCGGAACGTGTACACCACGTCCTCCTGCGGCCTGTGCGGCAAGGCGAGCCTGGACGCGGTGCGGACGGCGACCCGCTTCCCGGACACCGCCGCCGACCCGGTCCGGGTCACCCCCGAGGTGCTGACCGAGCTGCCCGACCGGCTGCGGGCGGCGCAGCGCGTCTTCGACCGGACCGGGGCCCTGCACGCGGCGGGACTGTTCTCGGCGGAGGGCGAGCTCCTCGACCTCCGGGAGGACGTGGGCCGGCACAACGCCGTCGACAAGATCGTCGGCCGGGCGCTCCAGGACGGCCGGCTACCGCTGGCCGGCGCGGTCCTGCTGGTGTCGGGCCGGGCGTCGTTCGAACTCGCGCAGAAGGCCGTGATGGCCGGCATCCCCGTGCTCGCGGCCGTCTCCGCGCCGTCCTCGCTGGCCGTGGACCTCGCCGTGGAGTCGGGCCTGACCCTGGTGGGCTTCCTGCGCGGCACCTCGATGAACGTCTACGCCGGCGAGCACCGGCTCACCGCCGTCGGTCCGGTTTCCCCCGAGGGCCTGGCGGTCGTCCCCGCGCCGTAGCGGCCCTGGTCGCATCGCCCGCTGAGATGCAGCCCCTTGCCGACGGGGCCCGCCTTCGACCGCCGGGACCCCGTCCCCGAAGCCCCGGGCGCACGGCATCACGAGAGAGCGCCGGCCCGTGGTGTGTGGGGGAGGTGCTTGAGGCGGTGTGGCAGGCTGGTCCGGAGGCAGGCCCGGGCCTGGGGTGGCCGCAGGCCAGGGCCGAAGGCCCCGAAGCCCCAGGGGTGGGCCTGCCGCAGGGCCTGCAGGCCACACCGGGTCAAGCACCGAGGGGACCCACACACCACGGGCCGGCCCCTCCGCAGCTCCGGACCGCGGCACCACGTCAGCGGCAGCAGTACCAGCGGCAGCCGTACCAGCCGTACCAGCGGGAGCGGTACCAGCAGCACCGGCCGCGTCAACGCCCCCGGCGCGCCGCACGCCCCTTCGACTTCGACTTCTCCCTCGCCCCGCCCCGAGACCCCTCGCCCCCGCCCTCGGCCGGCGCCGGGAACAGGCTGAGTTCCACCGTCGCCGGTACCGGGGCGATGCCGGGGCCGCCCGCGGCCGCCCAGGCCAGCACGTCCTCGGTGGCGTCGGAGTCCAGGGCCCAGCCGACCCACGCGGCCCGGGCGCCCTTGCGGCGGGCCTCCGCCGAGGGCTGGACCACGATCACGTTGGCCCGCTCGCAGGGCCCCAGGCAGTCGCTCGTACGGACGGCCAGTGCGCCCCCCGACTCCTCGGCAGCCGCCTGCAGCCGGGCCAACTGGCCCTCGTGGTCGGCCCCGGGGTTCTTGTTCGGGTCGCCGCAGCAACAGCCGCGGCACACCACGAGCGTGCAGGGGCGCGCGCCCGCGGCGGGGCGGAAGCCGGTGAGGGAAGGCCGTACGGAGGCCGGGGTGGTGGCGCCGACGGCGGGGGCGGCGGATCGTATCCGGGTCACCACCGCACGTTATCGGCCCGCGGTGCCGCCCTGCCGGACGGGCGCCGAGATCTCCGCCACACCCTGCTGCGGGAGTTGGCCGCCCGGCGGGTCGGCGGCCCGGCGCCGGGCGATGACCGCGCAGACCATCAGCTGCATCTGGTGGAACAGCATCAGCGGGAGCACCGCCAGGCTCGCGTGCGCCCCGAACAGCACGCTCGCCATGGGCAGTCCGGCCGCCAGGCTCTTCTTCGAACCGGCGAACTGGATCGCGATCCGGTCCTCGCGGCCGAAACCGAGGCGGCCGGCCCCGTACCAGGTCAGCGTCAGCGCCACGGCCAGCAGCACGGCCTCGACGAGCAGCAGCGCACCCAGCCGGGCCGGGCTGACCTGGTGCCAGACACCGGCCGCCATGCCGGCGCTGAAGGCGGCGTAGACGACGAGCAGGATCGAGCCCCGGTCGACGTAGCCGAGGGCCTTCCTGTGCCGCACCAGGAAGCCGGAGACCCAGCGGCGCAGCACCTGCCCGGCCAGGAACGGCAGCAGCAGCTGTACGACGATCTTCACCAGGGCGTCGAACGAGAACCCGCCGCCGTCCGAGCCGAGCAGCAGCCCCGCCAGCAGCGGCGTCAGCACGATCCCGGCCAGGCTGGAGAACGAGCCGGCGCAGATCGCCGCGGGCACGTTGCCGCGGGCGATCGACGTGAAGGCGATCGAGGACTGGATCGTGGACGGGACCAGGCAGAGGAAGAGCAGGCCGCCGTAGAGCGGGGGCGTCAGCACGTGCGGCACCAGGCCGCGAGCGGCCAGCCCCAGCAGCGGGAAGACGGCGAAGGTGCACAGCAGCACGGTGAGGTGCAGCCGCCAGTGCCGCAGGCCGTCGAGCGCTTCGCGGGTGGAGAGCCGGGCGCCGTAGAGGAAGAACAGCAGGGCGACCGCGCCGGTGGCGGCGCCGTCCGCGACGGTGGCAGCGCCCCCGCGCGCGGGCAGCAGCGCGGCCAGGCCCACGGTGCCGAGGAGGGCCAGGACGTACGGGTCCAGCGGCAACCGGGCGGGTATCCGGAACATCCGGGGGCGGGGCATGGGCGCTCGTTCTCCTGCGGTACGGGGACCCGGCCATCGTCCCCCGGGACCCGGCCATCGGGAAACCCGCACACCGCACTGACTGTCATCGCGGATCGTGATGACCGGGCGGCGACGCCGGGGGTACGGTCGGACGGTGGCAGGCACCCTGTACGACCCGGTCCAGCTGCGCACGTTCCTCACGGTCGCGCAGACGCTCAGCTTCACCCAGGCCGCCCGCCGGCTCGGGCTGCGCCAGTCGACGGTCAGCCAGCACGTGCGCCGCCTGGAGGAGGCCACCGGGCGCCAGCTGTTCAGCCGTGACACGCACACCGTCGAGGTCACCGAGGACGGCGAGGCCCTGCTCGGCTTCGCCCGCACCATCCTGGAGGCCCACGAGCGGGCCACGGCGTTCTTCACCGGCACGCGGCTGCGCGGCCGGCTGCGCTTCGGTGCCTCGGAGGACTTCGTGCTGACCCGGCTGCCGGAGATCCTCGTGGCCTTCCGGCAGGAGCACCCGGAGGTGGACCTGGAGCTCACCGTCGAGCTGTCCGGGACCCTGCACGAGCGCTTGGACGAGGGCCGGCTGGACCTGGTGCTGGCCAAGCGCCGCACCCCTCCCGGCGTGGCGGACGGGGCCCGCGGGACCGCGGCGGCGCCGGCCGCGGCCCGGGCGCCCGGGGCCGGGGCGGGCGGTGCCGGGGTGCTCGGCGCCGGGGCGTTCGGGCTCGGCGGCGACGAGCGCGGACGGCTGGTGTGGCGGGACCGGATGGTGTGGATCGGGGCGGACGGGCTGCGGGTGGACCCCGAGCGTCCGGTCCCGCTGATCGTCTTCCCGCCGCCGGCCATCACCCGGGCCCGTGCGCTGGAGGTCCTGGAGCGCGCCGGCCGGTCCTGGCGGATCGCCTGTACGAGCGGCAGCCTGAGCGGTCTGGTCGCGGCCGCCCGCGCCGGGCTGGGCGTGATGGCCCACACCCGCGGGCTGATCCCGCCGGGGCTGGTGCGGGTGTCCGCGGAGCGGGCGGGGCTTCCGGACCTGGGCGAGGTGGAGTTCGTCCTCCTCGCGGGCCGCGGTGGCGGCGCGGGCGGCGCGGCCGCCGAGGCACTGGCCGCAGCGATCCTCTCGGGCGCGGACCGGCTCGGGCCGGGGCGGCTCGGCTCCTGACGCCGCGCGCCCGGGGCCGGCCGCGCGCAGGGGCCGCCGCGCACAGGGCCGCCCTGCGCCCAGGGCCGGCGCGTGGTGGGGTGTGTGGCGGCCGTCCCGTGGTGTGTGGCTGCCGGCCCGTGGTGTGTGGCTGCCGGCCCGTGGTGTGTGGGTCCCCTCGCCTCTTGACCCGTCATGGCCTGCAGGCCCTGCGGCAGGCCCACCCCTGGGGCTTCGGGGCCTTCGGCCCTGG
>NZ_JBIVNX010000097.1:0-11710 GCF_044753805.1 Streptomyces sp. NPDC093225
CTGGTCCGGAGGCAGGCCCGGGCCTGGGGTGGCCGAAGGCCAGGGCGAAGCCCCGAAGCCCCAGGGGTGGGCCTGCCGCAGGGCCTGCAGGCCCTACCGCCTCAAGCGCCGAGGGGACCCACGCACCACGGGGCGGCCCCGCGAAGCGAGCCCACCCCGACGCCCCGTCACGTCACGCCGGCTGCCACCCCTCTGAGGGACCCCCACGCTGACGGACCTTCGAAGACACGGCCAGCACCCAGGACTGAACCGGGCTGCGCCCGACTCAGAACCGAACCCCACCCAACGCAGAACCGGACCGCACCCGACTCAGAACCGCGCCCCAAGCCAAACCGCACCCAACCCAGAACCGAACCCCACCCGACTCAGCAGTGCCCGAGGTCCTGCTCAGCAGTGCCCGAGGTCCTGCTCAGGAGTGCCCGAGGTCCTGCTCGGGGAGGTCGGTGTCGGGGACGGACCCCGCATCGGGGGCGGGCCGCAGCGGGAACTCGTCCGCCCGCATCGAATCGAGCACCGGCGGCGCCGGCCGCGGCGGCTTCGGCATGACCGCAGCTTCGGAGTGGCCCCCGCAGCCGTACGACAGCGAGACCAGGCGCCCGTCGGCCGGCCCGAACTCGTTGGCGCACACGCCGAAGGCCTGCCCCAGCGACCCCCCGATCTTCACGAGGAAGCCGCACGACACGCAGCTGGCCGGCGCCGCCTGCGCCATCGGGGTCTTCGCCCCGTACGCCTCGTCCCACCGGTCCGCCGCGGTGTGGAGCCCGTACCGCGACAGCACGCGCGCCCGGCGCATGCCGAGCTCCTCCGCCACGGAGGTGATGGAGCCCCGGTCGGGCACGGCCGCCCGGTCGGTGAAGGCCACGTCCTCCGTGTCGGCGAGGTCCTTGACCTCCTCCGAGACGACGGAATTGGGCGCCGGCTCGTCCTCGCCGGAGTACCCCGGCTCCAGCCGCAGGTCATCGGCGTCGGTGGGCAGCAGGTCGCCCGGCCCCATGTCACCCGGGCGCAGCCGCTCGCTCCACGGCACCCACTCGGGCGCGAGCAGCGCGTCGGGCCCGGGCAGGAGCACCGTTTCGTCGATGGTGACCACCTTGGCGCGGGAGGCGCGCGCGACGGTCACCGCCCAGCGCCAGCCCCGGTAGCCGGCCTCGGCACAGGCGAAGTAGTGCGTGACGACGCGGTCGCCCTCCGCGACCACGGACACGTGCTCGCCCACCACCCCCGGCGCGGCGGCCTCCTGAGCCGCAGCGCGGGCGAGGTCGACGGCCTCGGCGCACAGGCGGTCGGGGGTACGGCTTCGCGTCGTCGCAGCACTCACAGGTCTCGTTCTCTCCTACGCCGTCTCACGAGTGCGCCGTTCGTCCGTAAACAACCGCCGGTCCTGATCCGTACGTGGCGCGGGCGGAGCGGACCAGAGGGCCGCGTCGACGTCCGCGCCCGATCGGCCTCGGGCGCACCTTCTACGATCCATTCTGCGGGATCGCGAACAGGCGCGCGGCCAAGAGCGACCGCCGGTGGCGCGCTACGCACGCTACCTCCTTCGCAGCCCTGGGCCCACCTGCACGTCCGATTCGCGGACAGCAATCCGGGCCCCGGACACTTCTCGGACACCCCGGGGACACCTCCGCCGCCCCGTTCCCGCACCCCCGCAGCAGCCCTCAGCCGCCGCCACAGCAGCCCTCGGCGGCCCCCACAGCAGCCCTCGGCAGCCCCCGCGCGGCCCGGTCGAGCCCCGGCCGCGACACCCCCGGCGCGAGCCGACGAGCCCGTCCCGGCACGGGGTGGGGCACTATGGCCAGGTGGCAGCCGCGCGGTCCGTACGGTCCTCCGACGACGGCTCGGGCCGGGTCCGGCGGGCCGGCCGGGCCCTGGGACGCGCCGTGCACACGCCGATCAGCCGCACCGCGCGCGGCATCCGGCGCGCGACGCACGCGCACGGGGCGGGTGAATCCGGCCTCGGCAAGCTGATCGAGCTGCACGCGGTCAACGGCGCGGGCGACATGCTCGTCACCGTGGCGCTGGCCTCCACGGTGTTCTTCTCCGTCCCCACCGACCAGGCCCGCGGCCGGGTGGCGCTCTACCTCGCCATCACGATGGCCCCCTTCGCCCTGCTGGCCCCCGTCATCGGCCCCCTGCTGGACCGGGCCCCGCACGGCCGCCGGGCCGCCATGGCCGGGGCCATGCTGGCCCGCGCCGTCCTGGCCCTGACGATGTCCACGGCGGTGGCCACCGGCGGGCTCCAGCTGTACCCGGCCGCGCTCGGGGTGCTGGTGGCGTCCAAGGCGTACGGGGTGATCCGCAGCGCCGTCGTGCCGCGCCTGCTCCCACCGAAGTTCTCGCTGGTCAAGGCCAACTCGCGGGTCACCCTCGCCGGCCTGCTGGCCACCGGCGCGGCCGCGCCCCTCGGCGCGCTGCTGCACCTGATCGGGCCCCCGTGGCCGCTGTACGGGGCCTGCGCGGTCTTCGTCGGCGGCACCGTGCTGTCCCTGACGCTGCCCCCCAAGGTGGACTCCGCCAAGGGCGAGCGGCGGGCCCGGCTCTCCACGCACGAGGCGCGCCGCGAGCGCGCCCGCAAGCGTCCGGGGCTGCGGGCCATCAGCCCCTCGGTGCTGTGCGGCCTGTGGGCCAACGCGGCCATGCGCGCCCTGTCCGGGTTCCTGATCTTCTTCCTGGCGTTCCTGCTGCGCGAGCACCCCCTGCCCGGCCAGAGCGCGGCGGTATCGCTGGGCATCGTGGGCGTGGCGGCGGGCGTGGGCAACGCGTGCGGCACGGCCGTGGGCGCCTGGCTGCGCTCCCGCGCGCCGGAGGCCATCGTGGCCGCCGTGCTGTCGCTGACCCTGACGGCCGCGATCGTGGCCGCGGTCTTCTACTCGGGGCTGCTGATCGCCGTGCTGGGCGCCACGGCCGGGTTCTGCCAGGCGCTGGCGAAACTGTCGCTGGACGCGATGATCCAGCGGGACGTGCCCGAGCACATCCGCACCTCCGCCTTCGCCCGCTCCGAGACGCTGCTCCAGATGGCGTGGGTGGTCGGCGGCGCCATCGGGATCTCGCTGCCGCTGAACGGCGTGGTGGGCATGTCCGTGGCCGCCGCCCTGGTCGCCGCGGGCACGGTCATGGCCTGGCGGGGCCTGCTCTCGACCCCCCGCCACCGCCCCGCGCGCCCCCGGGTGGCGTAGGCCCGGGGCGGAAACGCCCGGGCCTACGCCACCCCGCGCGCGAAGGAAACGGCTGGCCCGATAGCCTTCGGCTCATGACCGCACCGCTTATCTCGGGTAAGGGCCGCCGCATCGGCGCGGCCCTCGGAGCCGTGTCCGCCGGCCTCCTCGTCCTCTCCGCCTGCGACAAGCCGACGCCGCTGGCGACCGTGACGGTCGGCAGCTCGACGGTGTCCGCCGAGGCCGCCTGCTCCGCCGACGGCGGCAAGGAGCTGTCGCAGGACAAGGTCGCCGACTGCCTGGCCAGCATCAAGGCCGGCAAGACCATCGACTACGCCCGCGGCGACACCCTCCGCCTCGGCGTCGAGCCGGAGGTCGTCGAGGACGGCAAGACGTGGCAGGCGGTCCTCGACGGCCAGCCCATCACCGAGCCGTCGTCGAACACCTACCGCTCCTTCCCGGGCGCCGACGTGTTCGCCACCGGCGGCCAGGGTGAGGCCCCGGCCTCGAAGAAGCTCGCCTTCATCCAGCTCAGCGAGGACAAGAAGCCCCTCGCCGTCTGGTCCTTCACGCTCAAGCTGAAGAACTAGCACCGGGCGCGTGCACGCACTCGTCGTGACCGCGGTGGCCGCGGAGGCCGACTCCGTCGCCGCCGGCCTGACCACCCCTCTGCCGTACCCGGGACCGGCCCGGTCCGCGGTGGCCTCCGGTACCCCCGGAGCCCCCGGGCCCTCCGGCTCTCCCGGTACGGCGCCCGGTCCGGCCCCCGCCGCGGACCACGACGTGCCCGGCCGCACCCTGCCCGGCGGCCGGACCCTGCGCCGCTACGACGCACCCGGCGTGGCCTTCGACGTGCTCGCCGGGGGCGTCGGCCCGGCCGCGGCCGCCGCGGCGACCGCCGCCGCCCTCGCCACCGCCGAGCGCCCGTACTCCCTCGTCGTCTCCGCCGGGATCGGCGGCGGGTTCCCGCTCGCCGCCCCCGTCGGCTCCCTCGTCGTCGCGGACGCGATCGTCGCCGCCGACCTCGGCGCCCAGACCCCCGACGGCTGGCTGTCCGTCGAGGAGCTCGGCTTCGGCCGGGCGGTGCACCTGCCGCCGGCCGAACTGACGGCCCGCGCCGCCGAGGCCACCGGGGCGCTGCTGGCGCCCGTCCTGACCGTCTCCACCGTCACCGGTACCGCCGGGCGCGCCTCCGAGCTGCTGGCCCGGCACCCGCTGGCCGGCGCCGAGGCCATGGAGGGCTTCGGCGTGGCCGAGGCCGCCGCCGCGCACGGCCTGCCCGTACTGGAGATCCGCGCGGTCTCGAACCCCGTCGGCCCGCGCGACCGCGACGCCTGGCGGATCGGCGACGCCCTGGCGGCCCTGAGCGAGGGCTTCCAACGCCTCGTACCCGTACTCCAGAACTGGAGGCACCGATGACCACCGGCACGACCGACAACGGCACCGGCACGGACCTCGGCACCACCGAGGCCACCGGAGCCACCGAACCCGCCGAGACCACCCAGGCCGCCGAGACCACCGAGGCCGCTGGGACCACCGAGGCCGCCGGGTCCACCGACGCGAGCGATTCCTCTGAGGCACCCGCGCCCTCCGAGGCTTCCACGTCCTCTGAGGCTTCCGCCTCCTCCGAGGCTTCCGTGGCCGCGAGCCCGTCCCGCCCGCTGCAGATCGCCTACTCCCCCTGCCCGAACGACACCTTCGTCTTCGACGCGTGGGCCCACGGCCGGGTCCCCGGCGCCCCCGGCCTCGACGTCACCTTCGCCGACATCGACATCACGAACGGCATGGCCGAGCGCGGCGAGTTCGACGTGCTCAAGGTGTCGTACGCCGTCCTGCCCTGGGTCCTCGACGAGTACGCCCTGCTGCCCTGCGGCGGCGCCCTCGGCCGCGGCTGCGGCCCGCTGGTGCTCACCCGCGAACCCGGGCTCGACCTGACGGGACGTACGGTCGCGGTGCCGAGCGAGCGCTCGACGGCGTACCTGCTCTTCCGGCTGTGGGCGGCCGACGTGCTGCCCGGCGGGGTGGGCGAGGTCGTGGTCCTACCGTTCCACGAGATCATGCCGGCCGTGCGCGACGGCAAGGTGGACGCGGGACTGGTCATCCACGAGGCCCGGTTCACCTACGGGAACTACGGGCTGCACTGCCTCGCCGACATGGGCGAGCACTGGGAGCGGACCACCGGGCTGCCGATCCCGCTCGGCGCGATCATCGCCAAGCGCGCGCTGGGGACGGACACCCTGCGGGCGCTGGCCGAGTCGGCCCGCGCCTCGGTGCGGATGGCCTGGGACGACCCGGAGGCGTCACGGCCGTACGTACGGCAGCACGCCCAGGAGCTCGACCCAGCGGTCGCGGACCAGCACATCGGCCTGTACGTCAACGAATTCACCGCGAACCTGGGCGAATCGGGCTATGCGGCGGTGCGCGGGCTGCTCACCCGGGCCGCGGCCGAGGGCCTCGTCCCGGCGCTCCGACCGGAGGCGCTGGCTTTTCCGTAGACGGTACGCGTGAGCCCCACCACCCGGACGGGTGGTGGGGCTCACGCGTATGACGGGCCGTCCGGTGCGCCCCGGCGGGCCGCGGCGGGCCGCGGTCGTCCTAGACGTCGAGCTGGTCCGCCACGGCCCGCAGCAGGCCGGCGATCTTCACGCCGTGCGCCTTGTCGGGGTAGCGGCCGCGCTCCAGCGTCGGGGTGATGTTCTCGAGAAGCGTCGTCAGGTCCTGCACGATCGAGGCGAGCTCGTCGGGCTTGCGGCGCTGCGCGGCCGCGACCGAGGGGGTCGGGTCCAGCACCGTCACGGAAAGCGCCTGGTCGCCACGCTGGCCCGCGACCACGCCGAACTCGACGCGCTGGCCCGGCTTGAGTGCATCGACCCCGGCAGGGAGCACCGACGAGTGGACGAAGACGTCGCCGCCGTCGTCACGGGAGAGAAAGCCGAAGCCCTTCTCACTGTTGAACCACTTGACCTTGCCGGTAGGCACGTCTTTCCTCGTCCTTGTGCTCGTTGGGTCCGGAAGGCCGCGAAAAACGGCTCCGGATAGCAGTACAGCGGGTCGTCTGCGACCCGCCAACCACCAGGCTAATGGTCCGGGAGCCGCTGACAAGCCGTCCCCCGGTGCTTCCTACGGCCTGGGAACTACCCTGGTCGCGTGACTGGTACTCCTCTTCCCGGCCATTCCGACGAAGCCCGGCCCGGCGACGGGCTGGTGCGCGCGGGCGGCATCGTCTTCATCGTCGGCGCCGTCGCGACGCTCGTCACGATGGCCCCGCTGTTCCTCGGCACCGAGCCGTTCCCGACCGTGGCGTACGCGGTGTGCATGCTGATGGGCGTCGGCTTCGCGATCTCGGGCGCGGGCGTCCTGCGCTCGATCGCCGCCCAACGCCGCGAGGCCGCCGCCGCAGCGGCGCCTGACCCCACCGCCGTGCCCGGCCCGACGAGCCGCTGACCCCCACCGCCACGCCGAGCCCGACGCGCCGCAGCCCGCACCGCCGCCGTGGTTCCGGCCCCTGCGGCCCGCCCGGGCTGCCGACGGATCGGGCGGCTACGCGCGCGTGGCGGCGTACTCGGCGAGCCACTCCGGCAGGGCGGTGAGGTCCCTCAGGACCACGTCCGCCCCCTCCGCGCGCAGCTCGTCCGCCCCGCACGGGCCGGTTGGCACGGCGACGGAGACGGCCCCGGCCTTGCGGGCGCCCCGTACGTCGCCGACGTGGTCGCCGACGTACACGCTCGCGCCGTGCTCGCGCAGGGCCTCCGCCTTGGCCTCCGCCCAGAGCCAGCCGATCAGGGCGTCGGGCGCGATGCCGACGTGGTCGAGGTGCAGGCGGGCGTTGGGCTCGTACTTGGCCGTGACGACGATCGCGCGGCCCCCGAGGGCCCGGACCGCCTCGACGGCCTCGCGCGCGCCGGGCATGGCGGGCGTGGGCACGATGGCGTGCGCGGGGTAGAGCGCCCGGTAGCGGTCGGCCATCTCCTTCACCCGGTCCTCGGGGAACCAGTACGCCAGCTCCTCCTCCAGCGGGGGCCCCAGCCTGGTGACCGCCTCGTCGGCGTCGATGTACGCGCCCGTCTCGGCCGCCAGGGCCCGGTAGGCCGCGTGGATCCCGGGACGCGAGTCGATCAGCGTCATGTCGAGGTCGAAGCCGACGGTCAGCGGGCGCGCAGGGCGGGGGAGGCTCATACCGGCCATTGTGCCGACGCCGCGGTCCGCCCGGCCAACACCACCCGATCCCCGCCTTACCCACGGGTGAACCACACCCCGCCCCACCACGCGACAGGGGCCAGGGCCCGGGTACACGATCCCGGCCCGGCCGGCGGAGGACGACCGGGCGCAGGGCGTCAGGGGCGGCGGGAGCGCCAGCCCAGGTAGCCCGCCGAGACGACGGCAGCGATCCGCACCACCCCGCCCCACAGCCCGGAGAGCGCCTCCCCCACCCCGCCGGAGCCCAACGGCTCCCCCCACCGCCCGGTCGCACGCCCCCACACCCACAGCACCGCCACGCCGACCACCAGCCCCGGCAGCCCCAGGACCACCCACTTCCGCTCGGCCGGCGACATCCTCCGCGAGGCGTACGCCAGCAGCCAGCCCATCAGCAGGACGATCCAGTACCCGCTGACGGCACCCGCCACCAGCACGGCCGCGCACAGCAGCAACCACGCCTGCGGCCGGGGTCGGGGCGCGGCCGCGACCCCGGCGGCCGCATCCCCCGCCGGGGCGGGGCCCGCGGCGGCCTCCGGCTCGGCGCCGCCCGCGACCGCCTTGCGCCGCTCGCGCAGCGCCCGTACGACGGTGCGGACCCGCCCGACCGGTTCGGCGGACGCGGCGGGAGCGGTCGACCCCGCCGGGTCGTCGGAGCCGGCGGTCTCGGCATCCGCGTCGGACGGCCGCTTGAGCAGCTCCGGGATCTCGATCCCGCCCGCGAAGCCCTCGACCTGCGTGTGCGGCCCGAACGGCGCGGGTGTCACCCGCCACCAGTCCGGCTCTCCCCCCGAGTCGCCCAACTCGTCGAGGCCCGCGAGGTGCGGCGGGGATGCGGCCGTGGCGGGGCGGGGCGGGGGCACGTCACCGGGCCGGGGGTTCCGGCGCAGCAGCCGGGGCCCGCGCTGCACCGGGACGGAGGGCCCGGCGGCCGGACCCGACCGGGGCCGGGACGGGGACCCGGGCGCCGGCGCCGGGACGCGGTCCGCGGGCGCGGCGGAGCCGGCCGGGGCCGCGGGCAGCGGTCCGCCCCCGCTCTCGGCGAGCGCCTCCAGGACCTCCTCGGGCGAGCCGAGCCGGTCGAGGATGCGACGCACCGACGCGGCGGTCTCGGGCTCGAACTTGGCGCGCTGCCGGTCGATCTCGTTGCGCAGCGACGACACGAGGCGCATCCGGTCCCCCGAAGGGACCTGTCGGCGCTGTGCCAGGTCGCCGACCCGGCTCAGGTAGTCGTAGACCAGCTGGTCGCTCTCGATCCCCACGCTGCGGCTCCCCTTCCGACCCCTCCGGTACCGCCCGTCCACGACGGTAGCGCGTGTTCCCGACACTCGGCGGGATGTCGCGCAGGGGCTACCGTTGGCCGGATGGACCAGGAGGCGAACGTGTCCGAGAGCGCGCACCCCACCACCGACCCCCAGCGCCCGGGGTCGGCCGCGGCACCGCCCGCCGGCGCCGCCCCGCGGTCGCTCGCGGAGGCGCTGCGGGCAGGTGACGACGCGTCGCTGGCCGCGCTGCTGCGGGCCCGGCCCGACCTGCTGAACCCGGTCCCCCACGACCTCACCCAGCTCGCCACCCGCGCCGGCACCCGTGCCTCGGTCGTGCGGGCCCTGGAGCGGCTCGACCGGTTCGCCCTGCAGACGGCGGAAGCCCTCGCCGTCGCCCCGGACCCGTGCCCGTACGAGGTCCTGGAGACCCTGATGACGGGTGACCCGGGCGCGGACACCACGGAACCGCAGCCGCCGGCCGGGGCCACCGGGCCGGTGCCCGCCGGCGCGCCGGCCGACGCGCCCGCCGGCGCCACCGGGTCGGCCGGCGCGGTCGTGACCGTCGCCGGGGCCGACACTCCGGCGACCGCCGACGTGATCCGCGCGGTGCTGCCCGCGGCCCTGGGGCGGCTGCGCGCGCAGGCGCTGGTCTGGGGGGACGACAGTCGGCTGCGCCTGGTCCGCACGGCTCGGGAACTCCTCGCGCCCAGCGCCGCCCGCCCCTCGCCCACCGGCCTCGGGCCGACCGTGGCCGAGGCCACGGCCGGCATGTCGCCGGGCCGGCTCCAGGAGATCGTGGCCACCGCCGGGCTGCCCGCGACGCACGACCCGGTGTCGGCGGTGGCCGCGCTCGCCGGCTTGTTCACCGACCCGGGGCGGATGGCCGCGCTCCTCGCGGACGCCCCGGCCGAGGCCCACCAGGTGCTGGCCCGGCTCGTGTGGGGCCCGCCGTACGGCGAGGTGACCCCGCACCCCGCCCCGCCCGTGCGCTGGCTGCGCGACCACGGGCTGCTGCTGCCCACCTCCGCGCGGACCGTGGTGCTGCCCCGCGAGGTCGCACTGCACCTGCGCGGCGGCCGGGCGCACCGCGCGCCGGAACCCCTGGCGCCGTCGGTCGCGCCGGCGAAGACCCACCGTCCACAGCTTGTGGACGCCAACGCGGCCGGCCAGGCCCTGGCCGCCGTCGCCACCGTCGGCGACCTGCTCGCCTCCTGGGACCAGGGCGGACCGCTGGTCCTGCGGGCCGGCGGACTGGCAGTGCGCGACCTGAAGCGCGCCGCCGCCGCACTGGACGTGTCCGAGCCGGTGGCCGCGTTCTGGATCGAACTCGCCTACGCCGCCGGGCTGCTCGCCAGCGACGGCGAGGCCGACGAGCGGTACGCCCCCACGCCGTTCTACGACGAGTGGCTCGACCTGCCGGTGCACGACCGCTGGGCCGTCCTCGTCGCGGCCTGGCTGCCGGCCACCCGCACGGCGGGCCTGGTGGGCGAACAGGACGCGAAGGGGCGGACCCTCTCCGCGCTGGGCCCGGACCTGGACCGCTCGGCGGCCCCCGAGGTCCGGCACCGGCTGCTGGACCTCCTCGCCGGCCTCCCCGAGGGCGGCGCCGCCGACCCCGAGGCGCTGCTGGCGCGGCTCGACTGGGAGCGGCCGGTCCGCGGCGGTACGGGCGACCTGCGGGCGCGCCTGTCCCGCTGGACGCTGACCGAGGCCGAACTGCTCGGCGTCACCGGCCGCGGCGCCCTTGCCGGCCAGTCCCGCCCCCTGCTGACCACGCCCCGGGTCCCGCGCACGACGCACGAGGCCCCGACGGCCCACGCGCCCGCGACGGCGAACGGGCCCAGAACCCCCGAGGGTTCCACCGCCGCGCGCGGGGCGGACGGGCACGAGGCAGCACCGGACCACGGCGCGACCGCCGACGGCGCAGCGACCGCCCGGCAGACCGCGACCGCCGAACGCGACACCGCCGCAGGGACCGGCGCCGCCGCCGAACCCGGCGCGACCGACGGCGTACCGGAACCGCACGAGGCCGGGCCGAGCGGTCCCGAGGAGCGACTCGCGCTCGAACGGGCCCTCGGCTCCCTGCTCGCCCCCCTCCTGCCCGAGCCCGTCGACCACGTCCTGCTCCAGGCCGACCTGACCGCGGTCGCCCCCGGCCCGCTGGAACGGCACCTGGCCGACACCCTGGCCGTCCTCGCCGACGTCGAGTCCAAGGGCGGGGCCACCGTCTACCGGTTCACCCCGGCCTCCGTACGCCGCGCCCTCGACGCCGGCCACGACGCCGCCGACCTGCACTCCTTCCTGGAACGGCACAGCCGCACCCCCGTCCCCCAGCCACTCGCCTACCTCATCGACGACGTGGCCCGCCGCCACGGCCACCTGCGCGTGGGCGCCGCCTCGTCGTACGTGCGCTGCGACGACGACGCGATGCTCGGCGAGATCCTCGCCGACAAGCGCTCCCAGGCCCTCGGGCTGCGCCGGCTGGCGCCCACCGTCCTGGCCGCGCAGACCGACCCCACGACCCTGCTGGACGGCCTGCGGGCGATGGGCTACGCCCCGGCCGCCGAATCCGCCACCGGGGACGTGCTCGTGGCACGGGCCGACGCCCACCGCACCCCGCCGCGCGCCGCCCCCGTACCCGTCCCGGACGGCCCGCCGGTCCCCGACACGACGCTGCTCGCCGCCGCCGTACGCGCCGTCCGCGCCGGCGACCTGGCCGCCACGGCGGTCCGCAAGGAGCCCGCCCCGGCCGCGGCCGCACCCGGCGAACTCCCGCGCACCACCGCGGCCGAGACCCTGGCGACGGTCCAGGCCGCCGCCCTCACGGGCTCGGCCGTCTGGATCGGCTACGTCAACGCCGACGGTGCCGCCTCCCAGCGCGTGATCGCCCCGGTCCGCGTCGAGGGCGGCTTCGTCACCGGCTACGACCACACCGCCGACGAGGTCCGCACGTACCCGCTCCACCGCATCACGGGCGTCGCCGAACTGGCCGAGGACCAGGTCTAGGGGCAACGCCGTTCAGTTAAGGGCGGGGTCGGGGCGTCAAGAGCTGCTCGTGAGCATGGTGATGTGGATGGTTGCTTTGTAGGTGGTCCG
>NZ_JBIVNX010000098.1:0-11516 GCF_044753805.1 Streptomyces sp. NPDC093225
CGACTCTATCAGATCTTTTCTCGATCCGATTTCCTCGGCGCTTTCCGGTTCCGGCCCGTTTCCCTCTCGGGGGGCTTTTCCCTTTCGGCGTTTCCCACTTTACCAGTACTTTTCCTTCTCTCCGACCAACCGGCCCGACATGCGAGGTGCATGCCGAACGAGCCGACGGATCGAGATCGGATCAGCGAAGTGAAGTGGGTGCCCACCCACCGTCGTTCACGTGAAGTTCACGTGGTGCGGCCGGGCAGGACTTAAGACAGTACAGCTCCCGTGCAGCGGATCGCAAATCGATGTGGGACAGTGGTCTAGTCCACCGGTCTAGTCCACTAGTCTCACGGACGAAGGGCCAACCCGGTGGGTATCAACACCGGGCGAACCCGGACTTCTCATGACATAACCTTCTGCACAGTGCGTCGTTCCGTGCACACGTAGTGAGCGGCGACCGTCGCAGCCCCACCCCTGGGAGGCAATCCATGACCACCGTGACGTCCCCTCTTGCCGGGCGTGCCATCGGACTGGCCGCCGTGCCCGACCCGGTGTTCTCCGGCGCGATGGTGGGTCCGGGTACCGCCATCGACCCCGTGCGCGAGCCCTCCGAGGCCGTGTCTCCGGTCGACGGCGTCGTCGTCTCTCTCCACCCGCACGCGTACGTGGTCGTCGACGCCGAGGGTCACGGCGTCCTCACCCACCTGGGCATCGACACCGTCCAGCTGAACGGCGAGGGCTTCGAGCTCCTGGTCGCCAAGGGCGACACCGTCACCCGCGGCCAGGCCGTCGTGCGCTGGAACCCGGCGGCCGTCGAGGAGGCCGGCAAGTCCCCGATCTGCCCGATCGTCGCGCTGGAGGCAACCGCCGACTCGCTCGGCGACGTGGTCGAGGTCGGCGACGTCAAGAGCGGTGACGTCCTCTTCAGCTGGGCCTGACGCCCTCCCCCGCTCAGGCGGTTCGTTCATTCATCGCGGCGCGCACTACCGCCGCACTATCGGAGACGGGTGAGATGGAGACAACGCTGCGAGGCGTCGGCGTCAGCCACGGTGTGGCGATCGGCCAGGTCCGGCACATGGGTACGGCCGTACTCGAGCCGCCGGCCAAGCAGATCCCCGCGGAGGATGCGGAGCGCGAGCAGGGGCGCGCCCGCAAGGCCGTGGAGGCCGTGGCGGCCGACCTGATCGCGCGCGGTCAGCTGGCCGGCGGCGAGGCCCAGCACGTGCTGGAGGCCCAGGCCATGATCGCGCAGGACCCGGAGCTCATGGCGGACGTGGACCGGCGGATCGCCGTCGGCAGCACCGCCGAGCGCGGTGTGTACGACGCGTTCGCCTCCTACCGCGAGCTGCTCGCCGGGGCCGGCGAGTACATGGCCGGCCGGGTCGCCGACCTGGACGACGTGCGCAACCGGATCGTGGCGCGGCTGCTGGGCGTCCCGATGCCCGGCGTGCCGGACAGCGACGAGCCGTACGTGCTGATCGCGCGGGACCTGGCGCCGGCGGACACCGCGCTGCTGGACCCGGCTCTGGTGCTCGGCTTCGTGACCGAGGAGGGCGGGCCGACCAGCCACAGCGCGATCCTCGCACGGGCGCTGGGCGTGCCGGCCGTGGTGGCGCTGCCGGGGGCCGGGGAACTGGCCGAGGGCACGGTCATCGCGGTGGACGGCAGCACGGGCGACATCTTCGTCGAGCCGAGCCCGGAGAAGCGGGCGGAGCTGGAGTCGGCCGCGGCCGAACGCAAGGCGGCGCTGGCGGCCTCGTCGGGTCCGGGCGCCACGTCCGACGGGCACAAGGTGCCGCTGCTGGCCAACGTGGGCGGTCCGGCCGACGTGCCGGCGGCCGTGGAGGCGGGTGCGGAGGGCGTGGGCCTGTTCCGCACCGAGTTCCTGTTCCTGGACGACAGCAGGAAGGCGCCGTCCGAGGAGAAGCAGGTCGAGGCGTACCGCAAGGTGCTGGAGGCCTTCCCCGAGGGGCGGGTGGTCGTGCGCGTGCTGGACGCGGGCGCGGACAAGCCGCTCGACTTCCTGACGCCCGCTGACGAGCCGAACCCGGCGCTGGGCGTGCGCGGTCTGCGGTCGCTGCTGGACCACCCGGACGTGCTGCGCACGCAGCTGGGCGCGCTGGCGAAGGCCGCCGAGGGCCTGCCGGTGTACCTGGAGGTCATGGCGCCGATGGTGGCCGACCGTACCGATGCGCGGGCCTTCGCCGACGCGTGCCGGGAGGCCGGTCTGCGGGCGAAGTTCGGCGCGATGGTGGAGATCCCGTCGGCCGCGCTGCGGGCGCGCTCGATCCTTCAGGAGGTCGAGTTCCTGTCGCTGGGCACCAACGACCTGGCGCAGTACGCGTTCGCGGCCGATCGCCAGGTGGGTGCGGTGTCCCGGCTGCAGGACCCGTGGCAGCCGGCGCTGCTCGACCTGATCGCGATGTCCGCCGAGGCGGCCAAGGCCGAGGGCAAGAGCTGTGGCGTCTGCGGCGAGGCCGCGTCGGATCCGCTGCTGGCGTGCGTGCTGACGGGTCTGGGCGTGACCAGCCTGTCGATGGGTGCGGCGGCCATTCCCTACGTGCGCGCGACGCTGGCGAAGTACACGCTGGCGCAGTGCGAGCGGGCGGCGGCCGCGGCGCGGGCAGCGGACACCGCCGAGGAGGCGCGGGTGGCCGCGCAGGCGGTGCTGTCCGGAGAGTGACCGGATGAGCCGTCCGCGCGGGCGTGCGTGACGTGTGGGCCGAGGGGCTCCCTGCCGGTGGGCGGGGAGCCCCTCGGTCGTGTGGTCCGCGGGGCGGGGCGGTCGCCCGGTCCCGCCCCGGTCAGCCGGTGGGCCGGTCGCCCGGTCCTCCGCCCGGCGGTCCGCCGGGGCCTCCGGGTCGGTCGCCCCCGGGGCCGGTGCGGCCTCCCGGGTCGGCCGGGTGGTGCGGGTCGGTGTCGTCGACGGGGTAGCCGGGGCAGTAGTCGACGCCGGGTTCGGGTGGGACGGGTTCGCCGGTCTCGGCGTCGGTGCAGTACGCGTTGAACACCTCGGCGGCGGAGAGGGGGCGCAGTCGGCCCCGGTCGAGGCGCCAGGCGTGCACGCGGTCCGGCCGGTCCGGTGCGGTGGTCCTGAGGACGAGTCCGCCGGGGCCACGGGTGGCGAGTCCGGCGGCGAGGACGGTCACGAAGTCGAGGCCGGCGCGGCTGTCGAACGGCGGTCCGGTCTCGGGCGGGCCCTCGGCGGGGTCCCGGCCGTCGGCGTGCAGGACGGTGGTGAGCTGCTCCTCGTCGGCCGGGACGCTGCAGACGAGGTGGTGGTGGCCGGGGCCGGCGGCGGCCAGGAGGTCCCGCAGGATGCGGGTCGCGCGGTCGAAGGTGGCCGGTCCGATCTCCTCACCGCAGTCGGCGCAGGGGCCGAGTCCGGCCAGGAGCAGGGTGGCGTACTCCCAGGTGGCCTGGCGGACGGTCTCGTCGATGACGAGGGGGACGAGGTCGGTGATGGGCTGGCCCTCGTACGCCAGGCCGGCGCCGGTGCCGGCGAGTTCGGCGGTGAAGCGGGTGCGGCCGTCCGGGGAGTCGGGGTCGAGTCCGGTCTGGGCGCAGTAGTCGGCGTAGTCCTCGCTGTCGAAGAGGACGACGGTGGTGTGGATGCCCTGTGCGGAGAGTGATCTGAGGAGCCCGTCGACCTGGTGCAGGTACGTGAGGTGGTCCTCGAAGGGGAAGCTCGGGTAGCGGGTCATGGCCGCGAAGTCCTCGGGGTCGGCGAGCAGGCCGACGGTGCTCGGGGCTTCGCGGCGCAGGGTGCGTCGCAGGCTTCCGCTGTGCTTGGTGTACGCCATGGTTCCCCCCAACGGCGATGCCGGTCAGTGCTCACTCACCGTAACCGGCGGCACTGACAGCGGCGGCGGGGTGGGGGCGAGTCCCGTGCGGACGAGCCGGTCCTGGCCGGCGCAGGTGAGGGCGAGGACGGCCCCGAGGGCGGCCCAGGCGAGGGGCCCGGCCGCGACGGCGGCGGTGGCGACGAGGGGGCCGATGCTGCGTTGGCCGGCGGCGGCGAGGCCGTGGACGCCGAGGTAGGCGCCCTGTGCCTGCTCGGGGGCGAGGGCGAGGGAGAGCTCCCACGAGGCGGTCGCGTGGACCATCTCGGCGAAGGTGAGTGCGGTGGCGCCGACGACGAGGGCGACTCCGGCGGTCCAGGGGCCGCCGAGGGCGGAGGCGGCCATGGCGAGGCAGCCGACGGCGAAGGCGAGGGCGAGGGGGCGCAGCAGGCGGCGGGCGTCGTCGGAGGTGGTGCCGAAGCGGGCGAGCGGGACCTGGCAGAGGACGACGAGCACGTTGTTGAGGACCATCAGCAGCGGGGCGAGGCCGTGCGGGGCGTCGGTGGCGTGGACGATCCAGAGCGGGATGCCGACCTTGAAGATGGCGTCGTCGAGGAAGAGGACGGTCTCGGTGAGCGTGTAGAGCAGGTACGTGCGGTCGCGCCAGGGGCTCGTGGGGCGGGTGGCGGGCGGGGCGGTGGCCTGGTCGGCGGGGTGGTCGGAGCCCGCGACGACCTTGGTGGGGGCGGTGGGCTCGGTGCAGCGCAGGGTGATCAGGGCCATGGCGACGTAGGAGAGGGCGTCGCCGAGGAGGAGGGCGCGGTAGGCGGTGACGGTGCCGATGGCGAGGGCGCCGGCGGCGGCGAGGCCGCCGATGCCGAAGCCGATGTTCATGACGGTGCGGTTGAGGGCCTGGAAGCGGACCCGGTCGGGGCCGGCGATGCGGGCGGCGTAGAGCTTGGTGGTGACGTTGGCGCCGCGGTCGGCGAGGCTGCCCGCGGCGGAGTAGGCGAGCAGGAGCCAGAAGTCCTGGGTGGTGAGGAGGGCGAGGGCGCCGAGGGCGCGCACGACGTTCAGCCAGACCAGCAGACGGGTGATCGGGACCCGGTCGGCGATGCGGCCGGCGATCGGGGCGCCGGCGATGCCGATTCCGCAGGAGACGGCGATGAGCAGGCCGACCTCGGCCAGGCCGAGGCCGGCGACGGTGGAGAAGTAGAGGACGCAGACGCCGGACCACAGGCCGGTTCCGGTCTTGTCCACGAGGGACAGGGTGAGGACGCGGCGGCCGTCGGGGCCGCCGGGTGTGCGGGCGAGGGCGGCGAAGGCGCGGTGGATCGGGGTCTGGCTCACGGTTCCCCCTTGACGTGAGTTTGTATCGATACATAATTGAGTACGTGGCAACACAATATTCTTTCGCCGGGACCAACGCCAGGGAGATCGCCGCGTCCGTGGAGCGGTCCGTCGCCGACGGCCGCCTCGGTCCGGGTGCCGCCCTGCCTCCCGTACGCCGCCTCGCCGAGGACCTCGGGGTCAGCCCGGGCACCGTGGCGACCGCCTACAAGGAGCTGCGCCAGCGCGGCATCGTGGTCACGCGCGGGCGGGGCGGCACGGTGGTGGCACACGCGCCGGCCGTGGGCTCGCGGCGGCCGCCGCGGGTCCCCGGGGGCGTGGTGGACCTGGCCGGCGGTCACCCGGATCCGGCGCTGCTGCCGGTGCTCTCTCCCCCGTCGGAGGTGTCGCCGGTGCAGGGTTCGCACCGCGGGAGCCCCCGGCTGCCGGCGCTGGAGGAGCTGTCCCGCGCCTGGTTCGCCCGCGACGGGGTGCCGGACGGGTCGGTGACCTTCTCGCACGGCACGCTCGACTGCATTTCGAGGCTGCTGTCGACCGAACTCAGGCCGGGCGACAGCGTGGCCGTCGAGGATCCGGGCTTCCACCACCTGCTCGACCTGGTGCCGGCGCTGGGACTGCGGATGCTGCCGGTGGTGGTGGACGACGAGGGGATGCGGCCGCAGGAGCTCGGGCGGGCCCTGCGCGCCGGGGCGCGTGCCGTGCTGTGCAGCCCGCGGGGGCAGAGCCCGCGCGGCGGCCGCTTCACGGCCGGGCGGCGGGCGGAACTCCTGGCCGTGCTGGAGGAGTTCCCGGACGTCCTGGTGGTCGAGGACGACCACAACTCCGACATCTCCGGGGTGCCCCTGCACTCCCTGACCACGGGCGGGCTGCCGCGCTGGGCGCACGTGCGGACCGCGTCGAAGCAGCTCAGCGTGGACCTGCGCTGGGCCGCCATGGCCTGCGATCCGACGACGCTGGCGCGGCACGACGGGCGGCTGCTGCTCACCTCCGGCTGGGTGAGCCACATCCTCCAGGAGACCGCGGCGCGGCTGTTGGCCGATCCGTCGGCCCGGGTGCTGATCGCGGGGGCGGAACGGGTGTACGCGGAGCGGCGTACGGCACTGGTCGCGGCGCTGGCACGGCACGGGGTCGCCGCGCACGCGGAGAGCGGGCTGAACGTGTGGGTGCCGGTGCGGGACGAGTCGGCGGTGGTGAACGGGCTGCGCACGCACGGCTGGTGGGTGGCGGCCGGTCAGCGCTTCCGGATCGGGAGCCCGCCGGCGGTACGGATCACCAGCGCGGCCCTGCCGGAGGCGGACGCGGTACGGCTGGCCGCGGACTTCGCCCGGGTGCTGGGCGAGTCCGAGGCCACGTACGGGGGGTGAAGGCGCTCGGCGCCGGGGCGCCCGGGCCGACCGCCGGGCCGAGCCGGACCCCCGGCGCCCGGGCCCGACCCGGCGGTCGGGCCCGGGCGGGGGTCAGGCCTGCTTGCGGGTGCGGGCGAGGTCCTCGTAGAAGCGCAGCAGGTCGAGGTCGTCCACCGAGCCGGGATTGACGGCCTTGGCCAGCTCGGTGCCCTGCAGGAGCCGCTTGACCGGGACCTCGATGCGCTTGCCGGTGAGGGTGTGGGGCACGCCCGGGACCTCGATGATCTCGTCGGGCACGTGGCGCGGCGAGAGCTCCTCGCGGATGGTGCGCTTGATCCGGTCGCGCAGCGCGTCGTCCAGGGTCGCACCGGGCGCGAGGTGGACGAACAGCGGCATCCAGTAGCCGCCGTTCGGCTCCTCCAGGCCGATGACCAGGGACTCCTTGATCTCGGGGAGGCGCTCGACGGCCTCGTAGATGTCGGCGGAGCCCATCCGGACGCCCTGCCGGTTCAGGGTGGAGTCCGAGCGGCCGTGGATGACCACGGACCCGCGGTCGGTGATCGTGATCCAGTCGCCGTGCCGCCAGGCGCCCGGGAACATCTCGAAGTAGCTGTCGCGGTAGCGGCTGCCGTCGGGGTCGTTCCAGAAGTACACCGGCATGGACGGCATGGGGTTGGTGACCACCAGCTCGCCGACCTCGCCGGTGAGCGGCTTGCCCGAGGGGTCCCAGGACTGCAGGTCGGTGCCCAGGCAGGCGGCCTGCAGCTCGCCGATGTGCACGGGCAGGGTGGGGACGGCGCCGGCGAAGCAGCTGCACACGTCGGTGCCGCCGCTGACCGAGGCGATCCACAGGTCGTCGGCCACCTCGTCGCGCAGCCAGCGGAAGCCGTCGGGGGGCAGCGGGGAGCCGGTGGTGGCCACGCACTTGACCGCCGAGAGGTCGAAGTCCCGGGACGGGTGCACCTCGGCCTTGCGGCACGCCATCACGTACGCGGCGGAGGTGCCGTACAGGGTGGCCCCGGTGCGCTCGGCGATGCGCCACTGGGCGCCGGTGTCGGGGTAGCCGGGACTGCCGTCGTAGAGGACCACGGTGGTGCCGGTGAGCAGACCGGAGACGAGGAAGTTCCACATCATCCAGCCGGTGGAGGTGTACCAGAAGAAGCGGTCCTCGGGGCCCAGGTCGCAGTGCAGGCCGAGCTGCTTGAGGTGCTCGAGGAGGATGCCGCCCTGGGACTGCACGATGGCCTTGGGCAGGCCGGTGGTGCCGGAGGAGTACAGGACCCACAGCGGGTGCTCGAAGGGCACCTGATCGAAGACGGGCTCGTCGGTGCCGGCGGTCAGCTCCGCCCAGTCGAGGGCGCCCTCGGGCGCCGCCGTGCCGAGCAGCGGGATGTGGACCACGGCGCGCAGGGTGGGCAGCTCGGCGCGCAGCTCCGCGACGGTGTCGCGGCGGTCGTGCTCCTTGCCGCCGTAGCGGTAGCCGTCCACGGTGAACAGGACGACCGGCTCGACCTGCTGGAAGCGGTCGAGGACGCTGCGGGCGCCGAAGTCGGGGGCGCAGGACGTCCACACGCCGCCCACGGCCGCGGTGGCGAGCAGGGCGGTGACGGCCTGGGGGATGTTGGGCAGGTAGCCGCTGACGCGGTCGCCGGGGCGGACGCCGAGTTCGCGCAGCCGGGCCGCCAGCGCACCGACCTGGCGGCGCAGCTCGGCCCAGGTCACCGGCTCGATCTCGTGGGTCTCGTCGACGTACAGCAGGGCGGCGTCGGCGGCCCGGGCCGGGTCCTCGGCGGCGCGCAGGGCGTGCTCGGCGTAGTTGAGGGTGGCGCCGGGGAACCACTGGGCGCCGGGCATGGCGCGCTCGCCCAGCACGTGCTCGTACGGGGTGCCGAAGCGGACGTCGAACCAGTCGGCGACGGCCCGCCAGAAGGTGTCGAGCTCGTCCACCGACCAGCGGTGCAGTGCGGCGTAGCCGCCCTCGGCGGGCGCCCCGTACCGCTCGGCGGCCCAGCTCTGGAAGGCCGTGACCCGGGCGGCGGCGATCCGCCCGGGGCTCGGCTGCCACAGGGGTGCGGGCTGCGGAGTGGCTTCGGTCATGGGTCTTGGCTCCCGGGTCGGTGTGCGTGCTCGTCCGGCGCGTGCGCGCTTCGTGTGCGTACGGTGCCACCGTGCGCGGGGTGTGCGCGCGGCGGCTCACAGGGACCATGCCATGTGATCGACATACGCACCAGAGCGGCCGCCCACAGGTCGGGCGCGTCCCGGATGTGGGTGAACGCCAGTTGAACGGAGCCCCCACGACGGCGGCCCGATGGCAGGGTGATCAGCATGAACGGGCGTGAACTGGTACGAGCGGTCAAAGACGTGGGATCGGCGCGCGGGCTGCGCGCCTGGCGCGCGGCGCTGCGCCACGACCGCGCCGACGCGGCGCAGCTGCCGGCGCGGGGGCGGGAGCGGGCGCGGGTTCCCGGGGCGCTGACGGGGGCGGAGCCGCGGCCCGGTGGCGGGGTGCTGCGGTTCGCCCGTTCGGAGTTGCGGGTGCTGGTCGCGGTCGGCGGGGCGGTGTTCTGGGGCTGGGACGGGGCCGGGCCGGCGCCGTCGTACGCGCTGGCGGGCGGGGAGCCGGAGCCGGACCCGCGGGCGGTGCTGGAGCCGGACACCGACGGCGGCTGGCGGGTGGTCTCGGAGCGGGCGACGGTGGTCGTGTCCCGGACGGGCGCCGTGGAGGTGCGCACGCCCGGTGGGGCGGTGCTGCGGCGGGACCTGCCGCCGCGGTGGTGGGAGCCGGTGGGGCCGGGCGTGAACGGGAGCCCGGGGGCGGCGGACGGACGACCGGGGGTTGTCGACGGACGACCGGGAGCGGTGGACGGGGAGCCGGGAGCCCTGGACGGGGGCTCCGGGGCGGTGGACGGGCGCCCGGTGGAGGCACCCGGCGCACGGGGAGCCCTCGGGGGCGCACAGGAGGGCGCACGGTGGTTGCAGCGGTCGGAAGTGGCCGCGGACGCCCGGTTCTTCGGGCTGGGCGGCCGGGCCGCCGGGCCCCGGCTGCGCGACGGCCGGTACCGGCTGTGGAACACCGACCCGAAGGGCGGCTTCGGCCCGGGCGACGACCCGCTCTACATCACGATGCCGGTGCAGCTGGTCGTCGCCGACGTCGGCACGCACCTGGTGTTCCACGACAACACCTGGGACGGGCGGGTGTCCCTGCGCGAGGGCGAGGAGGGCGCCGGCTCCGGCCAGGACCGGCCCGGCACGTCCGAGCTGCGCATGGACGGCGGGCCGCTGCGGACCTGGGTGCTGGTGGGCACGCCCGCCCGGGTGCTCCAGGGCTGGGCGGCCCTGACGGGCGCCCCCGCGGTACCGCCGTCGTGGGCGCTGGGCCACCAGCACGCGCGCTGGGGTTTCGGCAGCGCCGCGGAGGTGCGCCGGGTCGTCGCCGGCTACCGGGACCGGGGCCTGCCGCTGTCCGCCGTGCACCTGGACATCGACCACTACGACCGGCACCGGGTGTTCACGGTGGACCAGGAGGCCTTCCCGGACCTGGCGGGCCTGGCCACGGAGCTGCGCGGGCAGGGGGTGCGGCTGGTGTCGATCGTGGACCCGGCGGTCCGGGCGGCCGAGGACGAGCCGCTGTACCGGGAGGGGCGCGCGGCGGGGGCGTTCGTACGGGACGCGCGCGGGCGCGAGGTGCGCGGCGAGGTGTGGCCGGGCGAGTGCGTGTACCCGGACTTCACCGATCCGACGGCCCGGGAGTGGTGGAGCGGGCTGTACGCCGAGCGGCTCGCGCAGGGCTTCTCCGGGGTGTGGCACGACATGAACGAGCCGGTCTCCTTCCGGCCGTACGGGGACATGACCCTGCCGCGGTCCGCCCGGCACGCGCTGGAGGGCGCCGGCGGCGACCACCGGCAGGCGCACAACGTGTACGCCCTGGGCATGGCCCGGGCCGGGTACGAGGGGCTGGTGCGGCTGCGCCCGCACGAGCGGCCGTTCCTCTTCTCGCGCTCGGGGTGGGCCGGGATGCAGCGGTACGGCGGCACGTGGTCGGGGGACGTGGAGAGCAGCTGGCCGGGACTGCGGGCCTCGCTGGCCCTGGTGCTGGGGCTCGGGCTGTGCGGGGTCCCGTACTCGGGGCCGGACGTCGGGGGCTTCGGCGGTTCGCCGTCGCCCGAGCTGTTCCTGCGGTGGTTCCAACTGGGGGCGTACCTCCCGCTGTTCCGGACGCACGCGGCGATCTGGGCGGGGCGGCGCGAGCCGTGGGAGTTCGGGCCGGAGGTGCTGGAGCACGCGCGGGCGGCGCTGGCCGAACGCGAGCGGCTCCGGCCGTACTTCGTGACGCTGGCGCAGCTGGCCCGGCGGACCGGGGCGCCGTACGTGCGGCCGCTGTGGTGGAACGCGCCGGAGGACCGGGCGCTGCGCGACTGCGAGGACGCCTTCCTGCTGGGCGACGCGCTGCTGGTGGCGCCGGTCCTGGAACCGGGGGCGGACCGGCGGGCGGTGCGGCTGCCGCGCGGGCGCTGGTACGACACGGCGACGGGCACGGCGTACGAGGGACCGGGCCAGGTGCTGCTGGACGCCCCGCCGGGACGGATCCCGGTGCTGGCGCGGGCCGGGGCGGTGCTCCCGGTGGCCGGGGCGGAGGGGCTGGAACTGGAGGCGTGGGCGCCGGCGCTCGGACGGACCGGGGGCGGGCTGCTGGTGCGGGACGCCGGGGACGGGTTCGAGGTGCCGGAGGTGGAGCGGTTCACGGCCCGGTGGCGGGCGGGGCAGGTGGTGGTGACGCGCGACGACGCCCCTGGGGTCGGTGGTACGAGCGGCTCCGGGGAGGGGGCGGAACCGCGGCTCCCGGTGCGGGTGCGCGGGGTGTGAGGGTTCGGGGTGCGGCGGGCCGGTGGGGGCGGTTCCGTGGTGGGCTTGTGGGGGACGCCCCCGTGCTGGGACGTCGAGGGGGCTGCGGAGGGCGCCCCGTGGTGTGTGGGTCCCCTCGCCTCTTGAGGCGTCATGGCCTGCAGGCCCTGCGGCAGGCCCACCCCTGGGGCAAGGGGGCTCCGCCCCTGGC
>NZ_JBIVNX010000099.1:0-11306 GCF_044753805.1 Streptomyces sp. NPDC093225
GGGCGGTGGGGGGGGTGGGGGGGGGGGGGGGGGGGTGTGGGGGGGGGGGGGGGGGGGGTGGGGGGGGGGGGGGGGGGGGGGTTGGGGGGGGGGGGGGGGGGGGGGGGGGGGGGGGGGGGGGGGGGCGCCCCCCCACGACGCGGTTCCCCCTTCCGGGCCCGTCGGCGACCCGCGCCGCACCAAGGAGACCAGCCTCATGACCGTTCGCCGCAGCACGGCCATCGTCACCGCCGCCCTCGCCTGCGCAGCACCGCTCGCGGTGGCCGCGCCCGCCGCCGCCCACGGCTCGATGACCGACCCCGTCAGCCGCGTCGCGGCCTGCTACGCGGAGGGGCCGGAGGCCCCGAAGTCGGCCGCCTGCAAGGCGGCCGTGAAGGCGAGCGGCACCCAGGCGTTCTACGACTGGAACGAGGTCAACATCGCCAACGCGGCCGGCCACCACAAGGCCCTCATACCGGACGGGAAGCTGTGCTCGGCCGGCAGGTCCAAGTACCGGGGCCTGGACCTGGCCCGCGCCGACTGGCCGGCCAGCCGGATGGCGGCGGGCAAGCACACCTTCCGCTACAAGGCGACCGCCCCGCACCGCGGCTCCTTCGCGCTCTACATCACCAAGGCCGGCTACGACCCGCGCAAGCCGCTGAAGTGGTCGGACCTGGAGTCGAAGCCGTTCGCGAAGGTCACCGACCCGGTGCTGTCCGGCGGTTCCTACGTGTTCACCGGCAAGGTCCCCCAGCGCTCCGGACGGCACCTGATCTACAGCATCTGGCAGCGCTCGGACAGCCCGGAGGCCTTCTACACCTGCTCGGACGTGGTCTTCAAGAAGACGACCCAGGGCGGCGGCAGCGGCACGGGCGGCACGTCCGGCGGTACCGGCGGCACCGCCCCCGAGCCGGTGGCCAGCGCCCCGTCCGACCGGCAGATCCGCGACGGCGCGGCCAGGTCCACGGTCAACCACACCGGCCACTCCGGCCACGCCGGCCACGGCACGGCGGGGACCGCGGGCGGCGGCACGGCCGGCAGCACCGGCGGCACGGGCGCCGGCCTCGAGACCAAGACCGAGACCGAGACCCTGGCCGGCGGCCTGCGCCCGGCCGGTTCCGCCACCGACCTGGCCGAGACCGGCGCGAGCTCCCGTACCCCGCTCCTGGCGGTCGGCGGGGCCGGGGCGCTGGCCGTGGGCGCGGCGCTGCTGTTCGCGACGGTCCGCCGCCGGAGCGTCTCCGGCGGCGGCCGCCACGCGGGCTAGGCCACGTCGGGCCCGGGCTCCGTCACTCGAAGACCGAGGCGCACGTGGTGCGTTCCGCGTGCGCCGGGTCGAGTGCGTTCAGGGCCTCGTGCCAGGCGATCCGGTCGGTCAGACCGATCGCGACGTGCTCGGAGAGGTCCAGCGGGCACAGGTCCTGGAGCAGGACGTTGCGCACGTCCGGCCCGTTCAGGAACTGGCTCTGGTACGGGGTGACCACCTCGTCGTAGCGGGTGGCGATGACCGTGTACTTCACGCCCGGGACGGTGTCGCCGCCCTCGTTGAGCTTCTTCTCGAACGCGGAGCCGGCGATCTGGTCGGCCAGGCCCGGCGTCGCGGCGCTGATGAGGTCCTCGGCGCCGGGGAAGTACGGCAGGAGCTTGGTGAGCCCCAGCAGGGTCGTCCCGTGGTTGTCCGGGGCGAGCCCGACGAGGGCGTTGACCTTGCCGGCCCCGCCCAGGTACTTGAGGTACCAGCGCGGCATCATGCCGCCCTGGGAGTGGCCGACGAGGTCGGCCTCGGGGGCGCCGGTCGAGGCGAGCACCCGGTCGACGAACGTGGCGAGCTGGCCGGCGGACCGGTCGATGGGGCCGAGGCCGTTGAAGAACGGCACGCCGGGCAGCTGGCCGTAGTCCAGCGAGTAGACGCAGTAGCCGCGGTGCACGAGGTACGGCGCGAAGCCGAGCCAGTTGTCGACCGAGTTGCCGAAGGTGCCGTGGACGAGCACGACGGGGCGGGGGTGGGCGGCGGAGGGCTTGCAGTCCCAGTTGTTCCAGCCGCTGGTGGGGGCGGTGGCGGCCTGGGCGGGGACGGCGGTGAGGGCCGCGCCGGCGAGCATCAGGGCGGCGAGGGATCCGAGCAGTCTTTTCCAGCTTTTCCAGGGCAGCATCGAGTGCTCTCCTTGCGGTCAAGGGGAATGCGATGTGGGGATTCGCCCGTGATCCGGATCACAAGGGTGAGCTGCTTCCCGCCAAATTACGGGCGAGTAGCAAAACTGGGAAGTTACGCGTCGGTAAAAACCTGGCGGCTCGTCAAGACGCAACGAGAAGGGCCGGGTTACGTCACGCTGTGCGCCACCTCGACCGGCTCCGGGGAGCGGCGGGGGCGGGACGGGACGGGATCGTGGTCCGCGAGCCCCCGGCTCCGCGCCAGGGAGCCGGGCAGGATGGCCGCGGGGCCGAACTTCGCCCGTACCCGGTCGGCGACCGCCTCGATGCGCCGGGTCTTCTCGTCGTCCGGGTCGAGACTCAGCTGGCGGGCGGCCCGTTCGGCGGGCAGCAGCCCCTCCGCGCGCAGCGCGACCGCCCGCACCCGGGCCCGCTGGAGGCCCAGCCCCTCGTATACGGCGTAGGCGGTCCGGGTGAGCGCGGCGGAGTGGGCCGTGGGCTCGGCCAGGACGCGGGTCCGGGTGAGCGTGGTGCGGTCGGCGCAGCGCACGGTGAGCGCCAGGGAACGGCAGGCCAGGCCCTGGGCGCGCAACCGGGCGCCCAGCTCCTCGGTGAGGGAGAGCAGGGCGCGGCGGTGCCGGTCCGGGTCGATCTCGTCGCGACCGAAGGGGCGTTCGGCGGCCAGCGAGCGGGCGGCGGCACCGGGGACGACCGGGGTGCGGTCGATGCCGCGGGCCCGCTCGTACAGCTCGCGGCCGGCCCGGACGCCGACGATGCGCTGGAGGGCGGCGGGCGGGGCGGCGGCGATCCGGCCGACCGTGCCGAGTCCGTACGTGCCCAGGGTCCGGGCGGTGGCGGTACCGACGCCGTCGAGGGCGGCGGCCGGCTTGGCCGCGAGGAACGCCCGTACGGCGGCGGGGTCGTCCGGGACCACCAGGGTCCGGCCCGGTCGGGCCTCGCGGGCTGCCATGCGGGCCAGCATGGGGTTGGGGGCGGCGCCGATGGCGCAGTCCACGCCGTACAGGGCGAGGGCGCGCACCCGTACGACGGCCGCCAGCTGGACGGCGTCGCGGGTGAAGTAGCGCAGCGCGCCGCGCACGTCGGCGAGTGCGGTCTCGGGGGGCAGCGCCTGCACCGTCGGGGTGAGGCCGCCGAGCAGTGTGAGCAGGCCGGTGTACGTCCCGGCGTCGAGCGGGTCTCCGTCCGGGCGCCGGAAGGCGAAGCACAGCACGGTGGGGGTGGTGCTGGGGGTGCCTCTTCCCCACCCCGCCCTTCCCCCGTTCCCCGGGGCTCCGCCCCGGCTCCCGCCCGGGTGCACTTCCGGCTCGGGCACGTGCGGTTCCGGGACGTCCGGGCACGCCTGCGATCCGGTGGTGGCGGGCGCGTTCAGCCCGTCCGGCGTTCGAGAACCGGGGGCCTCGGCGAAGCCCCGGGAGGGGGCGGGCGCGGAGCGCCCCGCACCGGCGGCGGCCGGGGTCGCAACCCCCGGTTTCGGGAAGGGGCGGGGTGGGGAACCGGCTCCGCGCAGCGGCACCCCGGCCGCCGCCCGCACCTGGTACGTCATCGTCCCGCGCTCCCCGGACTGGAGTGCCACAGCTTGCGCCCGGTGGCCGGACCGGAGCCGGGCGGCTGCAGGTCCGCCCACGGGTTCAGCTCGTACCCGGTGGGCAGGTGGATCCGCCGCCCGCCGGCACCCGAGCCGCCGTCGGCGCCGTCGGCACGGGACCCCCCACCGGCACCGTCCGCCCCCGACCCGCCACCGTCACCGGCCCCGTCGGAGCCGTTGCCCGCCCCGTCGCCCGCCCTGTCGCCGCCCCCGGCGGAGGCATCGCCGGAGTCCCCGGCGGCGCCCGCTCCGGAGGAACCGGAAGAGGAACCGGCGCCGGAGGAACCGGAGGCGGCCCCGGGGCCCGCGGGGTCGGAGGACCCCGAGCCGGTGGCGGCGGCGCTCGCCGCACCCTCGGCCAACCGCACCGCCACCGCGTCCAGCCCACCCGCACTCCGCAGCTCCGCCAGCTCCGCGAGGTTCCACGCGGCCGAGCCGACCACGCTCAGGCTCTGCGGCCCCCGCCGCTGCACCACGCCGCGCACCAGCAGCAGCCAGGAGTGGAAGACGGTGTGCGCGCACCGCTCGTGGCTGTCGTCGAAGAAGGCCAGGTCGACCAGGCCGGTCCCGTCGTCGAGGGTGGTGAAGATGACCCGCCGCCCCGACCGGATCGGCGGGGTCTGGGTGGCCGCCTTGGCGCCCGCGACCAGCACGGTCTGCCCGTGTTCGGCCTCCCGCAGCCGGCGGGCCGGCACGGCGCCCAGCTCGGCGAGGAAGGCGTGGTGGTCGGTCATCAGGTGCCGGGTGGCGTCCATGCCCAGGACACCCAGCTCGGCACTGAGCCGCTCGGCCTCGTTGAGGTCGGGCAGTCCGACCGGCGCGGTCTCCCGCCCACCGCCGAGCGGCAGTTGGCCCCCACGCACGCCGACCGCCCGCTGCGAGCGGTGCAGTTCGGACAGGTGCAGCAGCAGGTCCCTCCGGTTGGCCCCGAAGGAGTCCAACGCACCGACCTGCGCGAGCCGTTCGGCCACCGGGCGACCCGGGTGGGCGCGGTCCCAGAAGTCGAGCAGGGAGGCGTAGGGCTGCCCGGCCTCGATGCGCGCGGCCTCCGCCCCGCTGATGCCGTGGACGTCGGAGAGCGCGAGCCGCAGGCCCCACCGCTCCGGCTCGTCGGACACCAGTTCGACACGGTGGGCGACCGCGGACCGGTTCACGTCCAGCGGCAGTACGGGCACCCCGCGCCGCCGGGCGTCCGCGAGCAGCAGCCGCTTGGGGTACATGCCCGGGTCGTGGGTGAGCAACCCGGCGTAGAAGGCGGCCGGGTGGTGGGCCTTGAGCCAGGCGGACTGGTACGTCGGGACCGCGAACGCCACCGCGTGCGCCTTGCAGAAGCCGTACGAGCCGAAGGCCTCGATGATCTCCCAGGTCCGCGCGACCACCTCGGGCGGGTACCCCCGCTCTCCGGCGTGCTGCGCGAACCAGGCCTTGATGCGGCCCTGGGACTCGGGGTCGGACAGGCCCCGGCGCACCCGGTCGGCCTCGTCGCGGCCGCAGCCGGTCATGATGTCCACGATCTCGATGATCTGCTCGTGGAAGACCACGACCCCGTACGTCTCCTTCAGTGGCCCCTCCAGGTCCGGGTGCGGGTAGCGGACCGGGGCGCGCCCGTGCCGGGCCTCGATGAAGGGCCGGACCATGTCGGCGGCGACCGGGCCGGGCCGGAACAGCGAGATGTCGACGACCAGGTCGTGGAAGGTGGCGGGCTGGAGCCGGCCGACCAGGTCGCGCTGGCCCGGCGACTCGATCTGGAAGCAGCCGAGGGTCTCGGCGGAGCGGATCAGCCGGTACGTGGCCTCGTCGCCGGGCGGTACCTGGGCGGGGTCGTCGAGGTCGAGGTCCCGGCCCGTGGCGCGCCGGACCTCGGCGACGGCGTGCGCCATCGCGGACTGCATCCGCACGCCCAGCACGTCGAGTTTGAGCAGGCCGAGGTCCTCGACGTCGTCCTTGTCGAACTGGGACATCGGGAAGCCCTCGCCGCTGGTCGGCACCACGGGGGTGCGCGCCAGCAGGGTGGCGTCGGAGAGCAGCACCCCGCACGGGTGCATGGCGACCCCGCGCGGCAGTGCGTCGAGGGCCTCGACCAGTTCCCACAGCCGGCCGTGCGACTCGCCTTTGACGTCGCGCAGTTCGGGGAGTTCCTGCAGGGCCGCGCGGGCGTCGCGGGCGCGGATGTGCGGGAAGGCCTTGGCCAGCCGGTCGGTCTCGGCGGGGTCCATGGACAGGGCGGCGCCCACGTCGCGGATGGCGTGCCGGACCCGGTAGGTCTCGGGCATGGCGACGGTGGCGACGCGCTCGGCGCCGAACCGGTCGATGATCGCCCGGTAGACCTCCAGGCGGCGGGCGGACTCCACGTCGACGTCGATGTCGGGCAGCACCGGGCGGCGCTTGGACAGGAAGCGCTCCATCAGCAGGTGCTGCTCGACCGGGTCGGCGTGCGCGATGCCGAGGAGGTGGTTGACGAGGGAGCCGGCGCCGGAGCCGCGGGCGGCCACCCGGATACCCATGCCCCGTACGTCCGTGACGACTTGAGCGACCGTCAGGAAGTACGAGGCGTAGCCGTGGTGGGCGATGATGTCGAGCTCGTGGTGCATCCGGTCCCAGTACGCGCGGCGGCCGGCGTAGCCGCGCAGCACCATGCCGGCGGCGCACCGGGAGGCCAGGACGCGCTGGGCGGTGCGGCGGTCGGCGCCGACCAGGTGGGGCTCGGGGAAGTGGACGGAGCCGATGCCGAGGTCGTCCTCGGGGTCGACGGCGCAGGCCTCGGCGGTCCGCCGGGTCTCGGCGAGCAGCCGGCGGGCGTCGGTGCCGCGCAGGCCGGCGGCCTCGGCGACCCGGTCGGCGAGGGCGGCCATGTCCGCGGGGCCCTTGAGCCAGCGTTCGCCGCCGTCGAGGCCGCGGCGGGGGTCGACGGGGACGAGCCGGCGGGCCGCGTCCAGGACGTCGGCGACCGACCCCTGGCCGGGGTCGGCGTACCGGACGGCGTTGGTCAGGACGGCCCGCACCCCTTGGTCCGCGGCGAAGCCGACGGTACGGGCGGCCAGCCGCAGCGAGCCGGAACCGGTGCCGGGGCGGCCGTGGTGGACGGCCTCCAGGCGCAGGGCGTCGCCGTACGCCTCGCGCCAGGGGGCTAGCAGCCGGGCGGCCCGGTCGGGGCGGCCGGCGGCCAGGGCCCGGCCGACCTCGGAGCCGGGGCCGAGCAGGACGAGGAGGCCGTCGCCGTGGTTCGCGGACCAGGGCAGCCGGGGCGGTTCGGCGCCGCCCGCGCGACCCCCGGCGCCGGGGCCGGCCGCGGCGTGGGCGGCGGTGACCAGCCGGCACAGGTCGGCCCAGCCGGCGGCGCCGTCGCGGGCGAGGAAGACGGCGCGGGGGGCGGACTCGTCGATGAAGGCGCCGCCCTTGACGGGCGTGCGGCGGCGCTGGCTGGCGCGGGCCGCCTCGCCCCCGGCGGGCGCGGCGGCGGCCGGCACCGGGTCCACCGCCAGTTCGGTCCCGAACAGCGGCCGGATCCCGGCCCCGGCACAAGCCTTGGCGAACCGGACCGCACCCGCGAGGGTGTCGCGGTCGGTGAGGGCCAGGGCGTCCATGCCCCGTTCGGCGGCACGCTCCGCCAGCCGCTCCGGGTGCGAGGCTCCGTAGCGCGCGGAGAACCCGGAAACGGTGTGCAGATGCGTAAAACCGGGCACCCGCGCCTCCTGCTTCCCTCTGATGACCGCCTCCCCCTTCTTCCACCATAGACCAGTTTCGAACATGAGTACGACACACATGTTCGAGCATCGCCCTCCGGGTGGCCAGTCATCCGTTCGGCCCGCCCCTGCTGTCGTTCCGCCCCCGCCGCACCGAGCGTGGGGGCATGACTCAGCGCACCGCCGAACCGCCGCCGGAAGCCGCTCCCCAGGGTCCCCAAGGGTTCCTCGCCGAGGTCAAGGACGCCGTCAGCGTCCGGGCCGCGCTGCTGGTCATCGGGGTGCTGGCGCTCCAGCTCGCCTTCATCGCCTCGTACATCGGCGCCTTCCACCAGCCCGCGCCGCACGAGATCAAACTCGCCGTGGTCACCCCGGCCCCGCCGATCACCGACCAGGCGGTCGAGCAGCTGTCCGCCCTGCCGGGCGACCCGCTCGCGCCCCGCGCGGTCGAGGACGAGGCCACGGCCCTGGAGCAGATCGGGAACCGGGACGTCGACGGCGCCCTGCTCATCGACCCGCGCGGCACCAGGGACCGCCTGCTCGTGGCGAGCGGCAACGGCTCCTCGCTCTCCCAGGCCCTGACCGAGGTGGTCCTGCGGGCGGAGGCGGCCCGGCAGCGCACGGTCGTGGTCGCCGACGTGGTCCCCGTCGACGAGGGCGACGCGCGCGGGCTGTCCGCGTTCTACCTGGTGATCGGCTGGTGCGTGGGCGGCTACCTGTGCGCGGCGATCCTCGCCATCAGCGCCGGGGCCCGCCCCGCGAACGGGGCCCGCGCCGTGATCCGGCTCGGTGCGCTGCTGCTGTACTCGATCGTCGCCGGCCTGCTCGGCGCGGTGATCGCCGGGCCGGTCCTGGACGCCCTGCCCGGCAGCGTCCCGGCACTGTGGGGGCTGGGCACGCTGCTGGTGTTCGCGGTCGGCGCCATCACCCTGGCCTTCCAGGGGGTGGCCGGCGTCATCGGCATCGGGCTGGCGATCCTGGTGGTGGTCGTGCTGGGCAACCCGAGCGCCGGCGGTGCCTACCCGTGGCCGCTGCTGCCGCCGTTCTGGCGGGCGATCGGCCCGTACTTCCCGCCCGGCGCGGGCACGTACGCGGCCCGCTCGATCGCGTACTTCAAGGGCAACGGCATGGCGATGTCCATGTGGGTGCTGGCCGGCTGGGCCGTGCTGGGCTCGGCGGTCACCGTGGCCGCCGCCATGGTGCGCCGCGGCCGGGGCGGCCCGGCCGTGGGCACCACTCCCGACCCGGCGCCCCCGGCGGGGGCCGGTGTGTGAGCGCGCCCACTCTCCGAGCCGCCCGGTCAACCTGCGTCCGCGGCGCCGCGTTCTTCTCCGGTACGACCGTCGAGGGGCTGCCGGCTCCGGAGGAGGCACCTGAACGTTGATCACCACGCTCGCGGTGGAGAACTACCGCTCGCTGCGCCGCCTGGTCGTCCCGCTGGGCGGGCTCACCGTCGTCACCGGCGCCAACGGCACGGGCAAGTCCAGCCTCTACCGGTCCCTGCGGCTGCTGGCCGACTCGGCCCGCGGCGGGGCCGTGGCGGCCCTGGCCCGGGAGGGCGGGCTGCCCTCCACCCTGTTCGCCGGGCCGGGCACCTCGCTCGGCGCGCTGCGCCGGGGCGACCGGCCGGTCCAGGGGACCGTGCGCACCGAGCCGGTGAGCCTGCGGCTGGGGTTCGCCGGCGACGAGTTCGGGTACGCCGTGGACTTCGGCCACCCGGCCCCCGTACCGGAGTCGCTGTTCGACCTCGACCCGGAGATCAAACGCGAGTGCACCTGGGCCGGGCCCGTACTGCGCCCGGCCGCGCTGCTCTCGGACCGCACCGGGCCGGCCGTGCGCACCCGGACGGCGGACGGCGGCTGGCACCGCACGCAGAACGCGCTGCGCCCGTACGACTCCGTGCTCAGCGAGCTCGCCGACCCGCAGCTGGCGCCCGACCTGCTGGTGCTGCGCGAGCGCATCCGGTCCTGGCGGTTCTACGACCACGTCCGCACCGACGCCGCCGCACCGGCCCGGACCCCGCGGATCGGCACCCGTACGCCCGTCCTGAGCGCCGACGGGTCCGACCTGCCGGCCGCACTGCAGACGATCCGCGAGATCGGCGACCACGAGGCGCTCGACGAGGCGGTGGAGGCGGCCTTCCCGGGCAGCCGGGTGGAGATCGAGAACCGGGGCGGCCGCTTCGAGCTGGAGCTGCGCCAGCACGGGCTGCTGCGACCGCTGGGCGCGGCGGAGCTGTCCGACGGGACGCTGCGCTACCTCCTGTGGGCGGCGGCCCTCCTCACCCCCCGGCCGCCCGCCCTGATGGTCCTCAACGAGCCCGAGACCAGCCTCCACCCGGACCTGCTGGGCCCGCTGGCCGACCTGATCCTCACCGCGGCCCGGGACACCCAGACGGTGGTGGTCACCCACGCCCGCCCGCTGGCCGACGCCCTGGCGGCGGGCACCCGTCACCACCGCGTGGACCTCCACACCATCGAGCTGGTGAAGGAGTTCGGCCAGACGCTGGTCGCGGGGCGCGAGGGGCCCCTGGACGAGCCCCTGTGGCACTGGCCCAAGCGCTGAGGGGGCCGCGCGGCCGGCTTCCGCGACGGCGGGGCGCCTTCCGACAGCGGGTGCCCTTCCCCGACTGCGGGACGCTTTCCTGGCTGCGGGTCAGTCCCCGGCCGCGGGGCCCTTCCCGACGGCGGGGCGCTTCCTCGACTGCGGTGCGAGTGCGCCCTGTTGTGCGCCCTCCTCGGCCGGGACAATGTCCGTGGCACGCACAGACAACGGGCCGGCACGGACAGGGCACGTCGACCACGAGGGAGGCGGGGCGTGCGCAATCGGGTGCGCGCAGCGGACGGGCGGCAGCTGTTGGTCGAGCGGCTGGGGGACCCCCGCGGCAAGCCGGTGTTCCTGCTCCACGGCATGCCCGGCAGCCGGCTGGGCCCGGCCCCCCGGGGCATGGTCCTCTACCAGCGCCGGACGCAGCTCATCGCGTACGACCGGCCCGGCTACGGCGGCTCCGACCGCCACCCGGGCCGCACGGTCGCCGACGTCGCCCAGGACGTGGCCGCGATCGCCGACGCCCTCGGGATCGAGAAGTTCGCCGTCGCGGGCCGCTCGGGCGGCTCCCCGCACGCGCTGGCCTGCGCCGCGCTACTGCCCGAGCGGGTCACCCGGACCGCGGCCCTGGTGGGGCTCGCGCCCTGGGACGCCGACGGGCTGGACTGGTTCGACGGCATGACCGCGCACAACGTGCGCGAGTACTCCACCGCGGCCGTCGACCCCGAGGAGCTGGCCGCCCGGCTCATCCCCCGCGCCGACGGCATCCGCAGGGACCCCAAGCGGCTGCTCGACGAACTGCGCCCCGAACTCACCGACCACGACCGGATGATCGTCTCCGACGCCGGACTGCGCCGGATGCTGGAGGCCAACTACCGTGAGGGGTTGCGGACTTCCGCGTACGGCTGGATCGACGACGTCATCGCGCTGTGCAGCCCCTGGGGCTTCGACCCGGCCGACATCCGCTGCCCGGTGCTGCTCTGGCACGGCGAGCAGGACGTGTTCTCCCCCGTCGGCCACTCGCGCTGGCTGGCCCGCCGCATCCCGGGCGCCACGGCCACCATCGAGCCGGCCGCGGCCCACTTCGCCGCCTTCCGCGCGCTGCCGCAGATCCTGACGTGGTTGCTGCGGGATCTGCCGGGGGCGGAGGGGTGAGGGGGCGGCATCGGGGGGTGGGTGACCGGGTCGGGGCTGGCTCGCTTCGGGGGCGGGTCCCGTGGTGCGTGGGTCCCCTCGGCGCTTGACCCGGTATGGCCTGCAGGCCCTGCGGCAGGCCCACCCCTGGGGCTTCGGGGCCTTCGGCCCTGGCCTACGGCCACCCCAGGCCCGGGCCTGCCTCC
>NZ_JBIVNX010000100.1:0-9331 GCF_044753805.1 Streptomyces sp. NPDC093225
CCCCCCCCCCCCCCCCCCCCCCCCCCCCCCCCCCCCCCCCCCCCCCCCCCCCCCCCCCCCCCCCCCCCCCCCCCCCCCCCCCCCCCCCCCCCCCGGCCCGGAAACCCTCGGCAGGCGGACAGGCCCGACACCGCCCACCCACCACGACCCCGCCCAACCCCAACGCCGTAAGCCCGACCCCGGGTCCCCACCCCCGCTACCCCCGCTACCCCCGCTCCCCCCACGACCGCAGTGCGAACCACAGCTCCATCCGGACGTCCGGATCGTCCAGATCCAGGCCCAGGAGCACGGCCGCCCGCGAGATGCGCTGGCGGACGGTGTTCCGGTGCACCTCGAGGGCGACCGCGGTGCGGTCCCAACTGCCGTGGTGGGCCAACCAGCTGCGCAGGGTCGCTCGCTGGACCGGGTTCAACGGACCCAGCAGGGCCTCGGCGTACGCGCGGGCCTCGGCCGCGCCGACCAGTCCGCCGAATCCGGCCTCGACGTGGTGGGCCAGGGGCGCGCGGGCGCTCTCGGCACGTTCCAGGGCGCGGGCGGCCTGCGCGTCGGCCACGATGAGGCCGTCCGGCTCGGCGGGGGCGCTGACCCCCATCCGCCAACCGGGCTGCGGCCGGGGTGCCGGGGCGTGCTCGGCGGGGAGGAGCAGGCGTACGTACGGGCCCTCGGCGGCGTACAGAGAGGTGCCGAGCCCCGCCGCGAGAGCGGCCGGGTCGCCCGCCCCGCGGGCGTGGACCACGATCCTCCGAGCACCCCCGAGGGCCTCCTCGGCGCTCCCGCCGAGCAGCAGCCGCACCAGGGCCGAGGCCTCGCCGCCCCCGGGCGCGCGACGCGCGGTCAGCAGGGTGAGCAGCACCGCGGCCACCCCGGCGATCGTGTGGTCGCCCGGCGTCCGCGCGGGCGTGGCGAGCGCGAGCACGAGCACGGGGTCGCGGCCCAGGGCGTACGCGGAGAGGTGTTCCGTACCCACGGTGTCGGTCGCGGTGGCCGGACCACCGGTCCCGACGCGGTGCGCCAGCTCGCCCAGGGCGAGTAGCACGCCCTCCGAAGGGGACGGCCCGGCGGCCTGCGGGGCCGCGACGGCACGGGACGGCTCCGCAGCCGGCCCGAGGCGAGGCGGCCGGGGTGCCGGTGACCCGGCGGCGGGAGCCTGGTCGGTCGGCAGCACCCCCACCCACCCCCCGAGCGTCACCGCGAGACGCCGCAGCACCGCCGGGACGGGGTCCGGGCGGGCGGCCGCCGCAGCGAGCGCCTGCTGGGCCTCGGTGACCCGGCGCAGTTCGCGCGTCCGCGCCTCCGCCATCAGGCGCCAGACCGCCCGGGCCACCGCGGTGAAGGGCGTGCCCGGCGGAACCTCCATCAACGGCAGCCCCTGCTCCGCGCAGGCCCGTACGAGCGCCTCGGGCACCTCCTCGTGCACCGGCGCCACGCCGAACCCGAGGGCGGCCACCCCCGCCGTGACGAGGCGGGCGACGTAGGCGGCGTACGCCTCGGGGTCGGGGCCCAGCTCCTGCCCGGCCGTCAGCAGCAGCTCACCGCCCAAGAGGTACGGCGACGGGTCGGCCATCTCCGAAGCGTGCACGCCGTACACCTCGGCCCGGGTACCACCCGCGGCCTGCCGCAGCCCCAGGGCCGTGTCGTCGAGCAGCCCCTCCAGAAGCACAGGCGGCCCCGAACCCGAACCACCCACCCCACCCGAGCTCGAACCCGAACCACCCACCCCACCCGAACCCGAGCCCAAGCCCGAACCACCCACCCCACCCGAACCCGAACCCAACCCCGAACCCGAGCTAGCACCCATGGATATCCCGCACACACCAAACCCCGAACATAGATGAAACGTACACTTCGCCCCACCCTCCCAGCCACCTACGCTCGAAGATGGACCCGGGGCCCACCCCCACCCGGGCCGAATGGAACAGAGAAGGGCACCCCCATGAGCACCGAGCAGACGCCGCGCGGCCCCGTCGACTCGTCCCGCATCCCGCGGTACGCAGGCCCCGCCACCTTCGCCCGGCTGCCGCGCCTGGACGAGGTCGGCTCCGCCGACGTCGCCGTCGTCGGCGTGCCCTTCGACTCCGGCGTGTCCTACCGCCCCGGCGCCCGCTTCGGCGGCAACGCCATCCGCGAGGCCTCGCGCCTCCTGCGCCCGTACAACCCGGCCCAGGACGCCTCGCCCTTCGCCCTCGCGCAGGTCGCGGACGCCGGCGACATCGCCGTGAACCCCTTCAACATCAACGAGGCCGTCGAGACGGTCGAGGCCGCCGCCGACGAGCTCCTCGGCAACGGCTCCCGCCTGATGACCCTGGGCGGCGACCACACCATCGCCCTGCCCCTCCTGCGCTCGGTCGCGAAGAAGCACGGCCCGGTCGCGCTGCTGCACTTCGACGCGCACCTCGACACCTGGGACACGTACTTCGGCGCCGAGTACACCCACGGCACCCCGTTCCGCCGCGCCGTGGAGGAGGGCATCCTCGACACCGAGGCCCTGTCCCACGTCGGTACCCGCGGCCCGCTGTACGGCAAGCAGGACCTCGACGACGACGCCAAGATGGGCTTCGGCATCGTGACCTCCGCCGACGTCTACCGCCGCGGCGCCGACGAGGTGGCCGACCAGCTGCGCCAGCGCATCGGTGACCGTCCGCTGTACATCTCCATCGACATCGACGTGCTCGACCCGGCCCACGCGCCCGGCACCGGCACCCCCGAGGCGGGCGGCATGACCTCCCGCGAGCTCCTGGAGATCATCCGCGGACTCTCCTCCTGCAACCTGGTCTCCGCCGACGTGGTCGAGGTCGCCCCGGCGTACGATCACGCGGAGATCACCTCGGTCGCGGCCTCGCACACCGCGTACGAGCTGACCACGATCATGAGCCGGCAGATCGCCGCCGCGAAGGGCAACTGACCCCCGAGGTCACCCGACCCGAACGGTCACCGGACCCGAACGGTCACCGGAACCGAACGGTCGCCCGACCGGAACGGTCACCCGACCCGCCCGGGCCTCCGCCCCCCGCGCCGGCACCACGAGCGAGAAACGGGCAGAAGCACGTGACCCACGACCACGACCTGGTACTCCGCCCCACCGAGGCCCAGACGGCGGCAGCCCTGGCGCCGCCGCCGGGCCGCACGGGCGGAGACCTGGTCGTGGAGACGCTCCAGGGGCTCGGCGCGACCACCGTCTTCGGGCTCCCCGGACAGCACGCGCTCGGCGTCTTCGACGCCGTCCGCCGCTCCGACCTGCGCCTGGTCACCCTCCGGGTGGAGAACAACGCGGGCTTCGCCGCCGACGCGTACGGCCGCCTCACCGGCGAGGCGGCCCCGCTCCTCCTCTCCACCGGCCCCGGCGCCCTCACCTCCCTCTCCGCGCTCCAGGAGGCGGCGGCCGCCTCCGCGCCCGTGGTCGCCGTCTGCTCCCAGGTCCCCACCCCGGGTCTGGGGGGCGGTCGCCGCGGCCACCTGCACGAGCTGCGCGACCAGCAGGCCTCGGTCCGCGACATCGTGAAGTCCGTCCACACCGCCCGCACCCAGTCCCAGATCCCCTCCGCGATCGCGGAGGCGTGGGAGTCGGCGCTGACCGCCCCGCACGGGCCGGTGTGGGTGGAGATCCCCGAGGACGTGATCCGCGCCGAGACGGTGATCCCGCAGGTCACGGGCGTGGACGCGACCCCGCACGACCTGGCCCCGCGCCCCGAGCTGACCGCGCTCGCCGCCCACTGGCTGGAGACGGCGACCCGCCCCGTGATCATCGCCGGCGGCGGAGTCGTACGGTCCGACGCCGCGAAGAAGCTCCGCCAGCTCGCCGAACGCATCAACGCGCCCGTCGTCACCACCTTCGGGGGCAAGGGCGCCTTCCCCTGGCACCACCCGCTCTCCCTCCAGTCCTGGCTGGAGGACCGCCACATGACCGGCTTCCTCGAGGACGCCGACGTCCTCCTCGTCGTCGGCTCCGGGCTCGGCGAGCTGTCCTCGAACTACCACACCTTCCTGCCCACCGGCCGGGTCGTCCAGATCGAGGCCGACCTCGGCAAGCTGGAGTCCAACCACCCCGCCCTCGGCATCCACGCCGACGCCCGGCTGGCGCTCCAGGCCCTGCTGGAAACGGTGGGGGTGCGGGAGGACCCGTACGCCCCCGAGCGCGTCCGCATGGTCCTCGGCGAGATCGAGGCCCGGCTGGCCGACCAGGGCCTCGGCCACGCCGCCTGCCCGGAACGGCAGGCCCTGGCGGCGGTCCGGGCGGCCCTGCCGGCCCGTTCCCCCTCGTTCTGGGACATGACGATCCTCGGGTACTGGGCCTGGTCGGCCTTCGACCCCGCGCACCCGAACACCATGCACTCCGCCCAGGGCGCGGGCGGCCTCGGCTACGCCTTCCCGGCGGCGCTCGGAGCAGCCGTGGCCGAGCCCGGGACGCCCGTACTCGCCGTCTCCGGCGACGGCGGCGCGATGTACTCCATCGCGGAGCTGGCCACCGCCCGCCAGCACGACCTCGACGTCACCTGGCTGATCGTGGACGACGGCGGGTACGGGATCCTGCGCGAGTACATGACCGACGCCTTCGGTACGCCCGCCACGGACGCCACCGAACTGGCCCGGCCCGACTTCGCGGCCCTGGCGGAGTCCTTCGGGGTGCCCGCGGTGACCACCTCGCCCGACGCCCTCCGCGCCGACCTCGCCAAGGCGCTGGCCACCCCCGGCCCGTCCGTGGTCGTCCTCCCGACCACGTTCCGCATGTTCGCCCCGACCCACCTCGCGTAAAGAGCGCTGCGGACGGCACCCACCCGAAACCCACCCCCGAGCGGCCCCCGAGCGGCCCCCGAGCGGCCCCCGAGCGGCCTCCAAGCGGCCCCCGAGCGGCCCCCGAGCCACCCCCGATCCGCACCCCGGCCCCGCCCCCCCAAGCCCCGCCCCCGCGCCCCCACCGCACGCCCCCGTGCATCCCCCGGATCGTTGCACCGGGATGAAATCCGCAGCTCCGCGTGTTGGGCTGTCCTGCAGGACCGGGCACCAGGACCGGACGGCAGGACGACAAGACGACAACGGGGAGGCCCCACGTGGCGGCGGCAGAGACGGCCGGAGCGGAGAAACCGGGAGCGGGCGACCCCCGAGCGAGCGACCCCCGAACAGGCGCCCCCGGAGCAGGCGCCCCCGGAGCGGACGACCCCGAGTCCATATCCGCACCCCCCGCACCCCCCACCCCCGAGCCGCAGAGCTGGGCCCGCCGCCTGGCGGGCTACACGTGGCGCTACCGCGCCAACGTGCTGCTCTCCCTCGGCTCCTCCCTCGCCGGCATGGCGCTTATGGCCCTCGTCCCCCTGGTCACCAAGGTGATCATCGACGACGTCATCGGCGACCACTCCCGTCCCATGGCCCCGTGGGCGGGCGCCCTCGTCGGCGCGGCCGTCCTCGTCTACGTCCTCACCTACGTCCGCCGCTACTACGGTGGCCGCCTCGCCCTCGACGTGCAGCACGACCTGCGCACCGAGATGTACGAGACGATCGCCCGACTCGACGGCCGCCGACAGGACGAGCTGTCCACCGGCCAGGTCGTCGGCCGGGCCACCAGCGACCTGCAGCTGATCCAGGGCCTGCTCTTCATGCTCCCGATGACCATCGGGAACTTCCTCCTCTTCGGCATATCCCTCGCGATCATGCTCTGGCTCTCGCCGCTGCTCACCCTGATCGCCCTCGCCATCGCGCCCGCGCTCTGGTTCATCGCCAAGCGCAGCCGCGCCCGGCTGTTCCCCGCCACCTGGTGGGCGCAGGGCCAGGCGGCGGCCGTGGCCGGCGTGGTGGACGGGGCCGTCACCGGCGTCCGCGTCGTCAAGGGCTTCGGTCAGGAGGAGCAGGAGACCGCCAAGCTGCGCGACGCGAGCCGCCGCCTCTTCGCGGGCCGACTGCGCACCATCCGCCTGAACTCGCGCTACAACCCCGCCCTCCAGGCCGTCCCCGCCCTCGGCCAGGTGGCCATGCTGGCGGTCGGCGGCTGGATGGCCACCCGCGGCCAGGTGACCCTCGGCACGTTCGTGGCGTTCTCCACGTACCTCGCCCAGCTCGTCGGCCCGGTCCGCATGCTCGCCATGGTGCTGACCGTCGGCCAGCAGGCCCGGGCCGGCGTGGAGCGCGTCCTGGAGCTCATCGACACCGAGCCCGCGATCGAGGACGGCACGCGCGAGCTGCCCGCCGACGCGCCGGCGACGGTCGAGTTCGACGAGGTCTCCTTCGGCTACGACCCGGCCCGCCCGGTCCTCGAAGGCTTCTCGCTCACCATCGCGCCCGGCGAAACCGTGGCCGTGGTCGGCGCCTCCGGCAGCGGCAAGTCCACCGTCTCCCTCCTCCTGCCCCGCTTCTACGACGTCACCGACGGGGCCGTACGGGTCGGCGGCGAGGACGTACGCGAGCTCACCCTCGCCTCCCTCCGGGCCGCCATCGGGCTCGTCCCGGAGGACAGCTTCCTCTTCTCCGACTCCGTGCGCGCCAACATCGCGTACGGCGTCCCCGACGCGACCGACGAGCAGATCCGCGCGGCCGCCCGGGCCGCCCAGGCCGAGGGCTTCATCGAGGCGCTCCCGGACGGCTACGACACCAGGGTCGGCGAGCACGGCCTGACCCTCTCCGGCGGCCAGCGCCAGCGCATGGCACTGGCCCGCGCGATCCTCACCGACCCGCGGCTGCTGCTCCTGGACGACGCCACCTCGGCCGTCGACGCGCGCATCGAGCACGAGATCCACGAGGCGCTGCGCTCGGTCATGGCCGGCCGCACCACCCTCCTGATCGCCCACCGCCGCTCCACGCTCGCGCTGGCCGACCGGATCGCCGTGCTGGACCGGGGCCGGCTCTCCGACATCGGTACGCACGCGGAGCTGGAGGCCCGCTCGGAGCTGTACCGACGGCTGCTGACCGACCCCGACGCGCTGGCCGGCGGCTCGCCGGACCCGGCCGGTCAGGCGGTCGCGGCCCGCGACCGGGCCTCGGCCCTGGACCGGGCGGAGGCGGCCACCCTCGCCGAGCTGGAACGCGAGCTGGACCTGGAGGCCGAGGCGGAGATCGACGCCGAGCCGGTCAACGCCAAGCGGCGGGTGGCCGACGGGATCACCCCGGAACTCTGGCGCCGCCCGGACGACGGACCCACCCTCGACGCCGGGCCCACCCGGAGGGCCGAGCCCGCAACCGACGGGCAGCCCACCACCGCCACCAAGCCCACCACCGCCACCAAGCCCACCACTCCCACCAAGCCCACCACCCCCACCCCGGCCCCCGCCGCCCTCCCCGGCCCCGGCGGCCACTCCATGGGCGCCGCCGTCGGCGGCATGACCGCCACCCCCGAACTGCTCGCGCAGGTGGCGGCGCTGCCGCCCGCGGACGACACCCCCGACATCGACGAGGCGCGCGCCGCCGCACCCGAGGAGTCGTACGGCCTGCGCCGCCTGCTGCGCGGCTTCTGGGCCCCGCTCGCCATCAGCCTCGCCCTGGTCACCGTCGACGCGTGCGCCAGCCTGCTGCTGCCCGTCCTGATCCGGCACGGCATCGACGAGGGCGTCTCCCGCCTCGCGCTCGGCGCCGTCTGGGCCGCGGCGGGCCTCGCGCTGGTCGTCGTCCTCGCCCAGTGGGGCGCACAGGTGGCCGAGACCCGGGTGACGGGCCGGACCGGCGAGCGCGTGCTGTACTCGCTCCGCGTCAAGATCTTCGCGCAGCTCCAGCGCCTCGGCCTGGACTACTACGAGCGCGAACTGACCGGCCGCATCATGACGCGGATGACCACGGACGTGGACGCGCTCAGCACCTTCCTGCAGACGGGTCTGGTCACCGCGGTCGTCTCGGTGCTGACCTTCGCCGGCATCCTGGTGGCCCTGCTCGTCATCGACGTCGAACTCGCCCTCATCGTCTTCGCCACGCTGCCGGTGCTGGTGGTGGGCACGATCGTGTTCCGCCGCAAGTCGGTGAAGGCGTACGAGCTGGCCCGCGACCGGGTCTCGGTCGTCAACGCGGACCTGCAGGAGACGGTCTCCGGGCTGCGGATCGTGCAGGCGTTCCGCCGCGAGCGGAGCGGGGCGCAGCGGTTCGCCGCGCGCAGCGACGACTACCGGCAGGCGCGGGTGCGCGGCCAGTGGCTGATCTCCGTGTACTTCCCGTTCGTGCAGCTGCTGTCCTCGGTGGCCGCGGCCGCCGTGCTGATCGTGGGCGCGGGCCGGGTCGAGGCGGGCACGCTCACCACGGGTGCGCTGGTCGCGTACCTGCTGTACATCGACCTGTTCTTCGCCCCGGTGCAGCAGCTCTCGCAGGTCTTCGACGGCTACCAGCAGGCCACGGTCTCGCTGCGGCGGATGCAGGAGCTGCTGCGCGAGCCGACCCGGACCCCGCAGGCCGCGCGGCCCCGCGAGGCGGGGGAGCTGCGCGGCGAGATCGCCTTCGAGGACGTGTCCTTCCGCTACGGCCCGGTCGACGCGGCGTCGGACACCGCGGCGGACGGGCCCCGGCCGGCGGTGGCCGCCGAACGCTCCGGCGAGGCCCTGGCCGGCATAGACCTGCGGATACCCGCGGGGCAGACGGTGGCCTTCGTGGGCGAGACGGGCGCCGGCAAGTCCACCCTCGTCAAGCTCGTGGCCCGGTTCTACGACCCGACCTCCGGCCGGGTCACCGCCGACGGCACGGACCTGCGCGACCTGGACCTGACGGGCTACCGGCACCGGCTCGGGGTCGTCCCCCAGGAGTCGTACCTCTTCCCGGGGACGGTGCGCGACGCCATCGCGTACGGGCGCCCCGAGGCGACCGACGCCGAGGTGGAGGCGGCCGCCCGGGCGGTCGGGGCGCACGACATGATCGCCACGCTGGACGGCGGCTACCTGCACCCGGTGGCCGAACGCGGCCGGAACCTCTCCGCCGGCCAGCGCCAGCTGATCGCCCTCGCCCGGGCCGAGCTCGTCGACCCCGACGTGCTGCTGCTGGACGAGGCCACGGCCGCCCTGGACCTGGCGACCGAGGCGCTGGTCAACCAGGCCACCGACCGGCTCGCCGGCAAGCGGACCACGCTGGTCGTGGCGCACCGGCTGACCACCGCGGCGCGCGCCGACCGGGTCGTGGTGATGGACCGCGGCCGGGTGGTCGAGGACGGCACGCACGCCGAGCTGCTCGCCCGCGGCGGGCGGTACGCCGAGCTGTGGCGCACGTTCATCGGCGAGGACGAGCCGGCAGCCGCCTGACGGCACGACGCGCGCGGGCCCGCCCCCCGGGCCCGCGCCGGGGGGGGGGGGGGCCCCCCCCCCCCCGCCCCCCCCCCCCCCCCCCCCCCCCCCCCCCCCGCCGCCGGCCCCCCCCCCCCCCCCCCCCCCCCCCCCCCCCC
>NZ_JBIVNX010000101.1:0-8882 GCF_044753805.1 Streptomyces sp. NPDC093225
TGGTCCGGAGGCAGGCCCGGGCCTGGGGTGGCCGAAGGCCAGGGCGAAGCCCCGAAGCCCCAGGGGTGGGCCTGCCGCAGGGCCTGCAGGCCATGCCGCGTCAAGCGCCGAGGGGACCCACACACCACGGGACCCACACCCCACGAAGCCGCCGGCACCTCTTACGCCTCACCCCACCCCCCACTTCAACCCACCCGTCCGCGCCACCCACGTGCCCGCCCCACCCCCACCCCCATGCCCCCACCCCCACGCCCCCACCCCCCTCACCCACTCCGCAGCCGCGCCTGAGGCACGAACGCCGCCGCCACCAGCAAGCTGATGCCCCCGGCGCTCCACAGCAGGGCGGACAGGGGCCAGTCCCACCGGATGAAGGCCGCGCCCACGACACCCCCGGCGAACATGGCCCCGACCGACGCCGCCCGTCGCTGCGTGGCCCCGGGCCCGCGCCCGAAAGCCGGGTCACGGCCGAGCAGCGACCCTGCCAGGAAGGCCGTCATCGCCCGGGTCACCAGAGTGGTCGGCATGTCCGGTACGGCCACTCGCATGGCGGTGACGTTGCGCAGACCCATCGCGAAGGCGAGGGTGGCGATGACGCCGAGGTGTCGCCCGGTCGGGGCGCTGCTCAGCGGTGGCACGCCCCAGGCCACTCCGCCGGCCGCCGCCACCAACAGGCCCTCCGCGGTGACGGCGAGCACGAACCAGCGGTGTCGGTGCGCCTCCAGTCGCCCCTCCAGCCGGGCGCCGGTGACCGCCCCCAGCACGAACGCGCCGAGTGAGACCGCGGGTGCACTGACCGACAGCCCGCCCTGTCCCAGCAACCCGAAGCCCAGGAAGAGCACGTTTCCGGTCTGCATGGCGGTGAACACCGGTCCCAGCCCCAGCAGTGCGGCCGCCTCGACGAGACCGGTCGCGAACGTGAGGGCCGCCATCAGCCGAGTCAGCGTCCCGGTCGGCGCGGCACGGGTCGGGAGGGGGTGCGCCATCAGTCGGCCGACCGGGTCCAGCCCACCGCCTCGAGCCGGGCCGCGTCCGCAGGCCGCTCCTCGGCGAAGACGGTTCGACCCCCAAGCCCCGCACCTACCCCAACCCTGCCCCCCGCTCCCGCCTCAACCTGCGCCTCAGCCTCAACCTGCGCCTCAACCTCAACCTGAGCCCCTACCCCAGCCCCAGCCCCAGCCCCAACCCCAGCCCCAACCCGCACCCGAATCCGGTCGACGTACACCCCCCGCCCCACGTACCGCCCCTCGGCCCGGTGCCGGAACCGAAGCCGGAGCTCCGCGTCCGCCCAGCGCCCCAGGGGTGCCGTCAGCCGGTGCCAGACGCGCCCCGACCAGCCGGTGACCGTGCCCTGCAGCCACTGCTCGCGGCCCACCCCGTGGGCGGTGGGGACGCCGCGGGAGGAGCCGGCGCCAGAGGGGCCGGTACCAGAAGGAACAGCACCAGAGGAACGGGCGCCAAAGGATCCGGCACCAGAGGAACCGAAGGAGCCGGCCTCGACCGACACGGCGTCCAATGGCACGGCGTCCAACGGCACGGCGTCCAAAGGCACGGTGTCGAAGGCGACAGGCTCCCAGGAGGCACCCCCGTCGACGGAGGCCTCCAGGTGCGCCGCACCGTCGTGGGGCACTGTGTCCCACCACAGGTCGCACTCCAGCACCGCGTGCGCCCCGAGCGGCCCGAGTGCGGGCAGGGTCAGGGTCCCCGTGCCGCCGGTGGCCATCCCGGAGTACCAGGCGGGCCGGCCGTGCGAGGTCCGTACGGGCACGGCCCGGGCCACCGCGTTGGCCACCGCCACCCGCGGCGCGCTGCCGGCCCGCCAGGTGCGCACGGGGTGCACCGAGTTGCCCAGCAGGATCAGGTACGAGTCGGTGGACGGGTCGAGCACGAGCGAGGTGCCGGTGAACCCGGTGTGCCCGGCGGCGTGCGGGGTGGCCATCGCGCCCATGTACCAGTGCTGGTAGAGCTCGAAGCCCAGGCCGTGGTCATCGCCCGGGAAGGCGGTGTTGAAGTCGGTGAACAGCAGCTCGACGGAGGCCGCCGAGAGGATCCGTACGGCGCCGTACGCCCCGCCGTCCAGCAGCGTCCGGGCGAGGACGGCGAGGTCCCAGGCCGTGCCGAAGACCCCGGCGTGGCCCGCGACCCCGCCCAGCGTGTGGGCGTTCTCGTCGTGCACCGCGCCCCAGACCAGTCCCCGGTCCAGCCCCGACCAGGGCGGCCGCTCGACCTCGGTGGCCGCGGTCAGCGGGCGCCACGCGGCGGGCGGTCGGAAGCGCGTGCGGTGCATCCCGAGCGGAATGGTGATCTCGTCGCGCAGCAGGACGTCCAGCGTGCTCCCGGTGACCCGCTCGAGGAGCAGGTGCAGCGCGATCAGGTTCAGGTCCGAGTACCGGTAGACGCTGCCCGGCGGGTCCTGCGGCCGTACCTGCCACAGCAGCCCCAGCTGTCCCGCTCGGGTGGACTCCCGGTAGAAGGGCACCCAGGACCGGAGCCCCGAGGTGTGCGTCAACAACTGACGCACCGTGATCAACTCCTTGCCGCCGCCGGTGAACTCCGGCAGGTACCGGTCGACGGGCGCCTCCAGCTCCAGCGCTCCGCGCTCCAGCTGCTGCACCGCCAGCACGGAGGTGAACAGCTTCGTCAGCGAGGCCAGGTCGAAGACGGTGTCCCGGCGCATGGGGATGCGCTCGGCGGGCGGCAGTTCGCGGGCGGTGTCGGTGCGCCCGTCGTAGTCGGCGTACCGCACGGCGTCCCCGACCGCCTCGTGCAGAGCGACCGTCCGCCCCCGCCCGGCGAGCACCACGGCCCCCGCGTACCACGGGTGTGCCGGCGAAGGCCCCAGGAAGCGGCGGGTCTCGTCGAGCGCCGCGTCCAGATGCTCCTCCAGCAGCCCCGCCTCGCGGGCGCTCCCGTACCGCAGGCTGCGCCACCCGCCCGGTACGCCCCACCGGCGGCCCGGGCCGCCGCGGCCGCCGTCCGGACCGCGCCCGCGGCCGCCGTCCGGCCCGGTCCCGCGGGCGGCCGCGGCCCCCGGCAGCGACTGCGCGGCGAGCACGCCCCCGAGCACGCCGCCGAGCGCCAGCAGCTGCCCCGCCAGCCTCCTGCGACTCAGCCGGCCGGAAACGCCGTCCGTGTCCTCACGCTCGCCCATGGTCCTCACCCTCGCCCATGGTCCTCACCCTCGCCCATGACCGGCCTTCCTCCCTCGCGGCGGCGCGTCCCCCAGTATCTGCCCGCGCACCGGCCCCACCCCGCTCCGACGGGCCCGCAAAGAATCTGACACAGCATCAGAAAATCTCTTCCCTCGGCCGTCGCCCTGCGGCATCCTGCGCCCCATGGAGACGGAGCTGAGCAAGAAACTGGGAGTCGAGCACGCCATCTTCGGCTTCACCCCCTTCCCGGCGGTGGCCGCGGCCATCACCCGCGCCGGAGGCCTCGGCGTGCTCGGCGCGGTCCGTTACACCGCACCCGACGACCTCGCCCGCGACCTCGACTGGATGCAGGCCCACACCGGCGGCAAGCCGTACGGCCTCGACGTGGTCATGCCCGCCAAGAAGGCCGTCGACGGCATCGGCGAGGCCGACATCGAGGCGATGATCCCCGAGGGCCACCGGGAGTTCGTCCGCGACACCCTCGCCAAGCACGGTGTCCCCGAGCTCCCCGAGGGCGAGGCCTCCGGCTGGCGGATCACCGGCTGGATGGAGCAGGTCGCCCGCAACCAGCTCGACGTCGCCTTCGACTACCCCATCAAGCTCCTCGCCAACGCCCTCGGCTCCCCGCCCGCCGACGTGGTCGCCCGCGCCCACGACCACGGCGTCCTCGTCGCCGCCCTCGCCGGCAGCGCCAAGCACGCCCGCCGGCACGCCGAAGCCGGCATCGACGTCGTCGTCGCCCAGGGCTACGAGGCCGGCGGGCACACCGGCGAGATCGCCTCCATGGTCCTCGTCCCCGAGATCGTCGAGGCCGTCGACCCGCTCCCGGTGCTCGCCGCCGGCGGCATCGGCAGCGGCGAACAGATCGCCGCCGGCCTGGCGCTCGGCGCGCAGGGCGTCTGGCTCGGCTCCCTGTGGCTGACCACCACCGAGGCCGAACTGCACTCCCGCGCCCTCACCGAGAAGCTGCTCGCGGCCGGCTCCGGCGACACCGTCCGCTCCCGCGCGCTGACCGGCAAGCCCGCCCGCCAGCTGCGCACCGAGTGGACCGACGCCTGGGACGACCCGGCCGGGCCCGGCGCGCTGCCGATGCCGCTGCAGGGCCTGCTCGTCGCCGAGGCCGTCTCCCGGATCCAGAAGTACGAGGTCCAACCGCTGCTCGGCACCCCGGTCGGCCAGATCGTCGGCCGCATGAACACCGAACGCAGCGTCCGGGCCGTCTTCGACGACCTCACCCGCGGTTTCGAGAGGGCCATCGACCGCATCAACCGCATCGCCGGACGAGCCTGAGGAGCCGGACCGCCATGACCGCCCCCGACAACGCGCCGGAGACCGCCTCCGCGACCACTCCGGCCGCCCCGACCACCGCGCAGCCCCCGAACGGATTCTGGGCACAGGCCGCGGCCGATCCCGACCGGATCGTGGTCACCGCTCCCGACGGCGAGCAGTGGACCGCGGGCCGCCTGCACCGGGCCGTCAACCAGCTCGTCCACGGCCTGCGCGCGGCCGGCCTGGAGCGCGGCGACGCCTTCGCCGTCGTGCTCCCCAACGGCGTCGAGTTCTTCACCGCCCACCTCGCCGCCAGCCAGGCCGGCTTCTACCTCGTCCCGGTCAACCACCACCTGGTCGGCCCCGAGATCGCCTGGATCGTCGCGGACTCCGGCGCCAAGGTGCTCATCGCCCACGAGAGGTTCGCCGCCGCCGCGACGGCAGCCGCCGACGAGGCCGCCCTGCCCGCGAGCCACCGCTACGCCGTCGGAGCGGTGCCGGGCTTCCGCCCGTACGCCGAACTCCTCGACGGACAGCCCGGTTCCGCCCCCGCCGACCGCACCCTCGGCTGGGTCATGAACTACACCTCCGGTACGACGGGCCGCCCGCGCGGCATCCGGCGCCCGCTGCCCGGGAAGCCGCCGGAGCAGACGTACTTGGGCGGCTTCCTCGGCATCTTCGGCATCCGCCCCTTCGAGGGCAACGTCCATCTGGTCTGCTCGCCGCTCTACCACACCGCGGTGCTGCAGTTCGCGGGCGCGGCGCTGCACATCGGGCACCCGCTCGTCCTGATGGACAAGTGGAGCCCCGAGGACATGCTCCGCCTGATCGACCGTCACGCGTGCACGCACACCCACATGGTCCCCACCCAGTTCCACCGCCTGCTCGCGCTCCCGCAGGAGACGAAGGACGCGTACGACGTCTCGTCGATGCGGCACGCCATCCACGGCGCCGCGCCCTGCCCGGACCACGTCAAGCGCGCCATGATCGAGTGGTGGGGGACCTGCGTCGAGGAGTACTACGCGGCCAGCGAGGGCGGCGGCGCGTTCGCCACGGCCGAGGACTGGCTCAAGAAGCCCGGCACGGTCGGCAAGGCCTGGCCGATCAGCGAGCTGGCCGTCTTCGACGACGACGGCAACCGGCTGCCGCCCGGGGAACTCGGCACCGTCTACATGAAGATGAGCACCGGGTCCTTCAGCTACCACAAGGACGAGGGCAAGACGCGGAAGAACCGCATCGGCGACTTCTTCACCGTCGGCGACCTCGGGGTGCTGGACGACGAGGGCTACCTGTTCCTCCGGGACCGGAAGATCGACATGATCATCTCGGGCGGGGTGAACGTCTACCCCGCCGAGATCGAGTCCGCCCTGCTCACCCACCCGGCCGTGGCGGACGCCGCCGCCTTCGGGATCCCGCACGCCGACTGGGGCGAGGAGGTCAAGGCGGTCGTCGAACCCGCCGAGGGCCACGAGCCGGGACCGGCGCTGGCCGCCGAGATCCTGGCCCACTGCGAGCGGCTGCTGGCCGGCTACAAGCGCCCCAAGACGGTCGACTTCATCACCGCCATGCCCCGCGACCCCAACGGCAAGCTCTACAAGCGCCGGCTGCGGGATCCGTACTGGGAGGGGCGCGACCGGGCTGTGTGAGGGGGTGGGGGACGGGGCTGGACGGGGGTGGGGGGCGGGGGTGGCCGGGGGCGGTGTGCGGGGCGGGGGGTTGGCGGGTCGGCCGGGGGCGGCGGGGGGTGCACAGGTTGAGGTGGAGTGCGGGTCGGTGGTCGGCTGGGGGCGCATGACGCGGCGTGGCGCGGGGTGGGAGGGCGGCCGGGGTGCGCATGAGGCAGCGGGGGCCGTCTCGTGGTGTGCGGGTCCCCTCGGCGCTTGACGGGGTGTGGCCTGCAGGCCCTGCGGCAGACCCACCCCTGGGGCTTCGGGGCCTTCGGCCCTGGCCTTCGGCCACCCCAGGCCCGGGCCTGCCTCCGGACCAGCCTGCCACACCCCGTCAAGCGCCTCCCCCACACACCACGAGACGGCGGCGTGCTGGCGCGAGGGCGAGGGGGTCTGCGTGAGCCGTGCAGGTGGGAGTCAGTCCGGCATGTGACGGTCCCTGACCTCCGGGCCCTGCCCGTCCGCCGCCTTGTCCGCCCCCTCCATGCCTCATCCGCCCCGTCCATGCCTCATCCGCCCCTCCCCGCCTTGTCCGCCCCCGCCCTGCCCGCCCTGCCCCGCCCGCCTCTTGCCCTGCCCGCCCCGCCCACCCGCCACCCACCCCCGGACGCGTCCGCACCCGCCGGAGCCGGGAACGGCGTGGCAGGGTGGAGGGCATGAACGCGGCAGTCGTCAGGTCCCCCGCCACCGACTGGACCTTCGTGGTCCCCGTCATCGCGCTCGTCGCGCTGGTCCTCACCTGGGGGCGCGACCTGCCGGGTTGGGCCGTGGCGCTGGTCGCGCTCTGCCTGGCCGGCGCGGTGCTGGCGGCGGTGCACCACGCGGAGGTGGTGGCCCACCGGGTGGGGGAGCCGTTCGGCTCGCTGGTCCTCGCCGTCGCCGTCACGGTCATCGAAGTGGCCCTCATCGTCACCCTGATGGCCGACGGCGGCGACAAGACCGCGACGCTGGCCCGCGACACCGTCTTCGCCGCAGTGATGATCACCTGCAACGGCATCGTCGGGCTGTCCCTGCTCCTCGGCGCGCTGCGCAACCGCGTGGCCGTCTTCAACGCCGAGGGTTCCGGTGCCGCTCTCGCCACCGTCGCCACCCTGGCCACCCTCAGTCTCGTCCTGCCCACCTTCACCACCAGCAAGCCCGGCCCCGAGTTCTCCGGCGCCCAGCTCACCTTCGCCGCCATCGCGTCCATCTGCCTGTACGGGCTCTTCATCGCCGTCCAGACCGTGCGCCACCGTGACTACTTCCTGCCCGTACCGACCACGAGGTCCGCCGAGTCCGACGACGACCACGCCGAGCCGCCCACCGCGCGGGCGGCGCTGATCAGCCTCGGATTGCTCGTCGTCGCCCTCGTCGCGGTGGTCGGCGACGCCAAGTCCGTCTCGCCCACCATCGAGTCCGTCGTGGCCGACGCGGGCCTGCCGCAGGCCGTCGTCGGCGTGATCATCGCCCTGCTGGTGCTGCTGCCCGAGACCCTGGCAGCGGTCCGCGCCGCCCGCCGCGACCGCGTACAGACCAGCCTCAACCTGGGCCTCGGCTCCGCCATCGCGAGCATCGGCCTGACCATCCCGGCCATCGCCCTGGCCTCGATCTGGCTGTCCGGCCCGCTCGTGCTCGGGCTCGGGCCCACCCACATGGTGCTGCTCACGCTCACGGTCGTCGTCGGCGGCCTGACGATCGTCCCGGGCCGCGCCACCCTCCTGCAGGGTGGCGTCCACCTGGTGATCCTCGCCGCGTACCTCTTCCTGGCCGTGAGTCCGTGAGGCACGTCCCCCGGGCGGGCCGCGGCCGTTCGGCCGTGCCCGCCTGGCGGGGACGCCGCCGCCGTCGAAGGATGCTGCCGACAGCCGTCCGTCGCAGCTTCCGGGAGTCCGCCATGCGCGCCACCGCAGCGAGCCGTGCCCGTCCGCCGGGCGGGTCCCGGACCGTCAGGAGGTGGCTCCTGGCCGGTGCCTGCCTGCTGTTGGCGGTCGTCGCCCCCGGCACGCCGGCCGTGGCCGCCGCCGTACGGGCCGTCGCGCCCGCCTGCGACGCGGACCTGACCGGTGTGTCCGTCCAGGACGAGTTCCTGCGCTTCCGGGTGCCCGCGGGCCCGATGCCGGACCCCCGGTTCGACTCCTCCACAACACCGGCACGCGCTCGGCCCGCACCGACGTCCGGGTGCGCGACATCCGACAGGTCATCGACCACGCGATCGCCACCGCCCGGCCGTCGGGCCGCAAGGTCACGCTGATCGGCTACTCACTCGGCGCGGCGCACGTGGGACGGACGCGCTACGCGGACAATCCGGTGCTGCCACAGAGCGCCGCCACCACCGCCGAGGTGAACCGGTCCGTCTTCGTCTCGTCGCTGTTCGGGTTCCCGACGGAGGAGACGCCACCCACGGACGGGTTCGCCACCTTCCCGCTGACGCTCGGCAGGCACTTCGCGCCGTCGGCCCTGCCGCAACCGCGCGAGGCCGCGTGCACCGGACGGGCCGTCCCCGGCGCCGCCGACGCGGCGTGGGCCACCACTATGGCTCCCCAGACACCGCCGTGCGCACCGCCACGCGCTGAAGCTGCGGCGGCCGACTCACGGCGGTCCAGACCCCGTAGGACCGACACCAGACCCGTAGGACCGACATACGGACCACCCAGACCCAGGCCACCGCATCCTTGGCACTGCCCGTGGGTCCCGTGGTGTGTGGGGGAGGCGCTTGAGCCGGTATGGCAGGCTGGTCCGGAGGCAGGCCCGGGCCTGGGGTGGCCGCAGGCCAGGGGCGGAGCCCCCTTGCCCCAGGGGTGGGCCTGCCGCAGGGCCT
>NZ_JBIVNX010000102.1:0-8549 GCF_044753805.1 Streptomyces sp. NPDC093225
GGCTTTGGGCCTTCGGCCGGGCCTGCGGCCCCCCTCGGCCCGGGCCTGCCTCCGGTCCAGCCTGCCACCCCTGTCAAGCGCCTCCCCCACACACCTCGGGACGGCCGACTCCCGCGAATTCGTGCACCGGGGGTGGTGTTGGGGCGGCGAAGCGGCGAGGCGGTGAGGCGGCGAAGCGGTGAGGCGGCGGTGTCTTGAGGTGGGACCCGCGATGCTCAGTGCGCCGTGACGCGCCCGTCGCGGAGCTCGAGGACGCGGTCCGCGAGGTCGAGGAGCTGCGGGTCGTGGGTGGCGACGAGGGCGGTCACGCCCTCGCTGCGGACCGCGGAGCGGAGCAGTTCCATGACCGACAGGCCCGTGCCGGCGTCCAGTTGACCGGTGGGCTCGTCGGCGATGAGCAGCGACGGGCGGTTGGCCAGCGCCCGGGCGATGGCGACCCGCTGCTGCTGCCCGCCGGAGAGCTCCGTGGGCCGCTGGTCGGCGTGGTCGGCCAGACCCACCAGGGCCAGGAGCAGGGCCACCCGTTCGTCGCGTTCGGCCGGGTCGGTACGGCGCAGTCGCAGTGGGACACCGACGTTCTCGGCGGCGGTGAGGATCGGGATGAGGCCGAAGTTCTGGAAGACGAAGCCGATGCGGTCGCGTCGGAGCTCCAGCAGGTCCTCGGCGCCCAGCGCCGCCAGGTCGGTGCCGTCCACGACGACGCGCCCCCGGTCGGGGGAGTCCAGGCCGCCGACCAGGTTCAGCAGCGTCGTCTTGCCGGCGCCCGAGCGGCCCTTGACGGCGACCAGTTCGCCCCGGGCGACCTCGAAGGTCGCGCCCGCCAGCGCGTGCACGGCCGCCGGCCCGCTGCCGTACGTGCGGTGGAGGTCGGTGACCGCGACCATCGCGCCCGGCGCCCCGTCCGTCGTGTTGCTCCGCTCCGTCATCGGTCCGCCCCCGTGCATCCCCGTACGTGATCGTTGCGGCCCAGTATGGGCAGGCGGAACATGTCCGGGCAATGACGGACCGACGTACAACTCCTGTTGCCTGCCTGGCGATCCGCGCCTATTTCTGGACGATTCCTGTTTGCGCCAACATCATTTCTTGATAGAAAACTGAACGAGCCGGCACCCACGACCGTCGGCCGGGGGGCGGGTCGACAGTGACGGGGTTCGTTTTCCTGCGCGCACGCGCGCACCGGCTGCTGCTCACCTGCGCGCTGCTCGCCGTCCTCCTCACCACCGCCGTGCTCGCGGCCCTGGCCGCCTTCACCGGCTCCGTCGGGGACACCGCGCTGCGCGAGAGCCTGCGCGGCCCCGCCGCCGCCTCGGCCGCCCTCGTCGTCAGCGCCGACGTACCGCCGGAGCGCCGCGACGCCGCCCGGGCCGCCGTCGAGCGGGCGGCCCGACGGAGCTTCGACGGGCTGCCGGTGACGGTCCGTACGCTGACCGCCTCCGGTCCGTACGAGCTCCCGCGCGCCCTCCAGCCGGTCGCGGCCCGCTCCGGCAACCCGGACCTCACCCAGTTCGCCGCCCTCGACCCCACCCGCGTCCGCCTCGTCGCCGGAGCCCTGCCCGGCCCGCCGGCTGCCGCGTCGGGCGGGCGGCCGGCCGAGATCCCGGCCGCCCTCCCGCAGGCCGCTGCCCGCCGCCTGGGCCTCGCCCCCGGCGCCCGGCTCCGCCTCACCGACCGCCTCACCGGGGCCCCGCTCACCGTGCGCATCACCGGCACCTACCAGGCCCGCGACCCGGGCGACCCGTACTGGCAGCTCGACCCGCTCGCCGGACGCGCCGTGCGCACCGTGGAGTTCACGACGTACGGCCCCCTGCTCGCCGACCCCGCGGTCCTCGCCGCGGGCCGCACCTCCACCGGGTCCAGCGGCTGGCTCGCCACCGCCGACTACCGGACCCTCACCACCGGGCGCATCGGCTCCCTGCGCGCCGCGGCCACCAGCGGGCCCGAAGCGCTCCGCAAGGAGCCGGACTTCGCGGCCGGCGCCACCGTCCGCACCGCCCTGCCCGCCGTCCTGGACCAGACCGAACGGGCCCTGGTCGTCGCCCGCTCGACACTCCTGATCGTCGCCCTGCAGCTCGTCCTGCTCGCCGGCTACGCCCTGCTGCTCGTGGCCCGTCTGCTCAGCACCCAGCGGGCCGGCGAGACCGGCCTGCTGCGCGCCCGCGGCGCCGCCCGTACCCGGATCGCCGGCCTCGCCGTCGCCGAGGCCCTGCTCCTCGCCGCGCCCGCCGCACTGATCGCCCCGCTGCTGTCCGGTCCGCTCACCCGCCTGATCGCCGGCTACGCCCGGACCGGCGGGCCCGAGCGGGCCGGCGGCGCCTTCGGCACCGTCCCGGCCGCCTCCGTCTGGCTGGTGGCCGCCGCCGCGGCCCTGTGCTGCGCGGCGGCCGTCGTCTCACCCGCCCTGGCCGCCGCCGCGGACGGCGCGGTACGCCTGCGCGCCGGCCGGGACGGCACGCTGCCCGCCCCGCTGCGGGCCGGCGCCGACGTCGGCCTCGTGGTGATCGCGGCCGTCGCCTACTGGCAGCTCGACCGCCGGACCGGCCCGGCCGGCACCGCCGCGGCCGGCTCCGGGCTCGGCGTCGACCCGCTGCTGGTCGCCGCCCCCGCCCTCGCGCTGCTCGCCGGCACCGTCCTGACCCTCCGCCTGCTGCCCCCGCTGGCCCGGCTCGCCGAACGCCGGGCCGCCCGCTCCCGCGGCCTCGGGCCCGCCCTGGCCGGCTGGCACCTGGCCCGCCGGCCGCTGCGCGGCGCCGGCCCCGTCCTGCTGCTCGTCCTGGCCACCGCCATGGGTACCCTCGCCGTCGGCCAGGGGGCCTCCTGGGACCGCTCCCAGCGCGACCAGGCCGACTTCGCCGCCGGAGCGGCCGTCCGCGTCCTCGACGGCCGCCCCGGCGGCCCCGGCCAGGCCGGCGTCTACGCCACCTGGCCCGGCGTACGCCGCGCCGCGCCCGCGCACCGCACCACCGCCGACCTCTCCGGCGGCCGTACGGCCGCCGTCCTCGCCCTCGGCACCGGCGACGCCGACGAGGGGCTCCTGCTCCGCCCCGACCTCGCGGACGCACCGGCCCGCGACCTGCTGGCCGCCCTCGCCCCACCGCGGCGGACCGCCGCACCGGAGATCCGTCTCCCCGGAGACGCCGCCACCCTCGCGCTCGACCTGCGCCTGACCACGACCCCGACGGGCCGGACGACCCCACCCGCGGACGGCCCCGTCCCGAGCCACCCGCCGGTGCTCACCGTGCTGGCCGAGGACCGCTACGGCCTCCCGTACGAGCTCCCCGCAGGCCCCCTGCCCGCCGACGCCCGCCCGCACCGGCTCCTCGTCGACCTCGACCGCACCGCCACCGGCGCCCGCCACGCACCGGCCGGCCCGCTGCGCCTGACCGGCCTCCGGCTGAGCGGCTCCCGGCACGGCGGCCCGCCGTACACGGCAGGGACCGGGCCGCGGACGGCCGCACCCGAGCGGCACCGCCTGGAGCTCACCGGCCTGTCCACCGGCACCGCCGGCGGCACCCTGCACGGCCTCGTGCCGCCGGCCGGCGTCGGCTGGCAGGCCGAGATCGCCGCGCCGCGGGACGGCGACCTGATCGCGCCCGGACAGCCCGCCGCGGCCGGGGCGCTGCCGCTCGTCCTCGGGTACGACACCGGACCGGTCGTCGACGCCGACGACGCCTACACCGTCCGGCTGCGCACCCTGCGGCCCGCCGCGGCCGAGCCGCTGCCCGCCGTCGCCACCGACGCCTTCCTCACGGCCGCCGCCGCCCGCCCGGGCGACCGCCTCGACCTCACCCTCGCCGGCGAACGGCTGACCGTACGGATCGTGAAGTCCGTCCGCGCACTGCCCACCACCGGCACCGCCGCCACCGGCGGCCCGGCGACCGGCGCCCCGTCCGACGCGCCGGGGGCGGGGGCCGACGGCGGCGGCCTCCTGCTCGACCTGCGCACCGTCAACGAGATCCTGACCCAGCGGGGGAGGGGCACGCTCGCCCCCACCGAGTGGTGGCTGAGCACCGACCGACCCGCCGCCGTGGCCGCAGCCCTGCGCGCCCGCCCCGACGCCGGCGCCGCCGACGACGTACTGGTACGCGACGAACGGGCCGCCGCGCTCCTCGGCGACCCGCTCGGCCGCGGACCGCGCGCCGCCCTGCTCGCCGTGACCGCCGCGGCCGCCGCGCTCGCCGCCGTGGGATTCGCCGTCAGCGCCGCCGGCTCCCTGCGCGAGCAGTCCGCCGAACTCGCCGTGCTGCGCGCCCTCGGCGCCTCCCGGCGCAGACTCGCCGCACTCGCCGCCGCCGAGCACGGTCTGCTCGCGCTCGTCGGCGTCCTCGCCGGACTCGGCATCGGGGCCGTGCTCACCCGGGCCGTCGTCCCGCTCCTCGTCCTGACCGCACGGGCCGAACGCCCGCTGCCGCCGGTCCTCGTCGAACTGCCCGGGACCCACCTGGCGCTGCTGCTCGCCGCGGTCGCCACCGTTCCGCTGCTGACCGCCGCCGCCCTCGCGCTCCGCCACGCCGGCCCCGCACCCTCCCTCCGCGACCAGGGGGACAGCTGACATGAACCGCCCCACCGCCACCGCCACGCCCACCGACGACCGGTCCGCCGCGACCGCCCCGGCCCCCCGGACCCGCCGCACCCGCACCCCCGCGCCGTGGGTGCGCACCCGGCTGCGCACCTCACCCGCCGCCGCCCTCGCCCTGGCCGTCCTCGTCCTCGTCACCGCCTTCCTGGCCGCCGCGCTCCCGAGGTCCGTCGACGCGTACGAGACGCGGGCCCTGCGCCACGGCATCGCGCACACCCCACCCGCCGCCACCGTCGTCGAACTCACCGCCGCCCGGCCCGGCCTGGAGCGGCCCCAGGCCGACCGGGAGCGGGCCGTGCTCCCCGCCCCGCTCGCCGCCGTCCACACCCGGGCCCTGGCCGCCCTGCCCGCCCCCCTGCGCGCCGACCGCGCCCAGTCGGCGTACGGCGTACGGACCACCGAACCGCTCGTCGGCACGGACCCGTGGCTGCCCCGCCCGGACGTCCACCCGCCCACCTTCACCCTGGCCGCCCAGTCCGGACTCGCGCAGCACGCCACCGTGCGCAGCGGCCGGCTGCCCGCCGCCCACGGCACCGTCACGGCCGCCACCCGGCAGGTCGAGGCCGCCGCCAGTACCGACACCGCCGCCGCCCTGCACCTGCGGCCCGGCTCCGTCGTCCACCTCACCGGCCGCTCCGGCGGCGAACCGCTCGCCGTGACGATCACCGGCATCGTGACACCGGTCGCGCCGGACGGCTCGTACTGGAGCGCCGTGCCCGAACTGCGCACCCCCGGGCGCGCGTTCAGGAAGTCCGGTGTCATCCCCGCGCCCTACTGGCACGGCGCGCTGCTGCTGGCCCCCGACGCCGCGCCCGTGCTGCTCGGCACCCAGGGCAAGCCCGAGCTCTACTGGCACTTCGCCCCCGCCACCGACGGGCTGACCACCCGCGACACCCCGGCCCTGCTCAGCCGCATCGCCTCCCTCGAAGGCGGTCCCGAACTGCTGGAACTGCGGGCCGTCGCCGGGAACACCGCCACCGTCCGCACCGACCTGGAGACCGTCCTCACCCACCAGCTCACCGCCCGCCGGGCCATCGCGGACCTCGTCGCCGTGGCCGCCGTCGGCACCGCCGCCGTCGCCGCCGTCGTCCTCGCCATGGCCGGCAGCCTGGTCGCCGCCCGCCGGCGCGACGAACTCGCCCTCCTGCGCGCCCGCGGAGCGTCCCTGAGCGGCATCGGACTCCGGCTGCTCGGCGAGTCCGCGGTCATCGCCCTGCCGGCCGCCGCACTCGGCCTGCTGGCCGCCCTGCTGCTGGTCGACGGGGCCGCACGGCCCACGGCGGTCCTCGCCGCGGTCGCGGTGGCGCTGCTCGCCTGTGCGGTCCTGCCGCTGCCCGCCGTACTGGCCCACCGCCGGCCCAGGGTCCACGGGGAGCGCGACGACCTCGCCACCGCCCGCCCGGGCCGGGCCCGTACCGTCGCCGAGCTCACCCTCCTGGTCCTGGCGGCCGGCGCCCTGCAGGCCCTGCGCGGCCAGGCCCCCGGGGCGGGTGGCCCCTCGGCCGCCGCCGCCCCCGTGCTCGTGGCCCTCGCCGCCGCGCTCGTACTGGTCCGGCTCTACCCCCTTCCGCTGCGCTGGGCCGCCCGGCCCGCGCGACGGCTGCGCGGCATCATCGGATTCCTCGCCCTGGCCCGCGCCGGCCGGGCACCGGCGGCCGGCGTCCTGCCCCTGCTCGCCCTGCTGGTGGCCCTCACCACCGCGGCGCTCGGCGGATCGGTGCTGGCCGGGGTCTCCCACGCGCGCGAGCGGGCCGCGCTGCTGGCCGTCGGGGCCGACGTACGGATCACCACGCCGGGCGAACTCCGACCGTTGCCCGCCGGGACGCCGGACGCGGTACGACGGGTGCCGGGAGTGCGGGAGGCGACCACGGTGCGCATGGACCGGGCCGCCGCGGTCCCGTCGCCGGGCAGCGGCGGACGCCGGACCCTGACCCTGGTCGGCGTCGAACCCGGGCCCTACGCCCGGCTGGCCGCGCACACGGGCCTGGGCGCCTTCCCCGCCACCGCGCTCGGACGGTCCGGCGGCGTGCTGGACGCCGTCGCCTCCCCGGGCCTCGCCGACCGGCTCGGCCCCGCGCCCGTCCGCGTCACCACCTCGGGCGGCGAGGTGACCGTACGCGTCACGGCCGTACGGGAGGAGACCCCGGCGGTACCCCGCGGCGAGTTCCTCCTCGTCGACACCGCCGGGCTGCCCGACACCGGCGCGACCACCCTGCTGGCCACCGGCGCCGACGCGGACGCCGCCGCGCTGCGCGCGGCGGCCGGGCCCCTGCCCGTCCAACTGCGCAGCGCCGCCCGGGCACCCCTCACCGACACGCCCCTCCAACAGGGCGCGGAACGCGTCTACGCCGCGGCCATCGCGGCCGGCGCCGGCTACGCCGCCGTCGCCCTCCTCCTCGCGCTGCTGCGCTCGGCCCCCGAACGGGCCGCGCTGCTGCTGCGGCTGCGCACCCTGGGCCTGACCGGCCGTCAGGGTCGGGCGCTGCTCCTGCTGGAGGCCCTGCCGCAGACCCTGCTCGCCGCGGGCGGCGGCGTCCTCACCGCCTGGGCGACGATCCGGCTGGTCGGTCCCGGCATCGACCTGACCCGACTGGCGCTGACCGCCGCGCCCGGCACCCCGGCCGCCCCGCCCGCCCCGGCCGTCCTGGTCGCCGACGCAGGGTCGTTGGCGCTCCCGGCGCTGGGCGTCGTGGCGCTGACGGCCGGGGTGGCCGCCGCACAGGCCTGGTGGTCGGACCGACGGCGCACCCCCTCCACGAAGCACGGACCGGGAGACACACGATGACGGACACGAAGGCGGCGGACACGAAGGCTGCTGAGGCCCTGGCGGACGCCCCGGCGGACGCCCCGGCGGACGCCCCGGCGGACGCCCGGCCCACCCTGGCGGAACTCGAACGCCGCGCCGCCGCCCACCGCGACCGCCCCTCGTACGGGCACGACGCGCTGATCGCCTGCGACCGGCTGGTCCGGATCTTCACGACCGACGGGGTCGAGGTACAGGCCCTCCAGGGACTCGACCTGCTGGTCCGCGAGGGCGAGCTGATGGCCCTGGTCGGCGCCTCCGGCAGCGGCAAGTCCACCCTCATGAACATCCTCGCGGGGCTGGACGTCCCGACCGCTGGCGCGGCCCGGGTGGCCGGCCGGGACCTGCTCGCCATGACCGCCAAGGACCGCCTCGACTACCGGCGGAACGCGGTCGGGTTCGTGTGGCAGCAGACCTCCCGCAACCTCCTGCCGTACCTGACGGCCGCCCAGAACGTGGCCCTGCCCATGCGGTTGCGCGGCCGCGGGCGGCGCCGCGCGCAGGCGGACCGGGCGCGGGAACTGCTGTCCATGCTCGGCGTGGCCGAGTGCGCCGACCACCACCCCCGGCAGCTCTCCGGCGGCCAGCAGCAGCGCGTGGCCATCGCCGTGGCGCTGGCCAACTCCCCGTCCGTCCTGCTCACGGACGAACCGACCGGCGAACTCGACTCCGCCACCGCCGAGCAGGTCTTCGCCGCCTTCCGCCGGGCCAACGAGGAGTTGGGCACGACCATCGTGATCGTCACGCACGACCAGGCCGTCGCCTCGGAGGTGCGCCGTACGGTGGCCATCCGCGACGGCCGCACCTCCTCCGAGGTGCTGCGCCGCACCGAGGTCGACGCGGACGGCCGCGAGTCGCTGGTCTCCCGCGAGTACGCCACCCTGGACCGCGCCGGCCGCCTCCAACTGCCCGCCGAGTACACGGCGGCGCTCGGGATGGAGCACCGCGTCCTGGTCGAACTCGAGCCCGACCACATCGCGGTGCGTCCTGATGCGACGGAGTGACGGGTGGCGGGTGATGGGTGGCAGACCAGGGCGGGGCGGGTCGGCCGGGTCACTGGTGTCGGGGTGAGCTCGCTTCGCGGGGCCGCCCCGTGGTGTGTGGGTCCCCTCGGCGCTTGACTGCCCATGGCCTGCAGGCCCTGCGGCAGGCCCACCCCGGAGGCTTCGG
>NZ_JBIVNX010000103.1:0-7747 GCF_044753805.1 Streptomyces sp. NPDC093225
GGATGTCTTGGAGGACAAACCTCTTCTACAGCAGCTCCGCTGCCTCGTTCACGGGCCTTGACGAACAGCCCCCGCCCTTAACTGAACGGCGTTGCCTCTAGACGCCCGCGCCCCGCTTCGCCGCCCGCGCCGCCCGCGCGGCCGGGATGACCAGCGGGGTGCCCGTCTCCGGGTCGTCGATGACCTGGCAGCGCAGTCCGAAGACCTCCTCCACCAGCTCGGCCGTCACGATGTCGCCGGGCGCCCCCTCGGCCACGATCCGGCCGTCGCGCATGGCGATCAGGTGCGTCGCGTACCGGGCGGCGTGGTTGAGGTCGTGCAGGACGGCCACCAGCGTCCGCCCCTGCTCCTCGTGCAGCTCCGCACACAGGTCCAGCACGTCGATCTGGTGCTGGATGTCGAGGTACGTGGTCGGCTCGTCGAGCAGCAGCAGCGGCGTCTGCTGGGCCAGCGCCATCGCGATCCACACCCGCTGCCGCTGGCCGCCGGACAGCTCGTCCACGGACCGCTCGGCCACGCCGGCCACGCCGGTCGCGGCCATGGACTCCCGGACGATCCGCTCGTCCTCCGGCGACCACTGTCGCAGCAGGCCCTGGTGCGGGTAGCGGCCGCGGGCGACCAGGTCCGTGACGGTGATCCCGTCCGGGGCGATCGAGGACTGCGGCAGCAGCCCCAGCGTCTTCGCCACCTTCTTCGCCGGCAGCGAGGAGATGGCCTGCCCGTCCAGCAGCACCCGCCCGGCACTCGGCCTGAGCATCCGCGACAGCGCGCGCAGCAGCGTGGACTTGCCGCAGGCGTTGGGCCCGACGATGACGGTGAAGGAGCGGTCGGGGATCTCCACCGACAGGTTCTCGGCGATGACCCGCTGGTCGTAGCCGAGGGTGACGTTCTCCGCGGTGAGCCGCTGCACTTGGGTACCCCTTGCCTTCTCGTTCATATCCGCCCCGCCCTGCGCTCGCCGACCAGCAGCCACAACAGGTACACGCCGCCGACCAGGCCCGTGACCACGCCCACCGGCAGCTGGTCGGAGCCGAAGGCCCGCTGCGAGGCCCAGTCGGAGACCAGCAGCAGCACCGCGCCCATCAGCGCGGAGGTCAGCAGGTTCGCCCCCGGCGACCGGGTCAGCCGGCGGGCCAGCTGGGGCGCGGCCAGCGCGACGAAGCTGATGGGACCTGCCGCCGCGCTGGCGGCCGTGGTGAGCAGCACCGCCACCAGCATCAGCAGCATCCGCGTGCGCTCGACCGGGACGCCCAGCGCGTACGCCGCGTCGTCCCCCATCTCCATCATCCGCAGCGCCCGGCTGCGGCCGAGGGCGAGCGGGAACAGCACCGCGCAGGTCGCCAGCAGCGGCCACACCTGTGCCCAGTCACGGCCGCCCAGCGAACCGGTCAGCCACACCATGGCCCGGGTGGCGTCCACCATCTGCGCCTTGGTCAGGAGGTAGTTGATGGCGGCCACCAGCATCGCGGCGGCGCCGATGCCGACCAGGACGAGCCGGTAGCCGTGCACGCCCCGCTTCCAGGCCAGCAGGTAGATCGCCACGCCCGTGACGAGTCCGCCGACCAGCGCGCCGGCCGCGACGGCGGTGGCCCCGCCGTGGAAGAGCACGATCACCGTCAGCGCGCCGACCGCCGAGCCGTAGCCGAAGCCCAGCACGTCGGGCGAGCCCAGCGGATTGCGGGTGACGGACTGGAACACCGCGCCCGCCATCCCCAGCGAGGCGCCGACCAGCAGGCCCACCAGCACCCGCGGCAGCCGCAGGTCGTTGACGATGAACTCGTCGGCCGGCGCGCCCGCGCCGAGCAGGGTCCGGACCACGTCCGGCGGCGCGATCGGGTAGTCGCCGGTGCCGATCAGCACGACGGCGGCCACCAGCGCCAAGGCCACCAGGCCGGCCCCGACCAGCAGGGCACGGGGCTCCACCCGCAGCGACGTCCCGCCCGGTGCCCGCAGCACCCGGGTCCGCGGACGCGCCCCCTTCGCACCGGCGGCCGCGCCGCCCGGTGCCACACGCGAAGTCACGCTCACAGCTGCGCCATCCTCCGGCGTCGTACGAGGTAGATGAAGACCGGTCCGCCGATGAGCGCGGTGACGATGCCGACCTGGAGCTCCGCGGGCCTGGTGACGACCCGTCCCACGACGTCGGCGCCGAGCAGCAGCACGGGCGAGAGCACCGCGGAGTAGGCGAGGATCCACCGCATGTCGGGGCCGGTGAACACGCGCGCCAGGTGCGGGACCATCAGGCCGACGAACACGATGGGACCGCACGCCGCGGTCGCCGCGCCGCACAGCAGGGTGATGGCCAGCATGGCGACCACCCGGGTCCGCGTCAGGTGCGCGCCGAGCGCCCGCGCCGTGTCGTCGCCCATGGCCATCGCGTTCAGCGGCCGGCCCAGCGCCAGCGCCAGCACCGCGCCGACCGCCACGAACGGCAGCACCTGCCACACCGTGTCGGCGTTGGCCGAGGTGAGCGAGCCGACCGTCCAGAACCGCAGCCGGTCCAGCGCCTTGCTGTCCATCAGGACGACCGCGTTGATGTAGCCGACCAGGGCCGCGCTCGCCGCCGTACCCGCGAGGGCCAGCCGCACGGGCGTGGCGCTGCGGCTCCCGCCCAGTACGTACACCAGCACCGAGACCAGGGCCGCGCCGGCGAAGGCGTACCAGACGAACTCCCGCAGCGTGGAGGCCCCGAGGACGCTGACCGCCGACACCACCGCCGCCGCGGCACCGGCGTTGACGCCGAGGATGCCCGGCTCGGCCAGCGGGTTGCGGGTCAGCGCCTGCATCACCGCGCCGGCCAGCCCGAGGGAGAGCCCCACCAGCAGGCCGAGCACCGTGCGCGGCACCCGGGAATCGCGCACCACCACGTCGGTGACGGTGCCGGAGTAGTGGAAGAGGCCGTGCCAGACCTCGGCCGGGGACACCGACTTGGAACCGACGGCGATGCTCGCCGCCGCGACCAGGACGAGGACGGCGACGGCGGCCAGCAGGCCGGCCGCGCGCACCGCGGACCGGGACCGGGGCACGGCGGCGCCCGGCGGCGCGCTCGTTTCAGGGGGGCTCTCGACCAACACGCGGTTAGGTTAGCCTACCCTCGGAAAGCGGAGCCCCGGTGGACGGCCACGAGCCCCCCGAGCGCTCTCGAGCGCCCCCGCTGCCCCGCCCCCGGTCCCGGGCCGCGCGGCCCCTACAACCCCAGCAGCGACAGGGCCTTGCCCGCGTCCAGCCGGCACGCCCCCTCGTCCGCCTGCGTCCAGGCCGCCGCGCACAGCGCCCGCAGCCCGTCCATCGGCCTCCCGTCCCCGGCGCCGCGCAGCTCCAGCACCCCGTCGCCCGCCACCGCCGTCCAACCGCCGCAGCGGAAACCGGCCGCACCGGCGCCGGCCCCGACCGCCTCGACCTCGGGCTGCCCCGTCAACAGCCCCCGCAGGTCCGCGTCGACGTACGTCGGCCGGTACTTCGGCTCCGCCGCCAGCAGCAGCGCCGCGTCCGTCACACCGGTGAGCACCAGCAGCGAGTCCACACCGCCGTTGACCGCCCCCTCGATGTCCGTGTCCAACCGGTCCCCGACCACCAGCGGCCGCTCGGCCCCGGTCCGCAGGATCGTCTCCCGGTGCATCGGCGTCAGCGGCTTGCCCGCGACCTGCGGCTCGGCACCGGTCGCGATGCGCACCACCTCCACCGCCGCCCCGTTGCCCGGCGCGATGCCCCGCGCGCTGGGGATCGTCAGGTCGGTGTTGGACGCGTACCAGGGCACCCCGCGCGCGATCGCGTACGAGGCCTCCGCGAACCGGCTCCACGGCAGCTCCGGCCCCCCGTACCCCTGCACCACCGCCGCCAGCTCCGGCTCGTCTGCCGAGTCCACCGGTACGAGCCCCCGCTCGCGCAGCGCGACCCGCAGCCCCTCGCCGCCGACCACCAGCACCCGCGACCCGGCCGGCACCTGCTCGGCGATCAGCCGCGCGACCGCCTGCGCGGAGGTGATGACGTCCCCGGCCGCGGTCGCGATGCCCAGCTCCGTCAGGTGTTCGGCCACCGCGTCCGGGGTGCGCAGCGCGTTGTTGGTGACGTACGCCAGGTGCATCCCGTCCGCCCGGGCCACGCCCAGCGACTCGACCGCGTGCGCGATCGCCTGCCCGCCCGCGTACACCACCCCGTCGAGGTCCAGCAGAGCCGTGTCGTAGGCCCGGTGCAGGCTCCGCTCGCTCCCCGCAGGCCTGGTTCTGGTCTCCCGGCTCATCGCCCAGCTCCCTCGTCCGCTCTCGTCCTAATCCGTCTCCCCCGATCATCCCGCATGGCGAGACGCGCCTTACGATGCACCAATGACCACAACTGGTACCGCGGAGCACGGACTGCGCCTGATCCCCTTCCACGGCCTGCGCTATGTCCCGGAGCGCGTCGGCAGCCTCGCCGCCGTCACCTCCCCGCCCTACGACGTGGTCGTACGCCCCGACGGCCTCAACCACCTCGAGTCCGCGGACCCCCACAACATCGTCCGGCTGATCCTCCCGCAGGCCGACACCCCCGAGGCCCGCGGCGCCCAGGCCGCCCGCACCCTGCGCGACTGGCTCGCCGAGGGCGTCCTCAGCCCGGACCCGCGGCCCGCCCTGTACGTGTACGAGCAGCGCAAGGGCGACCTCCTCCAGCGCGGTCTGATCGGCGCCCTCGCGCTGTCGCCCGCCGCCGAGGGCATCGTGCTGCCCCACGAGGACGTCATGCCGCACGTGGTCGCCGACCGCGCCGGCCTCATGCGCGCCACCGCGGCCAACCTGGAACCGCTGCTCCTCACCTACCTCGGCGAGGGCACCCGCACCGGCGCCGCCGCGGTCGTCGAGGGCACCGTGGCCCGTGAGCCGCTGCTCGCCACCACCACCGAGGACGGCTTCCAGCACCGCCTGTGGTCCATCACCGACCCGGCCGAGCTGGCCGTGGTCACCGCCGACCTCGACCACCGCCAGGCGCTCATCGCCGACGGCCACCACCGCTGGGCCACGTACCTGCGCCTGCAGTCCGAGCACTCGGAGCCCGGTGCCTGGGACTACGGCCTGGTCCTCCTGGTCGACACCGCCCGCTACCCCCTCCAGGTCCGCGCCATCCACCGGATGCTGCGGCGCCTGCCGGTGGCCGAGGCGCTGGCCGCCCTGGACGGCTCCTTCCGCGTCCGTACCGTCGAGGGCCCGCTGCCGCGCGCGATGGCGGCCCTCGCCGAGGCGGCCGAGCGGGGCAACGCCCTGCTCCTCACCGGCGACGGCTCCTTCCACCTGGTCACCGACCCCGACCCGGAGCTGCTCGACCGCACGATCCGCCGCGACCGGCCCGAGGCCTGGCGCCGGCTCGACGCCACGGTCCTGCACGCCGCCCTGCTCGACCACCTGTGGCAGGTCCCCGACGAGCCCGAGCAGATCACGTACATCCACGACACGGCGGCGACCGTGGAGATGGCCGAGCGGCACGGCGGCACGGCGGTCCTGATGCACCCGGTCCGCGAGGAGGTCGTACGGGACCTCGCGCGCCAGGGCGTCACCATGCCCCGCAAGTCGACCTCGTTCGGCCCGAAGCCGGCCACCGGTCTGGTGCTGCGCGCCCTGGACTGACGTCCCGGCGCTCCCCGGCGCCCCGGCGCCCCGGCGTCGACGGACCGACGACGCGGAGCGGCCGCGGAAACGCCGAAGGGCGGCACCCCCGTGGGGGTGCCGCCCTTCTTGATGTGCTGCGGGGATCAGGCGCGGCGGTCCGCGTCCCGGTCGTCCGTCTCGTCGGCGCCGGCGCCCTCGTCGGTCAGGTCGACGTCGGCATCGGCCGCGGACTGCTCGAGCGGCTCGTAGTCCTCGTCGTCCTCGTCGTAGTACTCGGCCTGGTCCGAGGCGCGCAGGGCGTTGCGGACCTCCGGGTCGTCGGCGTTCTCGTACGACTCGCCCTCGGTCTCGTCGTCGTCGAGCGCGTCGACGAACTCGACGCCGTCCATCTCGGCGAGCCGGTCGGACGCGTCGGTGGTGCCGTCCTTGTCCGCCTCCAGTGCCTTGGCGAACCACTCGCGGGCCTCGTCCTCGCGGCCGGCGGCCAGCAGGGCGTCCGCGTACGCGTAGCGCAGGCGGGGCGTCCAGGCCTGGACGGAGTTGGAGGCGAGCTCCGGGCTCTGCAGGGTCACGATGGCGGCGTCCAGCTGCCCCATGTCCCGGCGGGCACCGGCTGCGACCAGGCGCATCTCGACCTGGCCTGCCTTGTCCAGCTTCTGCACCTCGGGCTCGCCGGCCATCGCCAGCGCGCGCTCGGGGCGGCCGAGGCCGCGCTCGCAGTCGGCCATGACGGGCCACAGCTCGACGGAGCCGGTCATGCGGCGGGCGGCGCGGAACTCCGCGAGCGCCTCGCTGTACTTCTGGCTGGCGTACGCGGCGAAGCCGGCCGCCTCGCGGACGGCGGCGACGCGGGAGGCGAGCCGCAGGGCGATGCGCGAGTAGGCGTAGGCCTGCTCGGGGTCCTCGTCGATGAGGCGGGCGACCATGACGAGGTTGCGCGCGACGTCCTCGGCCAGCGTCTTGGGCAGGCTCAGGAGCTCCTGGTGCACGTCCGCGTCGATCTCGTTGCCGGTGACGTCCTCGTCGATCGGCAGGCGCTTGATCGGCTCGCGGTCGCGGTCACGGAAGTCGCGGTCGTCGCGGCGACCGTAGCCGCCACGGTCGTCCCGGCCCCGGTAGCCGCCGCGGTCGCCGCCCCGGTCGTCCCGGCCGCGGTAGCCGCCACGGTCGCCACCGCGGTCGTCGCGACGGAACCCACCGCGGTCGCCGCCGCGGTCGTCGTCGCGGCGCGGGCCGCGGTCGTCACGGCGGAACCCACCGCGGTCGCCACCACGGTCGTCGCGACGGAACCCACCGCGGTCGTCGTCGCGGCGCGGGCCGCGGTCGTCACGGCGGAAGCCACCGCCGCCGCCCTGGCGGTCGTCACGGCGGAAGCCGCCACGGTCGCCACCGCGGTCGTCACGACGCTCGTGGCCACGGTCGCCACCGCGGTCATCGCGACGGAACCCACCGCGGTCGCCACCACGGTCGTCCTCGCGGCGCGGCGCACGGTCGTCACGACGGAAACCACCGCCGCCGCCCTGGCGGTCGTCACGGCGGAAGCCGCCACGGTCGCCACCACGGTCGTCACGACGCTCGTAGCCGCGGTCGCCACCACGGTCGTCACGGCGGAACCCACCGCGGTCGCCACCACGGTCGTCGTCGCGGCGCGGCGCACGGTCGTCACGGCGGAAGCCACCGCCACCGCCGCCGTACGGACGGTCCTCGCGGCGGAAGCCACCGCCGCCGCCCTGGCGGTCGTCACGACGGAAGCCGCCACGGTCGTCACGACGCTCGTGGCCGCGGTCGCCGCCACGGTCGTCGCGGCGGAAGCCGCCACGGTCGTCGTCGCGGCGCGGGCCGCGGTCGTCGCGGCGGAAGCCACCGCCGCCGCCCTGGCGGTCGTCACGGCGGAAGCCGCCACGGTCGCCACCACGGTCGTCACGACGCTCGTAGCCACGGTCGTCGTCCCGGCGGGGGGCGCGGTCGTCGCGGCGGAAGCCACCCGAAGGGCGGTCATCCCGGCGGAACCCGCCACCGTGCGGACGGTCGTCACGACGGAACCCACCGCGGTCGCCACCACGGTCGTCCTCGCGGCGGGGGGCGCGGTCGTCGCGGCGGAAGCCACCCGAAGGGCGGTCATCCCGGCGGAACCCGCCACCGTGCGGACGGTCGTCACGACGGAACCCACC
>NZ_JBIVNX010000103.1:7843-8320 GCF_044753805.1 Streptomyces sp. NPDC093225
CACCGCGGTCGCCACCACGGTCGTCGTCACGGCGCGGGCCACGGTCGTCACGACGGTAGCCGCCCCGGTCGTCGTCGCGGCGGAAGCCGCCACGGTCGCCACCGCGGTCGTCACCGCGGTCGTCACGCCGGTCGCCACCACGGTCGTCACGGCGGAAGCCCCCGCGGTAGCCGCCCCTGTCACCGCCGTCGCGTCGACGCGGCTCGCGCTCCGGACGATCGTCGGGAGAGTTGGTGGACATGGGTCAGACTCCTGTCTTCGGGGTACCGCTGTCATTCTCGCGCAGCCGGCCCCCGGCCGCGCTTCGGCAAATCTAGGTGGAGCAAAACAAAAAGGACCCTTGGTCCCAGCGTGAACGCTGGGACCAAGGGTCCTTTTGAAAGATTGTTCGGCGGCGTCCTACTCTCCCACAGGGTCCCCCCTGCAGTACCATCGGCGCTGAAAGGCTTAGCTTCCGGGTTCGGAATGTAACCGGGC
>NZ_JBIVNX010000104.1:0-7767 GCF_044753805.1 Streptomyces sp. NPDC093225
GCAGGCCCTGCGGCAGGCCCACCCCGGAGGCTTTGGGCCTTCGGCCTGGCCTTCGGCCACCTCCGGCCCGGGCCTGCCTCCGGACCAGCCTGCCACGACCTGTCAAGCGCCTCCCCCACACACCACGGGACCCGCCAAGGCACCGCCAAGGAAGGACGGGCCGGGGGAGGGGGCGCCGACGAACACCGGGGCCGACTCGGATCAGCCACGGATGTGTGGGGTGCCGTCGATGTCTTGACCGTCGCGGACGAAGGGCCGCGGTTGCCGTCGTGCATGAAGCGATACCGCGCACGAATCGCCGTTCCGTCGGGTCCGGCGGCCTGCCGCAGGCGGAGCCCTGCGGCACGCGGAGCCCTGCCGCGCATCGCACGCGGTCACTTACGAAGCGCTGCCGGGCACGAAGGCTGCGCCCCGAAGTGCTCCCGTCCCGTGGTGTGTGGGGGAGGTGCTTGAGGCGGTAGGGCAGGCTGGTCCGGAGGCAGGCCCGGGCCTGGGGTGGCCGGAGGCCAGGGGCGGAGCCCCCGAAGCCCCAGGGGTGGGCCTGCCGCAGGGCCTGCAGGCCCTGCCGGGTCAAGCACCGAGGGGACCCACACACCACGGGGCACTTCCGCAGCCCCGGACCGCCTCCGCCGCCGGTCTTGCCGACCCCGCGGGACGCCCCGAGTCCCGACCGGCGCCGTTGGTCTTGCGAGCTGTCCCGACGACTACCGCCTCACCTCACCGCCACGATCGCCGACCCGTGCCCGAACAGCCCCTGGTTCGCCGTGATTCCGGCGCGGGCGGCCGGAACCTGGCGGTCGCCCGCCGTGCCGCGCAGCTGCCAGGTCAATTCGCACACCTGTGCGATGGCCTGGGCCGGGACCGCCTCCCCGAAGGAGGCCAGGCCGCCGCTGGGGTTGACCGGGATCCGGCCGCCCAGGGCCGTGGCGCCCTCGCGCACCAGCTTGGCGCCCTCGCCCTCGCCGCACAGGCCGATGTCCTCGTACCACTCCAGCTCCAGGGCCGTGGACAGGTCGTAGACCTCGGCCAGCGAGAGGTCCTCGGGGCCGAGGCCGGCCTCCTCGTACGCCGCCCGGGCGATCGCGGAGCGGAAGCTCCCCGGGGCCGGCTCGACGGCAGCCGCGGAGTCCGTGCCGATGTCCGGGAGGTCGAGGACCGTTCGCGGGTAGGTCGGTGTCACCGTCGAGACCGCACGGATCCGCACCGGGTCCGCGACCCCCCGCGCGTGGGCGAACTCCGTGCTGGTCAGGACCAGGGCGGCGGCGCCGTCCGAGGTCGCGCAGATGTCCAGCAGGCGCAGCGGGTCGGCGACCACCGCGGACGCGGCCACCTCGTCGGCGGTCACGGGCTTGCGGTAGCGGGCGTTGGGGTTGAGCGCGCCCGCGGCCGCGTTCTTCACCTTGACCCGGGCGAAGTCCTCCGGGGTGTCGCCGTACACCGCCATCCGGCGGCGCGCGAACAGTGCGAAGTACGCGGGGTTCGTCGCGCCCAGCACCCGGAAGCGCACCCAGTCGGGGTCGTCCGGGCGGTCGCCGCCCGCCGGGGCGAAGAACCCCTTGGGCGCCGCGTCCGCGCCCACCACGAGCACCACGTCGGCCAGCCCCGCCAGGATCTGCGCCCGGGCCGTTCCCACCGCCTGGGCGCCGGAGGCGCAGGCCGCGTACACGCTGGTCACGCGCGCGCCCTGCCAGCCCAGTGCCCGGGCGAAGGTGGCTCCGGCCACGTAGCCCGGGTACCCGGAGCGCATGGTGTCCGCGCCGACCACCGAGCCCACGTCGGACCAGCCCAGCCCGGCGTCGGCCAGGGCGGCGCGCGCCGCGGCCGTGCCGTACTCGACGAAGCTGCGTCCCCACTTGCCCCACGGATGCATGCCGGCGCCCAGCACCGCCACGTCCCCGGCCGCACCGCGGATCCCGGTCATGCGCCGACCTCCCGCTCCACGGCCGGCACGGGCCGGAACCGCCACGTGGTCCAGGTGGTGTCCGTGTCCTCGTCGAGGACGCCGGGCACCACCTCGACCTCCATGCCCACGGCCAGGTCCGCCGGGGTCACGCCGGGCTCCGCCTGGCCCAGCACCACCATCCGCTCCGCCGCCAGCTCCACCGCGACGAGCGTGTACGGGACCCAGGGCTCCGCCGGATCGGAGACGTACGGCGCGGGTGGCCGGTAGCGCCCGTCGGTGTACGACCAGACGCGGCCGCGCCGGGACAGCGGTACCTCCACCAGCTCGCCCCCGGCGCAGCCGGGGTTGCGGCAGAACGAGTCCTCGCGGGGGAAGAACACCGAGGTGCAGGTCGTGCACCGGGTCCCCAGCAGCCGGAACTCCTCCTCGCCCGTACCGAGCGCGACGTACCCGAACCATCCGGGCACCACCGGTGTGCGTGTGCGCGGCGTCACGATCCCTCCCCAGGCAGACCTCACCGACCGTCGAGCTGACGATCCGTCAGAAGTCTGCCACGGGGCGGGCCCCGGGGTCAGGGGTTCTCCGCCAGCCACTTCTCCGCGGTCTCGGCCAGCTCCGCGTCCCGGCCGGCCAGCATCATCCGGATCATCTGCGCGTCCCCGCGCAGCGACCAGGCCGGATGCCCGAACGTCGCCGGGTTGTTCCCCTCGATCCAGAAGTGCGCCGGCCAGGCGGTGCCGTACCCGATCAGCGGGAACGCCAGCGCGTACCGCTTCCGCCCGCGCGCCAGCCCGTACGCCGCCACCGCGAGTCCCGTCAGGGTCCCGGTCAGGTGCACCCAGCGCGTCGCGGCGCGGGAGTGCATGGCCACGTAGTACGGCCAGAAGTCCTCGTACGACTCGAACGTGCGCTCTGCTGCTGCCATACCGCGACGGTACTGCGGCCCACCCGCAGCGCGACAGGGACGTCGAAGTACGTGTCCGGGTAGGGCTCCGGGCGGTAGGTGAAGTGCCACCACTCCTCGGGCAGGTTGACGAAGCCCTGCGCCGCCAGCGCCGCCCCCAGCTCCGTGCGGTGCGCGTGCTGCTCGCGCCCCACGGTCGGGTCGGCCGTGTGCGACACCGGGTCGAAGAGGTCGAAGGGCGACCCCATGTCCACCTCCCCGCCCGGCCGCCCGGCCCGGCCCGGCAGCCGTACGAGCGTCACGTCGACCGTGCTGCCGCGGCTGTGCCCCGACCGCTCGGCGATGTAACCCTCCGCGAACAGCCGGGACTTGTCGACCCGCGGGTAGAACTCCGCCTTGGTCCGCTGGTCCGAAGCGTCCCGCGCCCAGCGCACGAAGTGCGCCACCGCCCGGCGCGGCCGGTAGCAGTCGTACACCTTCAGCCCGTACCCCCGCGCGAGGAGCGAGCGCTGCGCCCGGGACAGCGCCTCGGCCGCCGGCCGGGTCAGCAGGCACACGGCCTCCGGGTAGCCGTCCACCCGCGTGCCGGTGAAGTTGTGCGCCGTGGCGTACCGCATCTCCTCGGCGACGCTCGGGTCCACGTCGCGCAGCGCCACGAACGCGGGCACCGGTTCGCCACCCGTCCGCGGCACCGCCCGGCCCGCCGCGTAGCCCGCCGCCCGGCCCGCCACGTCGCCCGCCGCCCCGCCCATCGTCCCGAGCAGCAGGCACGCGGCGCCCGCCGCCCCGAGCAGGCAGCGGATTCCGATCCGTCCAACACCCAGCCGTCGCATGTCCCTTCCTCTACCATCCCCCACGTGTCAGCACCGGTGAAGGACTCGCACTGCTCCTCCTGCGGAGCCCCCTACGACTCCGCCGCGGCGCCCTGGCCCCGCACCTGCGGGGCCTGCGGCAGCACCGCCTACCGCAACCCGCTCCCCGTGGCCGTGGCCCTGCTCCCCGTGACCGACGACCGGGGCACCGGCCTCGTCGTCATCACCCGCACGATCGAACCGGCCCGCGGCGGCACCGCCCTCCCCGGGGGTTTCATCGACCACGGCGAGGACTGGCGGGACGCCGTGGTCCGCGAGCTGCGGGAGGAGACCGGCATCGAGGCCCCGGCCGGCCGCGTCGTCCTCGCCGACGCGCTCAGCTCCCCGGCCGGCCACCTGCTCCTGTTCGGCCTGCTGCCACCCCGCCCCGCGGCCGACCTGCCCGCGCCCGTCGCCACTGACGAGACCACCGGCTGGCACGTCCTGCGCGCCCCCGGCCCGCTGGCGTTCCCCCTGCACACGCAGGCCGCGGCCGCCTGGTTCGCGGGCCGCTACGGCTAGTGATCTGGTTTTGAGTCGGTGGGTCGCCACGTGAGGTGACCCCTGTTTCAGATTGCGGTGTTCGCCTGCGCCGCGTCTCGCGTCCACGCTGTCCTGTGAGCATGGGCGATACCCGGCTGGAACCCGTCGTGTTGTCGGAGGCCGAGCGGCTGACGCTGGAGAACTGGGCCAAGCGCCGCTCGACCGCGCAGGGACTGGCTGTTCGCGCCCGCATCGTGCTGGCGTGCGCGAACGGCTGGAACAACACCGTGGTCGCCGCGCGACTCGACATCGGCAGAGGAACCGTGCGCCGGTGGCGGACCCGGTTCCTGCGCGAGCGGCTGGACGGCCTGGCGGACGAGCCGAGGCCCGGGGTGCCGCGGACCATCACCGACGCCCAGGTGGAAGAGGTGGTGGTCCGCACCCTGGAGGAGACACCCCCGGGCGGGACGCACTGGTCCAAGCGGGAGCTGGCCAAGGTCGTGGGGATCTCCCCGGCGAGTGTGCTGCGGATCTGGCACGCCTTCGGCCTGCAGCCGTGGCGGACCGAGACGTTCAAGATCTCCCCGGACCCGTTCCTGATCGACAAGGTCCGTGACGTCGTCGGTCTCTATCTGGCCCCTCCGGCGAACGCGGCGGTGTTCGCGGTGGACGAGAAGCCGCAGATCCAGGCCCTGGAACGGACAGCCCCGGTCCTGCCCATGATCCCGGGAGTGCCCGAGCGGCGGAGCTTCGATTACGTCCGGCACGGCACCGTCGACCTGTTCGCCGCCCTGAACACCGCAACCGGGAAGGTGATCACGAAACTGTCAGCCCAGCACCGGGCCGTGGACTTCCGCGACTTCCTCGACGAGATCGACCGCCAGACCGACAAGGGCCTGGCGGTCCACGTGATCTGCGACAACCTCTCCGCCCACAAGGCCCCGGCGGTGCACAAGTGGCTGCTGGCGCACCCCCGCTTCCAGCTCCATTTCACCCCGACCTACTCGTCCTGGATCAACCAGGTCGAGCGGTGGTTCGCAGAGCTGGAACGGCGCTGCCTCGAGCGTGGGGTGTTCTGCTCTCTCGACGACCTCAAGACCTCACTCGAGGACTGGATCAAGGTCTGGAACAACGAGGCCAGGCCCTTCAAGTGGACCAAGACCGCCGATCAGATCCTCGACCGTATCTGCCGCTACTGCGAGAGGATCTCCGAACCAGGTCACTAGCCGATGCCGACCGCGCGATCGCCGGCCGGGTGATCGCGGGCCGGCCGTCACGACCGGGCGCCCCGAGGCGTGCGGGCCCGCCACGGATCCCCGCTCCGCGTTCGTCCGAGTGACGGCCCCGTCACCCCTGGGGGTGGAACCCGGCGGTCCACTGGGCGCAGCCCCGGCCCGCCGCGGCCCCACCCGGCCGCGGCGTGCCAGAAAGCTGTGGCGACCCCAGGACCCGACGGACGGAAGTTGGTCGCGCATGCCCCTGCACTCCCCACGGCGCCGGGCCGGGCGCGCCGGCGCCGCGAGCGCCGCAGCCCTCGCGCTCGTACTCGGCCTGCCGGGAGCGGCCGCGGCCGCTCCCGGCGACCTGGACCCGACGTTCAGCGGCGACGGCAAGGTCGTCACGGACGTGACCGGCTACGAGAACGTCTCGGGCATGGCCGTGCAACCCGACGGCAAGATCATCACCGTGGGAGACGGCTACTTCGACGAGACCGGCGGCGACTTCGTGCTGGTGCGCTACAACGCCGACGGCAGCCTGGACGCCAGCTTCGGCGGCGACGGCATCGTCAACACCGACTTCGACCTCAACAACGACGAGGCCAGGGCCCTGGCCCTGCAACCCGACGGCAAGATCATCGCGGTGGGCGGGTCCACCTCGATCGCCGGCTACGGCGACTGGGTGGCCGCCCGCTACAACCCCGACGGCAGCCTCGACCCGACCTTCGGTACCGGCGGCAGGGCGGTCACCGACATCGACCCGGACGCGATCGAGACCGCCATGACGGTGGCCGTACGGCCCGACGGCCGGATCGTGGCGGCCGGCCAGAGCTTCGCGAGCTGGGTCGTGGTCCGCTGGGACGCCAACGGCTCCCCGGACCCGACGTTCGACGGCGACGGAAAGACCGTCACCACCTTCCCGGGCGGCACGTTCGCCTCGGCCTCCGACCTGGCGCTCCAGCCCGACGGCCGGCTCGTCGTCGGCGGGACCGGCCCCAGCGGCGTCACGCTGGCCCGCTACAACACCGACGGCAGCCTCGACCCCACCTTCGACGGCGACGGCAGGGCGACCCCCGGCTTCGGGGCCAGGGCCCGGGGCGTGGCCCTGCAGTCCGACGGCCGGATCGTCGTCGCGACCGGCGATGACAACGTCTTCGGGGTGGCGCGCTTCACCGTGGCAGGCGCCCTGGACCCGACGTTCGGCACCGGCGGCCGGGTCGCCACCAGCTTCGGACCGGACACCGCCGACGCCGCGGACGTCGCCCTGCAGTCCGACGGCCGGATCGTCGCCGCGGGCCGGTACGCGGGCGACTGGGCACTGGCCCGGTACACCACCAACGGTGCTGCGGACACCTCCTTCGACGGCGACGGCCGGCTGACGACCGACTTCGGCGGCCCCTCCGAGCAGGCCTCCCAAGTGGCCCTGCAGCCCGACGGGAAGATCGTCGCCGGCGGGGTGGTCGGCCAGGCCAACAGCCTCGCCGCCGACCGCGGCGTGGCCCGCTACCTCGGCGGTGGCGGCACCACGCCCCCGCCGCCGTCGGCCGACCTGTCGGTGACGAACTCCGGTACGACGTCCGTGAGCATCGGCGACCAGGCGACGTACACGGTGCGGGTGACCAACGCGGCCTCCTCGACCGCCACCGCGACGGGCGTGACCCTGACCGACTCCCTTTCCGGCGCGGGCGGCACGCTGCTGTCGGCCGTCCCCTCCCAGGGCACCTGCACCCTCACCACCACCACGGGCGCGACCTGCGCCCTGGGCAGCCTGGCCCCCGGCGCCGCCGCCACCGTGACCGTCACGGCCGAACCGCGCACCACCGGCACCCTGACCGACACGGCCTCCGCGACCAGCAGCGCCCCGCAGGACCCGAACACCGGCAACAACAGCGCCACCGCCACCACGGCGGTCAACAACAACCGGGGCTGCACGATCGTCGGCACCTCCGGCACCGACACCCTCACCGGCGGCTTCGGCAACGACGTGATCTGCGCGCTGAGCGGCAACGACACCGTCCGCGCCGGCTACGGCAACGACACCGTCCTCGGCGGACCGGGCAACGACAACCTCGACGGCGGCTTCGGCGACGACACCATGAACGGCGACCGCGGCAACGACACCCTCACCGGCTACTACGGCAACGACCGCCTGACCACCACCGACGGTGTCACCGCCAACGACACGGCCAACGGCGGCTCCGGCTTCGACACCTGCACCACCGACGCCGGCGACACCCGCATCAGCTGCCCCTGACCCCTACCGGTGCCGGCCGGGCGACACCCCGGCCGGCGCTGTCGGGAAGACGCGGTCCGCCCCGTGGTGTGTGGGGGAGCCTCTTGAGGCGTCATGGCAGGCTGGTCCGGAGGCAGGCCCGGGCCTGGGGTGGCCGCAGGCCAGGGGCGGAGCCC
>NZ_JBIVNX010000105.1:0-7534 GCF_044753805.1 Streptomyces sp. NPDC093225
CGGGCCCGGGCCTGGGGTGGCCGAAGGCCAGGCCGAAGGCCCGAAGCCCCAGGGGTGGGCCTGGGCAGGGCCCGCAGGCCATGCCCCGTCAAGCGCCGAGGGGACCCACACACCACACGACCCACCCCTCGAAGCGAGCCGACCGAAGCCCCCGGGGCACGGACCGGCGCGGCCCGGCGCGGCCCCGCCCCCACCGGTCCCGCCCCGGAAATCACCGGCCGGGAACGGTACGCCGGCCCCGGGGCGGGCAGAGCAACGGGGTGACCCTATTCCGTGGCATGTGCTACCCCACCGCCCGCGAACTCGCCCTCACCGCCCGCGCGCTCGTGGACGAGCATCCCGACCTGGCCCGGCTCCGCCAGGTGGGCACGTCCCGGGGCGGGCGCCCGCTGTGGCTGCTCTCGGCCGGGGGCCGGGAGCCGGGCGGCCGCGAGGTGCTCGTGGTCGCCGGCGCGCACGCCAACGAGCCGGTCGGCGGCCCGACCGCACTGGCCCTGGCCCGCCGCGTGGTCCGCGAGCCGGCCCTGCGCGAGCACGGCGGCTGGCACTTCCTGCTGTGCGCCGACCCCGACGGGGCCGCACTGCACCGGACCCCGCGCCCGTACACGCTGCTCGACTACCACCGGAACTTCTTCCGTCCGCCCGGACCGGAACAACCCGAATGGGCCCCCGCTTTACTGGCCCCGGACCGGCTGCCGCCCGAGACCGTCGCACTGACCGGGCTCATCGACGAGCTGCGGCCCCTCCTCCAGCTCTCCCTGCACGGGACCGACCTGGGCGGCAGCTGGGTGCAGCTCACCCGCGACATACCGGGGCTCGCGGAGCCGTTCGGCAAGTCGGCCGCGGAGCTGCGCATCCCGGTGGAGACCAGTGCCTCGGACGCGGCCGGCTGGCCCTCCCCCGGCCCGGGGATCTTCGTCATGCCGGACCCTGACGGAGCCGACGCCACCAGCACCAGCACTAGCACCAACGAGTCCGGTGTCACCGCCGGAGCCGTGGGCCGGGCCGAGGACGCCGACACCGCCGAGGACGCCCGGCTGTCGACCTGGTACCACGCCCACCGCTACGCCGGCACCACCGCGATCCTCGAAGTCCCCATGTGGGCCGGTGACCTGGTCGACGACCCGGCCCCGCACCCGGACCCCCGCGGAGCCCTGAAGGCGCTGGCCCGACGGCTCGCCGAGGACGCCCAGCGCGTCGCCGACGTGCTGGAGCGCACCCGCCCGGACCTGCCCGCGGACGGCGAGTCCGCGCTGCTGCGGGCGGTGGACTGGACGCTGGCACTGATCCCCCGGGTCACCGAGGCCTGGTCCGCCTCCGCGCCGCCGGAGGCGACGGCCGCGTACATCGGCAGCATCGACGCGTTCGCCCGCCGCCTGGCGCTGCGGGCGGCCGCGATGCTCCTGCGCGAGCTGCGCGCCGCCGGGCACCCGGCCGGGCCCGCCCTGGACCGGCTGGTGGCGGGCTGGTGCGAGGCCTTCGCGGCCCGGTTCCAGGCCCGATGGGTGCCGGTGACGACCCAGGTCGAGCACCAGTCGCGCACGGCCGTGGCGGCGTACCGCAAGCTCCTGGCCCGCGACTTCGGGGGACGGACCTGACCACGAACCGGAACCCGCGGCCCGCCCTGCCCTCCCACCCGCCCCACCCGCCCTACAGGTCCCAGGTGAACCGCAGCTTGCCGCGCGAGCGGGCGCCGAGCCGGTCGTAGAAGCGGATCGCGCCCTCGTTCCAGTCGGGGGTCTGCCACTGGACCTGGCCCAGCCCCCGGCTCTCGGCGTACGCGCGGACCGCGTCCATCACCGCCGTACCGAGCCCCTGCCCGCGGGTGGCCCCGGCCAGGTAGAGGCAGTCCATGTGCAGGTAGTGGCGGCCGTCCCAGAACGCGAACTCGGTGGACAGCGCGGCGTATCCGACGAGCACGCCCCCCTCGGTCTCGACGACGAGGATGCGCAGGGCCGGGTCGGCCTCCGGGCCGAACAGCAGCGGGGCGAGCCGCTCCGCGAGCCCGGGGGCGGGCGGGGCGGCCTTCTCGTACGCGGCGTGCTCGTGGACCAGTTCGACGATGCGGGGCAGGTCCGCGGCGACGGCGGTACGGATCCGGGGCGGGGTCACGGGCACCGTCCTTCTCCCGTGCCGTGGCGGGCGTCCGGACTCACGGCGCCGAGAGCCGGAACACCATGTGCCCGAACCCGACCTGGTCGCCGGCCCGGACGATCGCGGAGCCGGTGACGCGGCGGCCGTTGACGGTGGTGCCGTTGGTGGAGCCGAGGTCGCGCAGCACCCACAGCCCGTCGCTCGGACGCAGTTCGGCGTGTCGGCGCGAGACGGTGTCGTGGCTCAGCCGCAGCCCGTTGCCCGGGTCGCGGCCGATGGTCAGCGGGTACGGGCCGGTCTGCGGCAGCATCAGCTTCGGGAGCTTCTCGGCGTGCCAGGCGCGCCGGACGCCGACCGCCACGGCGGAGGCGCGGCCGACCCACCCGAAGAGCCGCTGCGTCCACGGCGTTTCGGCGCTGCCCAGGTCGGCGGTCAGCGCGGAGAGCTCGTCGGACCTCCGGGCGATCAGCGCGAGTTCCATGCGGCGCAGGAACGTGTCGTGCGAAAGCTTGCCCTGGGCCGCTCCCTCCCGGAGCAGGCCGAGGGCCCGGTCCCGCTCGGCGTCCGAGAGCCGCGCGGGGTAGGTCTGGAACTCAAAACTCGATGTCACAGGGTGATTGTCGGCCCGTCGGTGCCGGAGTGTCCAGAAGAGGGCCCGCGGGCCCGCGATGATGGGCGCGGGCACGTCGCGGCGTGCCCCGCGCACGCGGGTAGGGGCAGGTTGGGCACCGTCGGCTGTGAGGGGACCGAGCATGCGGTTCGAGGTGTGGGCACCGGAGGCGGCACGGGTCGTGCTGCGGCTGCGGGAGGAGTCGCTCCCGATGGCGCGGGACCCCGAGCGGGCCGGCTGGTGGGGCGCGACGGCACCGGCCGCCGACGGGGACCGGTACGGGTTCGTGCTGGACGACGATCCCGTGGTCCGGCCCGACCCCCGGGGCCGGCGGCTGCCGGAGGGCCCGGACGGGCCCAGTGCGGTGGTCGAGTTCGAGCGCTTCACCTGGCTCGGGTCCGGGCCCGGGGCCCCGCCGCCGCCCCCGCTCCAGGACGCGGTCCTGTACGAGCTGCACATCGGCACCTTCACCTCCGAGGGCACCTTCGACGCGGCCATCTCCCGCCTGCCGCACCTGGTCGGGCTGGGCGTCACCCACGTCGAGCTGATGCCGGTGTGTCCGTTCCCCGGCCGGCACGGCTGGGGCTACGACGGCATCGCCCCGTGGGCGGTGCACGAGCCGTACGGCGGGCCGGCCGGTCTCGCCCGGTTCGTCGACGCCGCGCACGCCCACGGGCTGGGCGTCGTCCTGGACGTGGTGCACAACCACCTGGGTCCGGCGGGCAACCACCTGCCGGCGTTCGGCCCGTACTTCACCGACACCCACCACACCCCGTGGGGAGCCGCGGTCAACCTCGACGCGCCCGGCTCCGACGAGGTCCGCGCGTACCTGCGGGAGAGCGCGCTGGCCTGGCTGCGCGACTACCGGCTCGACGGGCTGCGGCTGGACGCCGTGCACGCACTGGCCGACGACCGGGCGCTGACGTTCCTGGAGGAGCTCGCGGAGGCGGTGGACGCGCTGGCCGCGGAGACCGGCCGGCCGCTGTTCCTCATCGCCGAGTCCGACCGCTGCGACCCCCTCACCACCTCGCCCCGCGCGGCGGGCGGCACGGGGCTGCACGCGCAGTGGAACGACGACTTCCACCACGCCCTGCACACCGCGCTGACCGGCGAGTCCCAGGGCTACTACGCCGACTTCGCCGAGGCCCCGCTGGCCGCCCTGGCCAAGACGCTCACCCGGGTGTTCTTCCACGACGGCACGTACTCCTCCTTCCGCGGCCGCGTCCACGGCCGTCCGGTGGACCGCCGCCGCACCCCCGCGCAGCGCTTCCTCGGCTACGCGCAGACGCACGACCAGGTCGGCAACCGGGCGCTCGGCGACCGGCTCTCGGCCGGCCTCTCCCCCGGGCTGCTGGCCTGCGCGGCGGCGCTGACGCTGACCGGGCCGTTCGTGCCGATGCTGTTCATGGGCGAGGAGTGGGGGGCGCGGACGCCCTGGCAGTACTTCACGGACCACACCGACCCGGCCCTCGCCGAGGCGGTACGGGCGGGCCGGCGGCGGGAGTTCGCGGCCCACGGCTGGGCGGCGGACGAGGTGCCGGACCCGCAGGACCCGGCCACCCGCAAGCGCTCCGTACTGGACTGGCGCGAGCCGGACCACTCCCCGCACGGGCGGCTGCTGGAGTGGCACCGCACGCTGATCGCGCTGCGCCGGCGCCAGCCGGACCTGCGGGACCCGGACCTGGCGGCGGTGCGGGTGGCGTACGACGAGGAGCGGCGCTGGCTGACGTTCCGGCGCGGCGACGTCCGGGTGGCGGCGAACCTCTCCGCGCACCCGGCGACGATCGCCCTGGGCCGCAACGGCGTCCGTGTCCTGGCCGCGTGGGACGAGGCCGCCCCGCCCGACCCGGCCGGCCGCCTGCACCTGCCGGCCGAGTCGGTGGTGGTGCTGGGGCCCTGACGGACCTCGGACGCACCGTCGCCCTCACCCGGACCTCGGACGGCGCCGGGCCCTAACGGGCCTCCGCGACGGCCCCGTCCGCCGCCGGGGCGGGGTCGGTGAGGGCCAGTTCGTAGTACTTGAGCTGGTCGTCCTCGGCCACCAGGCGCAGGCCCACGGCGGCCATCACGTGCTGGGAGGCCACGTTGTCGTGCGAGGTGTCGCCGCGCACGCTGCGGGCGCCGAGCTCGCGGGCCAGCTCCACGAGGGCGCGCAGGGCCTCGGTCGCGTAGCCGCGGCCGCGTTCGGAGGGGATCAGCCCGTAGCCGATGGTGACGCTGCCCTCCTCGTCCACCGGGCCGTGGAAGCCGAGTCCGCCGATCGCGGCCCCGTCGGCGCGCCGCCGTATCTCGTAGGAGCCGAAGGGCCCGGGGTCGCCCTGTTCGGTGCAGGTGGTGAGGAAGTTGCGCGCCCCGACGAGGTCGACCTCCGCCGGATACCCGGCCGCCCAGCGGTCCCCCGCCCCGGGCGTGCGCGCCAGCAGGCGCTCCGCGTCGGCGGTGCTCATCGGATGCAGAACCAGTCGCGGGGTCAGTACGTCACCCATGACACCGTGGACTATCACATCAGACTACGGTTCGCCTACAGGAGCCGCGGCCCGTCCGAAACGTCGTCAGGAGACCGTGGCCAGTTCGCGCGGGGCGTTGTTGAGGCGGCGTCCGGCGGTCTCCGTGACCGTGACGATGTCCTCGATGCGCACCCCGAAGCGGCCCGGCAGGTAGACGCCCGGCTCGATCGAGAAGCACATGCCCGGGACCAGCTCCCGCTCCTCGCCCTCGACCATGTACGGCGGTTCGTGCGTGGTGACGCCGATGCCGTGGCCGGTGCGGTGGACGAACCGGTCCCCGTAGCCGGCCGCCGCGATCACGGCGCGTGCCGCCCGGTCGACCTCCTGGCAGGCGATGCCGGGCCGGACGGCTTCGAAGGCCGCCTGCTGGGCCTCCCGTACGACGTCGTGGACGCGCCGCTCCTCCGCGCCCGGGTCCGGGCCGACGTGGACGGTGCGGGAGATGTCGGAGCCGTAGCCGTGCTTGAGCCCGCCGAAGTCGAGGACGACCATGTCGCCGTCCGCGATGACCCGGTCGCCGGCCTCGTGGTGCGGGTTGGCCCCGTTGGGCCCGGAGCCGACGACGGTGAAGTCGACCCGGGAGTGGCCGTGGCGGCGCAGCAGCCGCGCGAGGTCGGCGGCCACCTCGCTCTCGCGCCGCCCGACGAACCGCACCCCGAGGACCTCCTCGTACGCCGCGTCGGCCGCCGCTCCCGCGGCCGCGAGCCGCTCCAGCTCCCGGGCGTCCTTGACGGCCCGCAGCATCGGGAGCACGTCGGTCAGGGCCGCGTACGTCGTGCCGGGCAGCTCCCGTTGGATGCCGAGCAGGTGCAGGGCCCAGGTGTTGTCGCTGACGCCGAAGCGGCCGTCGACGTCGAGGAAGGGGGCGGCCACCTGGTAGGGATTCTTCCCGTCGGTCCAGTCCCGCAGCGTCAGCGCGGGCGCGCCCGGGGCCCGGAACGCGTCCGGCGCCTCCAGTGCCGGCACGACCAGCACCGGGTCCTGGCCCACCGCGAGGACGAGGAGCGTCAGGCGCTCGGTCTCGGCGGGCGGGCGGTAGCCGGTGAGGTGGTAGAGGTCGGGCCCCGGCGAGACCAGCAACCCCGCGAGCCCGGCGTCGGCGGCGGTCGCGGCGGCCCGCTCCATGCGGGCGGCGTAGTCGGCGGCGGTGAAGGGGGCGGGCTCAGCTGACTCACGCGTCTGACGTGTCATGCGCCCCATCCTGTCGGCCCGTCAGGCGCCGCGCCAGCGCGCCGGCGGCCCCGTCGAGGGCGCCGGAGGAGAGCAGTTCCGTACGGTGCACCAGGCGCGGGGCGGCCAGCGGTACGGCCACCCCGCCACCGGTCCCGCCGGCGCCCGCGTACTCCCGGGCCACCCGCTCCGGCAGCAGTGCGAGGCCGTGCCCGGCCGCGGCGAGGGTGCACAGGGTGCGGACGTCCGTGCCGTCGTAGCGCAGGGACGTGGTCAGGCGGCCGGAGCCGGCCCGGGCGGCGGACCACAGGGCGTCGAGCGGGAGGCCGACGCCGGGCGCGTCGAGCCAGCGGGCGTCCACCAGGTCCTCCAGCCGGACCTCGGTCCGGCGGGCGAAGGGGTGGCCGGCCGGCAGCAGGACGGCCAGCCGGGCCTCGCCGGCGCCGGCCACGGTCAGCGGCGCCACGTCCGGCAGCCGGAGCGGGTCGCTGGGGGCGGCCACGCCGTCGACGAGGCCGAGGTCGCACGCTCCGGTGGCGACGGCGGCGGGGATCTCCTCGCGCGACAGCACCCGCAGCGTCACGCCGGTCGGGGGCAGCGCGGCCAGCACGTCCGGGCCGATCGCGAGGGGGCTGGCGGCGAGCGTGACCCGGCCGTGCGGGGCGGCGGCGAGGCGGGCGATGTCGGCGCGGGCGGCGTCGAGGCGCAGCAGGAGCGGCCCGGCGTGGTCCAGCAGCCGGGTGCCGGCCCGGGTCGGGGCGACGGGGCGGCGCGTCAGGAGCGGGGTGCGCAGGTCCCCCTCCAGGGCGGCGATCTGCTGCGACACCGCGGACTGGGTGTACCCGAGCTCGTGGGCGGCCTCGGAGAAGGAGCGGAGGCGGACGACGGTGACGAAGGTGCGCAGGAGGTGCGGGTCCATGCCCCCAGGATCGGGCACGGCTCGGGGACGACCCCCGCCCCCCGTCGCACCCGCCCCGTTCCCATCCGTCCCGTTCCCACCCGTTCCCCCCTCCCCACCCGTCCGTCCCGTGGTGTGTGGGGGAGGCGCTTGACGGGGGTGGCAGGCTGGTCCGGAGGCAGGCCCGGGCCGGAGGTGGCCGAAGGCCAGGGCGAAGCCCCAAAGCCTCCGGGGTGGGCCTGCCGCAGGGCCTGC
>NZ_JBIVNX010000106.1:0-6002 GCF_044753805.1 Streptomyces sp. NPDC093225
GATGTCTTGGAGGACAAACCTCTTCTACAGCAGCTCCGCTGCCTCGTTCACGGGCCTTGACGAACAGCCCCCGCCCTTAACTGAACGGCGTTGCCGCTAGGGGCTGGGTGGCCGCAGGTACGTACGCCCGGTGCACCCGGCACTCCCTTTGGGACGCCCGTACCGGCATGCGGACGGGGTGGCGCCGCGCCGACTCGGCACCACCCCCGTCACTAGGCCCCGAGGAGGAGCTGCAGACGCCGCCGGGCGGCGTCGCGCACAGTTTCGGTCGGGTGACCGGGACTTGGCGAGAGTTGCAAACGGTTGCAACCCTTTGGGGCATCCGGTTCAGTACGGGGAGGATCCGGTGACCGACACCGCTGTCGACCTGGCCAGGCTGGCGGCCATGGACTCGCGGCAGGCCGCCCGCCTGCTCAAGGGCATACGGGCCGCCGCGCTCTCGGGGCACGCGCCGCCGACGGCACCGCGCCCGGAGATCGCCGCGTCCTGGGGGCGGATGCTGGCGGGCGGGGTGCACCCGGACCGGGACGCCCGCTCGCGCATGCTGTCGCTGGCCGAGACGGAGCGGCGGCGGCACGACTCGCCCTTGCGCGAGGTGCTGCCGGTGCTGCGCGAGGGCCTGCTGCCCGCGCTGGACGAGACCCTGCACATCATGGTGGTCTCGGACGCCGAGGGCCGCCTGCTGTGGCGGGAGGGCCACGCCTCGATCCTGAAGAAGGCCGACCGGCTGGGCTTCGAGGTGGGGGCGGACTGGGACGAGTCTGTGGTCGGCACCAACGGGGTCGGCACGGCCCTGGTGGCCCGGCGGCCCGTGCAGGTGTTCTCGGCCGAGCACTTCGTCTCCACCCACCACGACTGGACCTGCGCCGGCGCGCCCGTGCACGATCCGCGCGACGGCCGGCTGCTGGGGGTGGTGGACGTCAGCGGACCGCTGGCCACGATGCACCCGGCCACGCTGGCCTGGGTCTCCTCGGTGGCGCGGCTGGCGGAGACCGAGCTGCGGGTGCGGCACCTGAGGTCCCTGGAGGGCCTACGGGCGGTGGCGGCGCCGCTGCTGGCGCGGCTGCCGGGGCGGGCGCTGGCCGTGGACGGCCTGGGCTGGACGGCGGCGGTCACGGGCATGGCGCCGCCGGAGCGGGTGGTGCTGCCGAAGTCGTGCGGCCCGGGGCCGGTGTGGCTGCCGGCGCTGGGCGACTGCGTGGTCGAGGCGCTGCCGGGCGGCTGGCTGGTCCGGGTCGCGGAGGCCCGTACCGCGGGCGCGGTGGGTCGCGTGGTGCTGGACCTGGGGCGGGCGCGGCGCTGGTCGGCCACGGTGTCCGGGGCCGCCGGAAGCTGGACGCAGGAGCTCAGCCCGCGCCACGCGGAGCTGCTGTTCCTGTTGGCGCGGGCCCGTGACGGGGGCGGGCCCGGTGCCGCGGCGCACGGGGGCGGGCGGACGGCCGCCGAGCTGGCGCAGGAGATCTTCGGGGACGCCTCCCGGACGGTGACCGTCCGTGCGGAGATGTCGCGCGTGAGACGGCATCTCGCCGGCGTGCTGGCGCACCGCCCGTACCGCTTCGCCGAGGGCGTGGAGGTGGAGGTGCTCCTGCCGCCGGACCCCTCGGACCTGCTCCCCCACTCCACGGCCCCGGCCGTGGTCAGGGCCCGTACGGGCGCCGAACGGAGGCTGTGATTCCCTGGCAGGCATGAGCATCACTCTCACCACCTGGTCACTGGAGCAGACCTCACCCGCCGACCTGGTCCCGGCCGCCGAACCCGGCGGCGAGATCACGATCGTGCGGGCCGAGGTGCCCTCGCCCGAGTTCAGCCGCTTCCTGTACGCGTCCGTGGGACAGGACATCCACTGGACGGACCGCCTCTCCCTGTCGTACGAGGACTGGCGCAAGCAGCTGGAGCGGCCGGGGGTGGAGACCTGGGTGGCGTACGACCGCGGCACGCCCGCGGGGTACGTCGAGCTCGACCCGCAGGACGACGGGGTCGTGGAGATCATGTACTTCGGCCTGCTGCCGGCGTTCCGGGGCCGACGCATCGGCGGGCACCTGCTGACGTTCGGCACGGCCCGGGCGTGGGACCTGGCGGACCGCTGGCCGGGCCGGGAGGCCACCCGTCGGGTGTGGGTGCACACCTGCAGCCAGGACGGCCCGACGGCCATGGACAACTACCAGCGCCGCGGCTTCCGCGTCTTCAGGACCGAGACGGAGGAGAAGGCGGAGACCCCGACCCCCGGCCCCTGGCCGGGCGCCTGACACCACGGAACGGCCCGTCGGCCCGCCGGCCGGCGGGTCCACGGGTGACCCACACCACAGCGTCCCGCATTTCGAGACGATCAAGTCCACATTACGGACGCTAGTGGACTCCTCCAAGTGCCGCGTGCCAGGCTTCCGCCATGACTGGAGCTGGAATTGCCTTGGTGAGTCGACGACACGTCGACCTCGGCCGCGTATCCAGCGCCATCTGTATGGCGCGCTGACAGAACCAGCCACGCCGCATCTCGCCGTCCCCGTCGCCGCGGACGCGCCGAATCCCCCTAGGGCCGAAGAGGGCCCCCGCACACCGCAGCGGGGACCCGCTTTGCCGCACCTGCGCACATGTGCGCTGGTCACCGCAGCAATGGGGGCATGCCGCCGCCACCTGCCCCCTGCCCTGACCGCCACAGAAGGACGAATAGCCATGGCCGCCACCCCCGAGACCCCCACCCCCGCCACAGCGCGCCGCAAGACCACGCGCCACCGCGGCGAGGGCCAGTGGGCCCGTGGCCACTTCACGCCCCTCAACGGCAACGAGCAGTTCAAGAAGGACGACGACGGTCTCAATGTGCGGACACGCATTGAGACGATCTACTCCAAGGCCGGATTCGACTCGATCGACCCCAACGACCTGCGCGGACGCATGCGCTGGTGGGGTCTGTACACCCAGCGCAAGCCCGGGATCGACGGCGGCAAGACCGCGATCCTGGAGCCGGAGGAGCTGGACGACGAGTACTTCATGCTCCGCGTCCGCATCGACGGCGGCCGGCTGACCACCGAGCAGCTGCGCGTCATCGGTGAGATCTCGCAGGAGTTCGCCCGCGGCACGGCCGACATCACCGACCGCCAGAACGTGCAGTACCACTGGATCCGCATCGAGGACGTGCCGGAGATCTGGAACCGCCTGGAGGCGGTCGGCCTGTCCACCACCGAGGCCTGCGGCGACACCCCGCGCGTCATCCTCGGCTCGCCGGTCGCCGGCATCGCCGAGGACGAGATCATCGACGGCACCCCCGCCATCGAGGAGATCTACCGCCGCATCGTGGGCAACAAGGACTTCTCCAACCTGCCCCGCAAGTTCAAGTCCGCGGTCTCGGGCTCGCCCCTGCTGGACGTGGCCCACGAGATCAACGACATCGCGTTCGTCGGCGTGCACCACCCCGAGCACGGCCCCGGCTTCGACGTCTGGGTCGGCGGCGGCCTCTCGACCAACCCGAAGCTCGGCGTCCGCCTGGGCACGTGGGTCTCGCTCGACGAGGTCCCGGACGTGTACGAGGGCGTCATCTCGATCTTCCGCGACTACGGCTACCGGCGGCTGCGCAACCGCGCCCGCCTGAAGTTCCTGGTCGCCGACTGGGGCCCGGAGAAGTTCCGGCAGGTCCTGGAGGACGAGTACCTCCGGCGGAAGCTGACCGACGGCCCCGCCCCCGAGCAGCCCGTGCAGACCTGGCGCGACCACGTCGGCGTGCACCGCCAGAAGGACGGCCGCTTCTACGTGGGCTTCGCCCCGCGCGTCGGCCGGGTCGACGGCGCCACCCTGACGAAGATCGCGGACGTCGCCGAGCGGCACGGCTCCGGCCGGGTGCGCACCACCGCCGAGCAGAAGATGCTCGTGCTCGACGTCACCGAGGACCAGGTCGAGTCGCTGACGGCCGCCCTGGAGGCGCTGGACCTGCGGGTCAAGCCGTCCCCGTTCCGGCGCGGCACGATGGCCTGCACCGGCATCGAGTTCTGCAAGCTGGCGATCGTCGACACCAAGGGCCGTGGCCAGAGCCTGATCGAGGAGCTGGAGCGCCGCCTGCCGGAGTTCGACCAGCCGCTGACGATCAACATCAACGGCTGCCCCAACGCGTGCGCCCGCATCCAGGTGGCGGACATCGGTCTCAAGGGCCAGCTGGTCCTCGACGACGACGGCAACCAGGTCGAGGGCTTCCAGGTGCACCTGGGCGGTGCCCTGGGCCTGGACGCCGGCTTCGGCCGGAAGGTCCGCGGCCTGAAGGTCACCTCGGCCGAGCTGCCGGACTACGTCGAGCGGGTCGTCACGCGCTTCGAGGCGGAGCGCACCGACGGCGAGCGGTTCGCCCAGTGGGTGGGCCGGGCCTCCGAGGAGGCCCTGTCGTGAGCGAGCGCGCCGCCCCCTTCTACTGCCCGTACTGCGGCGAGGAGGACCTGTTCCCGAGCGAACAGGGCCACGGAGCCTGGGAATGCCGGGGGTGCAACCGGGCTTTCCAGCTGAAGTACCTCGGGCTGCTGGCCCGTGGCTTCCAGGGCAACTCCGCAGGAGGGGACTCGATATGACCACCGTTCAGGACGCGCAGGCACTCAAGGAACTGGCCGAGCAGGCGGGCCGCGACCTCGAGGACGCCTCGGCGCTGGAGATCCTCACCTGGGCCGGGGAGACGTTCGGGCCGCGCTTCTGCGTCACCTCCTCGATGGAGGACGCGGTCGTCGCGCACCTGGCGTCCCGGGCGTACCCGGGCGTGGAGGTGGTGTTCCTCGACACCGGCTACCACTTCGAGGAGACCATCGGCACCCGCGACGCGGTCGACGCCGTGATGGACGTCAAGGTCATCACCCTCACCCCGCGCCAGACGGTCGCCGAGCAGGACGCCGAGTACGGCCCGAAGCTGCACGACCGCGACCCGGACCTGTGCTGCGCGCTCCGCAAGGTCAAGCCGCTGGAGGAGGGCCTGACCGGCTACGACGCGTGGGCGACGGGGCTGCGTCGCGACGAGTCCCCGACCCGGGCGAACACCCCGGTGGTCGGCTGGGACGAGAAGCGGCAGAAGGTCAAGATCTCGCCGATCGCCCGCTGGACCCAGGACGACGTGGACGCCTACGTCGCCGACCACGGGGTCCTCACCAACCCGCTGCTGATGGACGGCTACGCCTCGGTCGGCTGCGCCCCCTGCACCCGCCGCGTGGCGGAGGGCGAGGACGCGCGGGCCGGCCGCTGGGCGGGCCGGGCCAAGACCGAGTGCGGGCTGCACGGCTGATGACGGAACGTACGGAGAAGCAGATGAGCGTGACGGACCAGGGCGCCACCGTGTGGCTGACCGGTCTGCCGAGCGCGGGCAAGACCACGATCGCGTACGCGCTGGCCGAGCGGCTGCGCGGCGAGGGCCACCGCGTGGAGGTGCTCGACGGCGACGAGATCCGCGAGTTCCTGTCGGCGGGCCTGGGCTTCACCCGCGAGGACCGGCACACCAACGTGCAGCGGATCGGCTTCGTGGCCGAGCTGCTCGCGAGCAACGGCGTCAAGGCGCTGGTCCCGGTGATCGCGCCCTACGCGGACAGCCGCGAGGCCGTCGCCGAGCGCCACGCCGTGGCCGGGACGGCGTACCTCGAGGTGCACGTGGCGACCCCGGTCGAGGTGTGCTCCGAGCGCGACGTGAAGGGCCTGTACGCCAAGCAGGCGGCCGGCGAGATCTCCGGCCTCACGGGCGTGGACGACCCGTACGAGGCCCCGGGGGCGCCCGACCTGCGCATCGAGTCGCACACCCAGACCGTCCAGGAGTCCGCGGCGTCGCTGTTCGCGCTGCTCACCGAAAAGGGGCTGGCATGACCACCGCCGCGCACACGCACGACACGACCGCGGACGCGGACGCGCCGTACGCCCTGTCGCACCTGGACGCGCTGGAGTCCGAGGCGATCCACATCTTCCGCGAGGTGGCGGGCGAGTTCGAGAAGCCGGTGATCCTCTTCTCCGGCGGCAAGGACTCGATCGTCATGCTGCACCTGGCGCTCAAGGCGTTC
>NZ_JBIVNX010000107.1:0-5589 GCF_044753805.1 Streptomyces sp. NPDC093225
ACCCCATAACGGGGTGTCTGGACGGAGGAGCCAACCCAGCAGCCAGTTGGGCACTACCTCCAAGCCCGGTCCTTTAGGGCCGGGTCAAGTTGACCGGTCAGGGATCCCAGCACCCGCACCCATCCCGCACCCACCCACCCACCCGCATCCCCCACCCACCCACACCCATCCCGCACCCACCCGAGGGACTCGAGCACCTCACCCCGCGCGGACGCTTGACGACCCCCCGCAGCAGGAGAACACTCCAGGAACCGCTCGCGGCCCGTACCCCAGTCGGCGGGGGTACGGGCCGCGGCCTTCACCTACGTTTCACGTCACTCGAGCCGCCTCACGCAGGAGCCGGCTCCCGGCGGGTCCGCGCCAGCGCCAGGGCGTGTTCCACGACCCCCGCCAGCACCTCCTTGACCGAGGACCGCTCGCGCGCGTCGCACAGCACCACGGGCACCTCGGGGTCGAGGTCCAGCGCCTCCCGGACGGTCTGCGCCGCGTGCCGCGCCGCCCCGTCGAAGCAGTTCACGGCCACCAGGAACGCGATCCCGCGCCGCTCGAAGTAGTCCACGGCGGCGAAGCACTCCTCGAGGCGCCGAGTGTCCGCCAGCACCACCGCGCCCAGCGCGCCCTGCGCCAGCTCGTCCCACAGGAACCAGAAGCGGTCCTGGCCCGGGGTGCCGAAGAGGTACAGCACCAGGTCCTCGCGCAGCGTGATCCGCCCGAAGTCCATGGCCACGGTGGTGGTGGACTTGCCCTCCACGCCGTGGGTGTCGTCGACCGGGCGCCCGGCCTCCGAGAGGTCCTCCTCGGTGCGCAGCGGGCGGATCTCGCTGACGGCTCCCACCAGGGTGGTCTTGCCTACCCCGAAGCCGCCGGCGACCAGGATCTTCAGGGTCAGCGGCTCGACCGCCGCGGGGCCCGGCCGTCGGGCCGGGCCGTCGGCGGTGCGGCTAGAGCGCCCGAAGGCCATCGATCACCTCTCGGAGAATGGATTCGTCGGGCAGTTCCGCCGGCGGCACCGGTCGGCTCACGTGGACCAGTTCGTCCTCGACGAGGTCGCCGATGAGCACCCTGATCACCCCGACGGGCAGGTCGAGTTCGGCCGCCAGTTCGGCGACCGACTGGGCCCTGGACCGGCAGAGCCCGAGGATGTCGGCGTGCTCCGGGGACAGGGTCTGCTCCCAGACCGGGTCCTCGGCGGCGGATTCCGCCACCACGAGGGCGATCAGGTCGAGCCTGTGCTGGCCGACGCCGCGGGTGCGGCCCCGGGTCATGGCGTACGGGCGGACGACGGGGCCCGCTTCGTCGTCGAACCAGTGGCGGCCTGGATCGGTCATGCCGTCCGCCTCACCCTCCGGCTGGTGCTCCGCCGCGCGGCGCGGTCGCCAGGTGGGCACCCACGCGCTTGACCATCAGGGTCATCTCGTACGCGACCTGGCCGACGTCCGAGTCGGCGTCCGACAGGACGGCCAGGCAGCTGCCGTCGCCGGCCGCGGTGACGAACAGGAACGCGTCCTCGAGCTCGACCACGGTCTGGCGGACGGAGCCGGCCTCGAAGTGGCGGCCGACGCCCTTGGCGAGGCTGTGGAAGCCCGAGGCCACGGCGGCCAGGTGCTCGCTGTCCTCGCGGGTCAGGTCCCGGGAGGCCCCGGTGGGCAGTCCGTCACCGGAGAGGACCACCGCCTTGCGGATGCTGCCGACCTTGTCGACCAGCTCGTCGAGGAGCCAGTTGAGCTGGCCGGATCCCCGGCTCGCGGCGGTGTGCGCTGCGGTCTGCGGTGCGGTCATCGACCGTCCCCCTCCGATGTGCTGCGTGTGTTGCTGTCGGGTTCTGCGTGTTCTGCGCCGCGCTCGGGCCGCGGGCCCGGGGGCTGGGGAGAGTGCCGGCGGCCGGCCTGCCAGCCCCGCTGGAGGGCGGACATGCGGCTGCGCACCTCCTCGGCGTCGCGGTCGGCCACCGGGTCGGGCTTCCGCTCGGCCGGGGCGGGACCGCCCTTGAGCTGGGGGGCGAGGTTGGCCTGGCGGACCCGGCGGGGCAGGCCACCGGGGCCCGCCGGCGCGGGCGCAGGCGCCGGCGCGGGCGCAGGCGCCGGCACGGGTGCCGAAGCGGGCGCGGGTGCCGGCGCGCTGGCCTCCGCGGCGTCCTCGCGTACGGCCACCAGCGTCGGCGTGCGCCGACGCCGCGGCAGCGGCACCGGGGCGCCGGGGGCCGGGCGGCCACCCTCCCCGGGGGCCCCGTCCGAACGGACACCCTCCGAACGGACGCCCTCCGCGCGGGTCCCGTCCGTGCGGGCGGGCTCCAGGCGGGGGCCGTCGGCGCGGTCGACCTCCTCGCGGGCGCTCTCCAGCCGGACCGGACCGGTGGCGGGCCGGGCGGGCCGGGCCGCGGGGGCGCCCGAGGAGGCGCGGGGCGCGCCGAGCAGGCCGCCGCGCGAGGGCGCGTCGTCGATGCCGGGGATGCCGTCGAGGGACGCGGCCCCGTCCAGGCCCAGCACGCTGAGCGGGGGCTCCAGCTCGACCGGGCCGTCGAGGACGGCGGGGCGTCCGGAGGCGGTGCCCGAACGGCCCGCCGGGCCCAGCGCGGCGTGTCCGCGGCCACTGCCGCTGCCGACCGCCGGGCGCTCCGCGGCCTTCTCGAGCCGCAGGCCCACGCCGTTGGTCTCGGGCGCCTCGGTCAGCAGCGCCGCCGGGATGAGCACCACGGCGGTGGTGCCGCCGTACGGGGACGGCTGGAGGGAGACGCGTACGGAGTGGCGGCGGGCCAGCCGGCTGACCACGAACAGGCCCAGCCGGTCGGTGTCGGAGAGCTCGAACTCGGGGGTCTCGGCGAGCCGGAGGTTCGCGTCGAGCAGCGCCTCGGAGGTCATGCCGAGGCCGCGGTCGTGGATCTCGAGGGTGAAGCCGTTGGCCACGCGCTCGCCGTGCACCTGCACCCCGGTGTGCGGGGGCGAGAACACCGTCGCGTTCTCGAGGAGTTCGGCGACGAGGTGGGTGAGGTCGGCGACGGCCGGGCCGGTGATCCCGAGCCGGGGAAGTCGGCGGACCTCGATGCGCTCGTAGTCCTCCACCTCGGCGACGGCGGCCCGGACCACGTCCATGAGCTGGACGGGCTTGCGCCACTGCCGGGAGGGGGCGGCGCCGGAGAGGATCACCAGGCCCTCGGCGTGCCGGCGCATGCGGGTGGTCATGTGGTCGAGGCGGAAGAGGTCGGCGAGTTCCTCGGCGTCCTCGGTGCGGCGCTCCATGGTGTCGAGCAGGGTGAGCTGGCGGTGCAGCAGCACCTGGTTGCGGCGGGCGAGGTTGACGAAGACCTCCGCGACGCCGCGGCGCATCTCGGCCTGCTTGACGGCGGCCTCGACGGCGGCCCGCTGGAGGGTGTTGAGGGCGTGGCCGACCTGGCCGACCTCGTCCTTCTCGTACTCCAGGCGCGGGGCCTCGGTCTCGACGTCGATCTGCTCGCCGGCGGCGAGCCGGCGCATGACGCTGGGCAGCCGGACGCCGGAGACCTCGTGCGCCTCCTTGCGCAGCCGGGACAGGTCGCGGACCAGGTCGCGGCCGATGCGCACGGACAGGACCACGGAGAAGAGCAGGGCGAGGAAGCCGAGGACACCCGCGGCGGCGGCCTTGAGGACGACGCCCATGGCCAGGGGCTTGACCCGGTCCTGGTAGCGGTCGCCGGCGGCGGTGTCCATCGTGGCGAGGTCGGACAGCACGCGGGAGGCGAGCTCGTCCCAGTGGGCGGCCGTGATCGTGCGCGGGCGGTTGGTGGCGCCCTGCGCGATCAGGGCCTCCTCGGCGTCCCGCAGCGGGCGGGTGGCGGGGCTGAGCCAGTAGCCCTCGAAGCGCTCGCGCTCGTCGGCGGGGAGCGTGACGAGGTTGACGTCGTAGAGCAGTCGCCGGTTGGCGATGAGGTCGGAGATCGTGCGGGTGTCCTGGCGGGTGACCCGGCGGGCGGCGAGCGCGGCGGCGATCACGGCGTCCTGGCGCGAGAGGGTCTCGCGGGCGCGGGTGACGCCGACCAGGGCGCGGCCCTGCTTGTCCATCTCCACGTTGTCGAGGCCGTGGAGGTTCATCAGGAAGGTGTAGCAGGGGTCGACGAGCCGGTCGTAGAGCTCGAGCGCCTGGTCCGGGTCGAGTTCGGTGCGGTCGACTGAGCGGCGCAGGGCGTCGATGCCGTCGAAGGCCTCGAAGATCGAGTGGAGTTGGCCCAGGGTCTCGGCGGGCAGCTCTTCCTGGACCTCCGGGTCGCGGGAGTCCTGGCGGATCCGGGCGACCATGCGGTCGGTCTCGGTGCGGCGGCGGGCCAGTTCGGTGATCGACTGCGCGGCGCGCGGGTCGCCGAGCAGGACCAGGGTCTGGCGGCGCTCCTTCTGGACGACGCGTACGACGTCCTCGATCGGGTAGCCGACCTTCTGGATGACGGGCCCGACCTCGAGGAGTTGCACCGCCTCGAGGCCGGTGATGACGGTGGTGAACCCCCACAGGGCGGTGAGCGAGACGAGCGGCACGAGCAGCAGCGCCACGATCTTCCGGCGGATGGTTTTCCCGCGAAAGCGCATGGCCTCCCCCAGCTCAACCCCCGTGTCCGGGGTATGTGTTCCGTCAATAAACGGCGTGAGCCTACTACTGCCCCGTGACCAACTCGAAGGCGTGTCCGGACGTTTTCGGCCGCCCCCCTGGATGAAGATCACCAGTTGTCGGATACTTCCGGGCAGGAGCGGACCGAAATGTGTGAGATGACACTTGGTGGGGCGTCAGTTCCCCAGGTGGCACGGATGGCTGGAATCATTCGTTCCGCGACGAAAAGAAGCGGGGTTCCGGGGCAACCCCAGCGGCTGTCGTTCGTCTATCTGTTCAGGAGCGGCCCGGGGAGCCGCGAGGTGGGGAGTTGAACGACCATGCAGAGTGAGAACGACCATGAGTGACACCGACACGGCGACGCAGGCGCCGGACACGACGGACACGACGGACACGACGGAGAACGGCTACGGCCGGTACGAGGACTACGGCTACGTCTCGGGGGCGGACTTCGGCTACGGCTACCGCTCGGGCCCCGAGGCCGCGCAGGTGCGGCAGTTGTGGGCCGAGGAGCCGAAGCCGCGGCGCAGGATGCCGGACCCCGTCCGCGAATCCGCCGTCCGGGCCGTCCTGCTCATATCGGTGGGGCTGATCCTCGGCTCGGTGACCGTGCTGTTCAGCGTCACCGGTTCGTGGCTGGCGTTCCCGGTCATGATGGCCGCGATCGCCGCCACCGTGGTGGCCACCTGGGGGGTCGCGGACGTGTGGGTGACGCGGCAGACCTGGAACCAGCGCTACGGCGTCCTGTCCGAACCCAGCAGCTCGGCGCGGCGGTCGCGGCGCGAACGGCGTCGGGCCCGCAAGGCGGCCGAGGCCGCGGAGCGGGCGGGCGGCGGCCGGCTCAAGGAGGCCTGACCGCTCGAGGAGGCACACGGCCTGGAGGCCTGGGCGCCGCATGCCCGAGTGCCCGCGTTCCCGGAGGTCCGGGAACGCGGGCCCGCCGGGCGGGGGGGCCCCCCCCGGCGGGGTCACCGGCGGCCCCGGGGTGGGGGGGCACCAGCGGGGGGGCGGGGTAGAGCC
>NZ_JBIVNX010000108.1:0-5395 GCF_044753805.1 Streptomyces sp. NPDC093225
GCCTCGCCCAACGCGTCGTACTGCTCTCCTCACGACCCGGCCGCATCGCCAAGGAATGGACCGTGGACATCCCGCAGCCACGCCGCATCGAGGACGCCGCCGTCGCGGAACTGTCCCTCGAGATCACCGAACACCTGCGTGGGGAGATCCGCCGCCATGGCCAGCACTGACACCACCGAGACCGTCTCGGACGCGGCCGTCCCCGCCTCCGGCACGCCGCCCCGCCGGGGCGACGACCTGGGCGGCCTGGGCGCGGGCCTGGACGCCCTCGACGCCGTCGAGGTCGGGCGCACCCCGGTCCGGGAGGTCCTGACCAAGAAGGTCCTGCCGCCGTTCGTCGCCGTCCTGCTCGTCCTGGGCGTCTGGCAGGCGCTGGTCTCCCTGAAGGTGACCGACGAGACCAAGCTCCCCGCTCCGTCCGCGGTGTGGGACAGCCTGTCCGAGCTGTGGCTGCAGGGCACCCTGTTCGAGGTCATCTGGACCTCGGTCTCCCGCGGCCTGTTCGGCTTCCTGTTCGCCCTGGCGATCGGTACGCCGCTGGGCCTGCTGGTCTCCCGCGTCAAGGCCGTCCGGGCCGCGATCGGCCCGATCCTGTCCGGCCTGCAGTCGCTGCCCTCGGTGGCCTGGGTCCCGCCGGCCGTCCTCTGGTTCGGCCTCGACGACGCCATGATGTACACCGTCATCCTGCTGGGCGCCGTCCCGTCCATCGCCAACGGCCTGGTCTCCGGCGTCGACCAGATCCCGCCGCTCTACCTGCGGGCCGGCCGCACCCTGGGCGCCACCGGTGTCAGGGGCGCCTGGCACGTGGTCATGCCGGCCGCGCTGCCGGGCTACCTCGCGGGCCTGAAGCAGGGCTGGGCCTTCTCGTGGCGCTCCCTCATGGCCGCCGAGATCATCGCCAGCTCCCCCGACCTCGGCCTGGGCCTGGGCCAGCTGCTCGAGAACGGCCGCAACAACATCGACCTCCCCGGCGTGTTCCTGGCGATCTTCCTGATCCTCGTCGTCGGCATCGCGATCGACCTGCTGATCTTCAGCCCCCTCGAGCGGTACGTGCTGCGCAGCCGCGGCCTGCTGGTGAAGTGACCGCGCCGTGTACGACCTGACCGCCCCCGCCCCGGCCCGCCGCCGCGGCCCGCGCCCGGCCCCGGCCGCGGGCCCCGCCCTGCTGGTCATCGCCCACGGCAGCCGCGACCCGCGGCACGCCGCGACCGTGCACGCCCTCACCCGTACGGTGGCGGCGCTGCGGCCGGGGCTGCGGGTGGAGACGGCGTACCTGGACTTCAACGCGCCGTCCGTGCCGAACGCGCTGGCGGCCCTGCACGCGTCCGGCGTGCGGGAGGTCGTCGCCCTCCCGCTGCTCCTGACCCGCGCCTTCCACGCGAAGGCCGACATCCCCGCGGCCCTGGCCGAGGCCACGTCCCGACTGCCGGGACTCGACGTCCGCGTGGCGGACGTACTGGGCCCGTCCCCGCTCCTGACGGCCGCGCTCGAGCGCCGGCTGCGGGAGGCCGGGCTCACCCCGGCGGACCGCGCGACGACCGGCGTCGTCCTCGCGTCCGCCGGTTCCACCGACCCGGAGGCGATCGCAGTGATCGCAGAAATCGCGCGGGAGTGGCGGCTCACCGGTTGGTGTGCCGTGCGGCCTGCGTTCGCCTCCGCCTCGCTTCCCCGTACGGAGGACGCCGTACGGGCCCTGCGCGCCGAGGGCGTGCGCCGCGTGGCCGTGGCCCCGTACGTGCTCGCCCCCGGCCGCCTCCCGGACCGCATCGCGGCCGGGGCCGAGGCGGCGGGCGCCGACGTCCTCGCCGACGTGCTCGGCCCCGCCCCCGAGGTCGCCCGGCTCCTCCTCACCCGCTACGACGCCGCCCGCGCGGCGGGTCTCGCACCCCCGGCCCTGACGGCCTGAGCGGGGCCCGCTGTCAGCCCTCCGGGGCATCATGGCGATCATGGTTGCGAACCCGTCCCCGCCCCGGACCCTGCCCCTGACGCTGCCCGCCGCCGTGGTGGCCGAGCACCGCGTCGACCTCACCGCCAAGCCCTCCGAGGGATGGGGCTTCAGGACGCACGACGTCGTCACGAACACGGCCGGCGAGACGTACGCCCTGTGCGCGGCGGGCCGCTACCGCCCGGAGGCGGTCGCCTCCCGCGACCCCTTCCGGCTCAACTTCACGTACCACCTGATCACCCGCTACGACCCCGACGGGACGCCCACCGCGACGGCCCTGCTCGGCGGGCCCACGCCCGGCAACGTCCCGACGGGGCTCACCCGGGGATCCGACTTCGGTCTCGCCGTCCTCCCCGACGGCACGGTGGCGGTCAGCTCCGCACCGGGGAACACCCACCTCTTCACGCCCGATCTGAGCCGGCTCGTGGAGTCCTGGAGCACGCCGTGGGGGTGGCAGGACGGGGAGTCGAAGGAGCGGACCGGCGATCCGTACGCACTGTCGATCGACGTCACGCCCTCCGGCCGGCTCCTGTGCGCGACCGCCGAGTACGGGGTGAAGAACTGGGCCGGGCAGGTCGCCAACCTCGTCGCGCTCTCCGAGCCCGGCAGCGCGCTCGGCCCCGGCTCCAAGGCCACCCTGCGCGCCCTCGCGACCCACGACGCGCGCACCGACCGGCAGACCGCGGCCGACCGGTACCCGCACGTCGTCTTCGACGGCGCCCCCGTCGGCGGCGCGAACCGGCCCTCCCCCTCGCTGACCGAGATGCTCTCGACCGACGACCGCGCCCGCCTCGACTACGCGGACTGCTTCCTGGGCCGCCCCGCGGCCATGGGGGACGACCTGTTCGTCGTGCCCGTCTTCGGCCGGACCTACCGGTCGGGCAGCAGGGGGCAGGTGTTCTCCTTCCTGCTGCTCGACGGGCGGGGTGTGCGGCGCGGCGAGCTGGAGGGCATGCACCGCTACGAGGACAGCCCGTTCACCGGTGCCCGCTACACGGTGGTGGGCGACCCGTACCGCGCCCGCGCGTTCCACCTCAACCGCTACGGCCTGTACGCGTGGGACGCCGAGGGGCGGATGCGGGCCCGGATCCCGCTCGGGGACGCGCCGTTCAAGGCCCTGACCCACTTCTCCCTGATGGGCTGCACGCCCGCCGGGGAGCTGCTGCTCGTCCACGGCAAGCAGCACCTGCTGCTCCATGTGCCCGTGCCGGAGGACCTCGACGACCTCGCGGACGCGGTCCGCGCCGCCCTGAAGGCCTACGGCCCCGGGCGCAGCGCCCTGAAGCGGCGCTACGCCCCCGTGGCCTGGCACTGGCAGACGGACGGCGCCCCCGTGCACCGCTTCTGAGCCGCGGACCGGCGGAACGGCGGGGCGCCCGCCCTGGCTAGGGCCTGGCCGCGGCCTCGTCCGCCAGCGCGGTGAGGTCCTCGACGGACATCGAGCCCGGCGGGAGGGACTCGTGGGCGAAGATGTTCGCCGCGTGCCGCAGCGTGTCGTTGACCGGCGTCGGGACGCCGTGCAGGCGGCCCAGGAGGGAGATCTCCCCGTTGAGGTAGTCCGCCTCGACCGACCCGGTGCCCCGACGCAGGCTCTGCCACGAGGACCCGCCCCGTACCCCGGGCGGTGGCACGATGCGGGTCTCGCGCGCCGCGGCGACCCGCTCCGCCTCGTCCACCGTGACGATGCCGGCGGCCGCGAACGCCGCCCGCGCCTCGGCCACGGCCCGGGCGACCAGCAGCGCCTTGGCCGGGTGCGGCTCCGGTCCGGTGGTGGCCTGCACCGCGTTGGCGAGGTTATGGAGCAGCTTGTCGTACTTCCAGGCCATCACGTCCTCGACGACCGGCGCCTCGAAGCCCGCCTCGCCCAGCTCTTCGGCGATGCGTCGCACCACCCGGTCGGTCCCGCGCGGGTACCGCCCGAGGTGCACCATCCCCGTCAGCGGCGCGCACAGCGCCGAGACCGCGCCCGGCTCCAGGAACGTCGAGGGCAGCCACACGCAGGCCCCGTACACCCGGTCGAAGCGGCGCAGCGCCAGCCGCTCGCTCTCCACGCCGTTCTGGGCGCAGACCACCGGCAGCCGCTGGGCCGCCGTACCGCCCCCGGCGACCTCGGCCGCGCCCCAGGCGTCAAGAGCGGCCGCGGCGTGCTGCGTCTTGACGGTCAGCAGCAGGACGTCGTCCGGGCGCAACTCGCCCAGCTCTCCGGGGGCTTCCACGACCGGCAGCCGGTGCACCCGGGTGCCGTCGGCGGTGGTCAGGCGCAGTCCGTCGGCCTTGAGGGCCGCGGCGTGCGCCCCGCGGGCGACGAGCACGACGTCGCCGCCGCTCTCCGCGAGCCGTCCGCCGAGGGTGGCGCCGATCGCGCCCGCTCCGATGATGATGTAGCGCATGTGCCGAGCCTGGCACACCGTGGCCGGTGAGCTACCGTCGGGTCATGGTGGATGCGACGTACGTCATCGGCGGCGATCTTCCGGTACGCCGTCTGGGCTTCGGCACGGGCGGCCTGGTGGGGCCCGGCTACTGGGGCCCTCGGGGTGGGCGCGCCGAGGCGCTCGCCCTGCTGCACGCGGCGGTCGAGCGCGGCGTGACGCTGATCGACACGGCCGACAACTACGGGCCCGACCTGGCCGAGGAGCTGGTGGCCGAGGCCCTGCACCCGTACGGCGGCGACCTGGTGGTCGCCACCAAGGGCGGCGTGGTGCGCACCGGCCCGGACCGGTGGCACACGGCCGGGCGGCCCGAGCAGCTGCGCGCGGCGTGCGAGGCGAGCCTGCGGCGGCTGCGGACGGACCGGATCGGCCTGTACCAGCTGCACCGGTTCGACCCGGCCGTGCCCATGGCCGAGCAGCTGGGCGCGCTGCTCGAGTTGCGGCAGGAGGGCAAGATCTGGCACGTCGGCCTGGACACCGTCACCTCGGCGGAGCTGGAGGAGGCGCTGAAGTACGCCCCGATCTCGGCCGTGCAGAACCGCTACCACCTGCTCGACCGGACCTCGGAGGCCGTGCTCGAGATGTGCGGGGAGCGCGGGATCGCGTTCCTGCCCTGGGCCCCGCTGGGCCAGGGCGCGCTGGCGCACCAGGGCGCGGCGGCGCTGGCGACCGTGGCCGCCGAGCACGGGGCGAGCACCGGGCAGGTGGCCCTGGCCTGGCTGCTGCACCGCTCGCCGGTGCTGTGCCCGACCCCGGGCACGGGGTCCCTGGCCCACCTGGCGGAGAACCTGGACGCGGCGACGGTACGGCTCTCCCCGCGCGAGTGCGCCCTGTTGGACACCCTGGCCTGACCGCGGCACCGACCGCACTGCGCCTCCGGGCGGGCGCCCAACCCAGGTGACCGTCCCACGGGAGTGCCGTCCCGTGGTGTGTGGGGGAGGCGCTTGACAGGGGTGGCAGGCTGGACCGGAGGCAGGCCCGGGCCGAGGGGGGCCGCAGGCCCGGCCGAAGGCCCAAAGCC
>NZ_JBIVNX010000109.1:0-4310 GCF_044753805.1 Streptomyces sp. NPDC093225
GGCCTTCGGCCCTGGCCTTCGGCCACCCCAGGCCCGGGCCTGCCTCCGGACCAGCCTGCCATGACGCCTCAAGAGGCTCCCCCACACACCACGGGGCGGCACTCCCGTGGATTCGTGGGCCCGGGGCTTCGCCGGTCGGTGTGCCGGGGTTTCGACGGTCGGTTGCCTGGGTTTCGGGAGCTGGGTGCGGATCAGGTGGCGGTGCGTGCCTCGCGGCGCATCAGCAGGGCGTAGAGGGGTGCGGCCACGGCCATGCCGACCGGCAGTGAGACGTCGACTCCACCCAGGGCGCTCGCGAGTGGGCCGGTGTAGAGGGTGTCGACGCCCAGGGCCGCCGCGGCCGTGCCCGACAGGAGGGCTACGGCGCCGGCGGTGTTGACGCCGTGGCGGTACCAGAAGGGGCTCGCCGGGGTCTCGTCGGTGAGGGCGTGGCCGTCGTAGCGGCAGCGGCGCAGCACGATGTCGGTGGCGTAGACGGCCGCGGCGGGACCGAGGAGCGCGACCGTGAGCTGGAGGACGTTGCTGACGGCGTCGAGGAAGTCGGAGACCAGCAGGGCGTACAGGGTCAGCGCGACGGCCGCGACGCCGTCGAACAGGACGCTGACGGTACGTCGGATGCGCAGGCCCACGGCCTGGAGGGCGAGTCCGGCGCTGTAGGCGGTCAGGGCGTTGATCGCGATGGTGCCGAGGACCAGGGCGAGCAGGAAGAGCGGGGTGAACCAGGACGGCAGGACGCCTTCCAGGGCGGCCTGAGGGTCGCTCATGTCGAGGGTGGTCGCGGCGAAGGCGCCCAGGGAGCAGACGACGACGCTGGGCAGGAAGGCGCCGAGGGCGGTCCAGCCCGCGACGGCCCGGCGCGAGGCGGTGCGCGGCAGGTAGCGCGAGAAATCGGCACTGGTGGTGTACGACAGGGGGCCCGAGGCGATGAGGGTGACGCCGGCGAGCAGGGCGGCCCACAGGTCGGTGCCGGTCAGGGTTTCGGCGGGGCGGTACGAGAAGTCGGTGTGGCGGACCACGGCCACGGCGACGACCGCGAACACCGCGGTGAGCGCGAGCGTGATCGGCAGGTACAGCTTCATGATCAGTGCGTGGCCGTAGACGCTGATGGCCAGGGTGAGTACGGCGATCAGGACGACGATGAGCGCCTTGACGGGCCCGCCCGTCGGGATCCCGGCCCGATCGGCGAGGGAGAAGGCGGCGGTGGCGGCCGCGCCGAGGTTGAGCGCGAAGTAGCAGACCGAGATCGGCCAGCCGGTGACGGCGTTGTTGATCCGGTTGCCGATCACTCCGTACATCGCCCGGGTGATGACCTCGCTCGGGGTGCCGGAGGCCGGGCCGGAGACCGCGAGCAGGCCGGTCAGCAGCCAGAACAGGTTGCCCACGACGATCACGGCGAGGGCCTGGACCAGGCTCAGGCCCATCAGGACGAGCGCGCCGCCGACCACGAGGCTCAGGTAGTTGACGTTCGCCGCCGCCCATACGGAGAACAGGTCCCGCGGGCGACCCCGGCGTTCGGAGTCGGGGACGAAGTCGACGCCGTGCGCCTCGATCCGGCCGGCCTTCCCGTCCGGCGCGGAGGCCGGTGCGGGGGCGGGGGCCGCAGCGTGTTCGGCCACCTGCGCGGCGGCGATCGGATCGGGAGTCGTGGCTGCCATCGGGACCCCTTCGGGAGCTGGGTGAGAGGACCGGCGGACCCACCGGCTTGTTTATTGGTCGCACACTCAATAGCATCGCCGGTATGTCGTCAAGCGTTCCGCGCAAGCGCATCAGGAAGTCACCCGCCGACCGGCAGGCCGAGATCGTCGCGACGGCGGCCGCCGTCGCCCTGGCCGAGGGGCTGGAGTGCGTCACGCTCCGGCGGATCGGCGAGGAACTGGACGTCCGGCCGGGTCTGGTGAGCCACTACTTCCCCGTGGCCGAGGACCTCGTCGCCGAGGCCTTCGGCACCGCGGCGGCGGGCGAGCTCGACCGCCTGATCCCCGCCGAGCGGCCGGACGCGACGCCCTCGACGCACCTCGCGCGCTTCCTCGGCGAGGCGGCCGGAGAGGCGTACGACGACATCAGCCGCCTGTGGATCAACGCGCGGCACCTCGCCCGCTACCGACCGGCGCTGCGCGAGCGGGTGCTCGTGCAGGAGGCCGCCTGGCGCGAACGGCTGGAGGGCCTGATCCGCGAAGGGGTCGCGCGGGGCGAGTTCCGCACGCCCGACCCGTACGCCACGGCCATCCACGTCCTCGTCGTCCTGGACGGCCTGGGCGCGCACGCCAACACCGGCACGCCGGACCGGCCCGCGGCGATCACCCGCCTCGCGGCCACCACCGCCGAACGCGAACTGGGCCTCCCGCCCGGCACCCTGGCACCCCCGCCGACCACCCCCTCCGCCGTCCCTGCCGTCCCTGCCGTCCCTGCCGTTCCCCCGGGTCCCGCCGCCCCCGCCTGATCCCGCCACCTGCCCACACGCTCAGCCCACCCGCTCTCCCCCACCCGATCCACTCGCCCACCCGCCCGCCGACCCCCGCCGGCCGCGGTACGCCGAGGAGCCCCCGTGCACCCCACCCTCATCCTGCTGAACGCCCGCCTGCTCGACCCCCTCTCCGGGGTCCCGCTCCCGCACACCGCCCTCGCCGCCGCCGACGGCCGGATCGCGGCGCTCGGCGACGACCGTGAGGTCCGGGCGCTGGCCGGCCCGGCGACCGAGGTCCTCGACCTCGGTGGGGCCGTGGTCGTCCCGGGGCTCACGGACGGCCATCTGCACCCCGTGTCGGGCGCCGACCTCACGCACGGCCTGGACCTGTCGGGCTGCAGCACGCTCCCCCAGGTCCGCGCGGCCCTCGCCGAGCGCGCCGCCGCACTCCCGGCGGGCGCCTGGCTGCACGCCTGGGGCCTCGATCCCAACGTCTTCGGCACCGCGCCCGTCGCCACCGCCGCGCTGGGCCCCGTCCTGGACGGCGTACCGGCCGTGCTCCTGATGTTCGACGCCCACTCCGTGCTCGCCAGCCCCCGCGCCCTCGAACTCGCCGGCGTCGACGGGCCCCGCGCCTTCGACCAGGCGAGCGCCGAGGTCGTCTGCGACGCGGCCGGCCGGCCCACCGGCCTGCTGTTGGAGGACGCCGCCTGCGAACTGGTCGAGCGCGCCGCCCCCCAGCCCACCGCCGGCGAACGGCGGGCCCGACTGGCCGCCGCGCTGCGCGCGATGGCCGCCGCGGGCCTGACCGGCGGCCACGCCATGGACGCCAACGGCGACAGCCTCGCCCTGTACGCCGACCTCGACGCGGCCAACGAGCTGCCCCTGCGCCTGCGGGTCTCGCCCTGGTGCCAGCCCGGCACCGACGCCGACGGCGTACGGGCCCTCGTCGACGGTCAGGGCGAGGGCGGGCGGCTCTGGCAGGTCCGCGGCGTCAAGCTCTTCATGGACGGCACCATCGACAACGGCACCGCCTGGCTGGACCGCCCCGACCGCGACGGCCAGTCCACCCACGCGTTCTGGCCCGACCCGGCCCGGTACACCGAAGTGGTCACCGAGCTGCACCGCGCCGGCGTCCCCACCGCCACCCACGCCATCGGCGACGCGGCCGTACGCCACGCCCTCGACTCGCTCGCCACCGCCCGAACCGGGGCCGCCCACGACGTCCGCCACCGCATCGAGCACATCGAGACCGTCCCCGACGACCTCCTCCCCCGCTTCGCCGAACTCGGCGTGATCGCCTCGATGCAGCCCACCCACTGCTGCGACTTCACCCGCGCCGACCACACCGACAACTGGTCCCGCCGCCTCGGCGAGGTACGCGCCTCCCGCGCCTGGCGCTGCCGCGACCTGACCGACGCCGGCGCCACCGTCGTCCTCGGCTCGGACTGGCCCATCGCCCCCTACCCGCCCCTGGGCGTGATGGCCGGCGCCCGCCACCGCCGCCCCAGCCGCGACCTCGGTCAGCCCCCGCACGGCCCCGAGCAGGCCCTCTCCCCCCTCGAAGCCCTCCGCGGCATGACCCTCCACCCCGCCCGCGCGGCCGCCGAGGAGCACGAGGCCGGCCGCATCGCCCTGGGCTACCGAGCCGACCTCACCGTCCTGGCCGACGACCCCCTGACCGTCTCCGCCACCGACCTGCCGGACCTCCCGGTCCTGCTCACCGTCCTGGCCGGCCTCCCCACACACCGTTCACCGCACCTGGGCTAAAGCCCCACCGCCAGAGTGGCCACACGGAGCGAAGCCCCCGGCAGGCCGCCCCGTGGTGTGTGGGGGAGGCGCTTGACAGGGGTGGCAGGCTGGACCGGAGGCAGGCCCGGGCCAGGGGTGGCCGAAGGCCAGGGCG
>NZ_JBIVNX010000110.1:0-3467 GCF_044753805.1 Streptomyces sp. NPDC093225
CTGGTCCGGAGGCAGGCCCGGGCCGGAGGTGGCCGAAGGCCAGGGCGAAGCCCCAAAGCCTCCGGGGTGGGCCTGCCGCAGGGCCTGCAGGCCATACCGGGTCAAGCGCCGAGGGGACCCACGCACCACGGGACCCGCCCCCGAAGCGAGCCCACCCCCACACCGGTCCCCACCCCGAAGCCCTCGCCCGCCGCGTCCTGCCCCGCCTTGTCCGCCCCGTCCGCCCCGTCCCGCCCTACGGCTCGTAGACCTCCACCTGCGGCGGGTGGTCGTGCCAGGTGCAGAAGAGGGAGACCTCGCGGCCGTCCCGGGTGAAGGCGACCCGGATCCAGGTGTCGGTCTTCCAGACCTGCATGCGCCAGCCGGCGGCAGGGGTCGCACTCACCAACTCCCCGGCCGTCCCGCCCAGGTCGAAGACCGCCCGCCCACCCGCGACGGTGTAGCCCTTCACGCTCCCCGAGCCCGAATCCGAACCGGCACCCGAACTCGAACCGGCACCCGAACTCGAACCGGACCCCGAACCCGAGCCGGACCCGGACCCCGAACCGGACCCGGCGGACCCCCCTCCGTCCGCTCCGTCCGACGAACCCGCACCCGCCGAACCCCCGCCCGCCGCCCCCACCGAGGCGGACGCGGACGAGGACGGAGACGGAGACGAAGACGCGGACGCGGACGCGGACCCCGACGCACCCGCGGACGGCGCCCCGGACGCCGCGCCCGAGGGCGAGGAACCCGGCGGAGCCGGCCGGGACGTGGACGAGGACAGGGCGTGCGAGGTCAGCGGGAGCGCGCGCGGCGGGTCGTACGCCGTACCGGCCATGACGGTGTGCACGCCCCACCACGACAGCGTCACCGCCGCACCGGTGGCGAGCGTCCACGCCATTCCGTGTACAAGTCCTCTGCGCATCACGGCACATACTGCACCACGGGCCACAGGGGCGACCCGACACCCCCGCGTGTCCTCCGTTTTCCCCCGTATGGCGTACGGTGCATGGCCATGGCAAGTGTGCTCGTGGTCGAGGACGACCAGTTCGTACGTTCCGCCCTGATCCGGCACCTCTCCGAGGCCGCGCACGTGGTGCGCAGTGTCGGCACGGCCCTGGAGGCCCTGCGCGAAGTCGCCCACTTCCGCTTCGACGTGGTGATCCTGGACCTCGGGCTGCCCGATCTCGACGGTTCCGAGGCGCTGAAGATGCTGCGCGGCATCACGGACGTACCCGTGATCATCGCGACGGCCCGGGACGACGAGGCCGAGATCGTGCGGCTGCTCAACGCGGGCGCCGACGACTACCTCACCAAGCCCTTCTCCGTCGAACACCTCTCGGCCCGCATGGCCGCCGTGCTGCGCCGCTCGCGCGCCGTGGCCGGCGGCGAGCCGCCCTCGCGGGTGCTGCGGGTCGGCGGGCTTGCCATCGACCCGCTGCGCCGCTCGGCGGAGCTGGACGGGGCGGTGCTGGACCTGACCCGGCGGGAGTTCGACCTGCTGGCCTTCCTCGCGGGCCGGCCGGGGGTGGTCGTGGCCCGCAAGGAGCTGCTGGCCGAGGTGTGGCAGCAGTCGTACGGCGACGACCAGACGATCGACGTGCACTTGTCGTGGCTGCGGCGGAAGTTGGGCGAGACCGCCGCCAAGCCCCGCTACCTCCACACCCTGCGGGGAGTCGGGGTCAAGCTGGAGCCGCCGCAGTGAGCGGCGGCGCCACGGTGAGCCGCGCCCCGGCAGAGCGGCGGCGGCGTACCGCCACCGCAACTCGTGCCACCACCGCAACTCGTGCCACCACCGCAACTCGTGCCACCACCGCAACCCGTGCCACCACCGCAACCCGTACCGCCACCGCAACTCGTACCGCCGGACACGGAGAACCCGCATGAGGTGGGCCCTGGTCAAGGTGTGCCTCGCGGTGACCGCGATGGTGGTCGTCGCCTTCGCCGTGCCGCTCGGGCTCGTGGTCCAGGAGATGGCCCGCGACCGGGCGTTCTCCAACGCCGAGCGGCAGGCCGCCGCGATCGGCCCGACGCTGTCCATCACCACCGACCGCAACCAGCTCGCGCGGGCCGTGGCCTCCACCCAGATGGGGGCCGCGAACCGGATGGCGGTCCACGTCCCCGCCGTCCCCGCCGACCCCGTCGCCGGCGTGCCCGGCAGCGACGCCGTCGACCTGGGCCCCGGCTGGGCGGGCGCCGACCAGGTCGAGGACACCCGCCGGCTCGGCCGGGCCAGCACGACGGCCCTGAAGAGCGGCGGCTCCGTACTGCTCCAGCCCACGGCCCTCGGTTCGGGCGGCATCGCGATCGTGGAGATCTACGTGCCCGAGGGCGAGGTCAGCAACGGCGTCGGGACCGCCTGGCTGGTCCTGGCCGGGGTGGGCCTGGCGCTGGTGGTCGGCTCGGTGGCGGTCGCCGACCGGCTCGGCGTACGGATGGTCCAGCCCGCGCAGCGCCTCGCGGACGCCGCCCAGCAGCTGGGCGAGGGCCGGCTGGGGACCCGGGTGCCGGAGGAGGGCCCGGCCGAACTCCGTTCGGCCGCGGTCGCGTTCAACTCCATGGCCGACCAGGTCGTCGGCCTGCTCGCCAACGAGCGGGAGCTGGCGGCGGACCTCTCCCACCGGCTGCGCACCCCGCTGACCGTGCTCCGGCTGAACGCCGCCTCGCTCGGCGAGGGCCCGGCCGCGGACCAGACCCGGTCCGCGGTCGAGCAGCTGGAGCGCGAGGTGGACACGATCATCCGCACCGCGCGCGAGCAGCGTCCGCAGACCGGCCCGGTCGGCGTCGCGGGCGCAGGAGCCGGCTGCGACGCCTCGGAGGTGATCCGCGAGCGGATGGCCTTCTGGTCGGCGCTGGCCGAGGACGAGGGCCGCGAGGTACGCCTGGCGGGCGTGGACCGGACGGTACGGATCCCCGTCGCGCGGCCCGAGTTCGCCGCCGCCCTGGACGCCCTGCTCGGCAACGTCTTCCGGCACACCCCCGAGGGCACCCGCTTCGCGGTGGACGTGCACGACGCCGGCGACGCGGTGATCGTGCTGGTCTCCGACGCGGGCCCGGGCATAGACGACCCGGACGCGGCGCTGCGGCGCGGCAACGACGGGGCGCGGGACGGGTCGACCGGGCTGGGACTGGACATCGTCCGCCGGGTCACGGAGGCCACCGGGGGCGACGTGCGGATCGGGCGCTCGGTGCTGGGCGGCACCGAGGTGCGCATCTGGATCGGCGGCGACGGGCGCGGTACGGCCCCGGGGCGCCGGGGGCGCCGGGGGCAGCGCAGGCAGCGCTGGCAGCGCGGGCAGCGCTGGAGGGTCCGCCGACGGCGGCAGGCGGGTGCGGAGGGGTAGGTCGTGCGGGGGTACGTCGTGCGGAGGCACGGAACCGAACGCCTCTCGCTTCGGGGGTGGGTCCCGTGGTGTGTGGGTCCCCTCGGCGCTTGACAGGGGTGGCCTGCAGGCCCTGCGGCAGGCCCACCCCGGAGGCTTTGG
>NZ_JBIVNX010000111.1:0-3179 GCF_044753805.1 Streptomyces sp. NPDC093225
GGCGGAGCCCCCTTGCCCCAGGGGTGGGCCTGCCGCAGGGCCTGCAGGCCATACCGGGTCAAGCGCCGAGGGGACCCACACACCACGGGACCCGCGGTACGGCTTTTGCTTGAACGTGCACTCCCAACAAACCTGCACTCCCAACAAACCTGCACTCCCCACCGGCCTACCCCCCCACCGCGCCCCGCCCCCACCCCCACCCCGCCCCGCCCCCACCGACTGGTTTCACCCCGCCCCGCCCCGCGCAAGCTCTTGGGGCGGTGCGGACACGGGGGAGTCAGGATCCGCGAGGCCCCCGAGGGGCCTGCGAAGGGGGAGGCACATGACGCACGTCCTGGTGGTCGGAGGCGGGATCGGCGGGCTCGCGACCGCGCTGCTCGCCGCGCGGTACGGCCACACCGTCGAACTGTTCGAGGGGGACCCGCGTGCCCCCGGGGCGGACCCGGCCGGCGCCCTCGACCGGGAGGCGCTCGACCGCGCCTTCTTCGGACGCCACCGGCCCGCCGTCCCGCAGGCGACCCAGCCGCACGCCCTGCTCGGCGCCGCCCGCACGGTGCTGCGCGCCGAACTGCCGGACGTGTACGCCCGGATGCTGGAGCTCGGCGCGCGCGAACGGCACGACCTCGACTGGTTCGACGAGCGGCCGCCGGCCCGCCCCGGGGACGAGGACCTCGTGACGGTTCAGGCCCGCCGGATCGTGCTGGAGAGCGCCCTCGGCGCCGCCGTCCGCGCCGAGCCGGGCATCACCGCCCACCACGGTGAGCGGGTCCGCGGCCTGGTGGCCGTACGCGACCGGGCCGGGGCCCCGCCCCGCGTGACGGGCGTCCGGACCGCTTCGGGCAGCCGGGAGGGGGAACTGACGGTGGCGGCCGGCGGCCGGCGCGGTGACGTGGAGCGCTGGCTGGCCGACGCGGGCTGCCGCCCACCGCTCGTCGAGCGGCACCGGACGGGGCTGGCGTACCTGTGCCGCTGGTACCGGCTGCCCGAGGGACTGTCGGACGGGCCGCGGCGGCCGTGGGCGGTGGCGGGCGGGCGGTTCGCGGGCTGCGCGGTGTTCCCGGCCGACAACGGCACCTTCGCCGTGACCCTGTTCGTCCACACCACGGACCCCACCCGCGCCGCCCTGCGCGATCCGGCCGTCTTCGAAGCCGCCGCCCGCACCTTCCCTCCGGCCGCGGCCTGGCTGGACATCGGCGCGCGGCCGCTGTCGGACGTCATCGCCACCGCGGCGCTCGACAACCGCTGGAGCGCGCTCGCCGACGGGCACGGACCGGTCGTCACCGGCCTGGTCCCGGTGGGTGACGCCATCACCCACACCAACCCCACCCTGGGCCAGGGCGTGTCCCTCGCCCTGTGGGCCGCCCGCCGGGTGGCCACGACCGCCCACGAGGAGCCCCGCTCGGTCGGCTTCGCCGCCGGCTACCAGGCCTGGGCACGGGCCACCCTGCGGCCGTGGTTCGACTTCCAGGTCGTGGCCGACGCCGCGCTCGACCAGCGCTTCGGCATCGGCGCGCTGGGCGGCACGGCCGCCCCGGCCGCCGCGCCCCGCGAGACGGCGGCCCTCTTCGAGTGCGCGCTCACCGACCCGGTGGTGATGCGGGCCAGGGCCCGGGTCAGGCACCTGGCGGAGACCCCCGCACGGGCGTACGCGGACCCCGACGTGAAGGCCCGCGTCGCCCGCTGGCTCGCCGACCGGCCCGACTACGTCCCGAACACCGCCGGGCCGGATCGGGCTACCTGGGAGAAGCTCGCGACGGGGTGAAGGGCCGACGCGTAGGCACGGCGGGTACCGGCATGGCGTGCGGGCGTGTTGCGCGGGTGTGTTGTGCGGGCCCGTCGGGCCGGGTTGTCATGCGGGTTCGTGCTGCGGGTCCGTACCCCCGGCTCACCCGCCGAGGACCTCGGCCAGGTCGTAGCGGGGGACCTCCTCCAACTGCGCGTACGTGCAGCTGTCGGGCGTGCGGTCGGGGCGCCAGCGGCGGAACTGGGCGGTGTGCCGGAACCGGTCGCCCTCCATGTGGTCGTAGGCGACCTCCACGACGCGCTCGGGTCGCAGCGGGACCCAGGAGAGGTCCTTCTTGCCGGACCAGCGGCTGGGGGCGCCGGGCAGCCGGGCGGCCTCGTGGGCGCTGTCGTCCGTCCAGGCCGCCCACGGGTGGTCCGACAGGTCGGCGAGCCGCAGCGGCTCCAGTTCCTCGACCAGTTCGGCGCGGCGCTTCATGGGGAACGCGGCGCACACGCCGACGTGCTGGAGCGCGCCCCGGGCGTCGTACAGGCCCAGCAGCAGCGAGCCGAGCACCGGGCCGCTCTTGTGGAAGCGGTAGCCCGCCACCACGGTGTCGGCGGTCCGCTCGTGCTTGATCTTGAACATGACGCGGGCGTCCGGCCGGTAGGGGAGGTCGAGGGGCTTGGCGACGACCCCGTCGAGCCCGGCGCCCTCGAACCGTTCGAACCACTCCTGGGCGAGTGCGGCGTCGGTGGTGGCCGGGGCCAGGTGCACCGGTGGCCCGGCCGGGCCCAGGGCGTCCGCGAGGGCGGCGCGGCGCTCGGTGAGCGGGGCCGCCCGCAGGTCGGTGTCACCGAGGGCGAGCAGGTCGAAGGCCACGAAGCTGGCGGGGGTCCGTTCGGCGAGCAGGTTCACCCGGGAGGCGGCCGGGTGGATGCGCTCGGTGAGCCGGTCGAAGTCCAGCCGCCCGTCGTACGCGATCACGATCTCGCCGTCCATGACGCAGCGCTCGGGCAGGTTCGCCCGCAGGGCGGCCACCAACTCGGGGAAGTAGCGGGTCAGCGGCTTGCCGGTACGGCTGCCCAGCTCGACCTCGGCGCCGTCGCGGAAGACGATGCAGCGGAAGCCGTCCCACTTGGCCTCGTACTGCATCCCCTCCGGGATCCGGGCCACGGACTTGGCGAGCATCGGCTTGACGGGCGGCATCACCGGCAGGTCCATACGACGATTCTGCGGGGTGGGGGGTGCGGGCGCCTGGTGGGGCGGGGGCTGGGCGGGTGGGCTCGCTTCGGGGAGGGTGCCGGTGCCGGTGCCGGTCCTGGTGCTGGTGCCGGGGTGGGCTCGCTTCGTGGGGCCGCCCCGTGGTGTGTGGGTCCCCTCGGCGCTTGACGGGGGCGGCCTGCAGGCCCTGCGGCAGGCCCACCCCAGGGGCTTTGGGGCTTCGCCCTGGCCT
>NZ_JBIVNX010000112.1:0-2688 GCF_044753805.1 Streptomyces sp. NPDC093225
CCAAAGCCTCCGGGGTGGGCCTGCCGCAGGGCCTGCAGGCCGCCCCTGTCAAGCGCCGAGGGGACCCACACACCACGGGACCCACCCCCGAAGCGGGGGGTGAGCCGGTACGGGCTGGGCTGGGCTGGGCTTAGGCGAACTGGGCAGGCTGCGCGCCGCCACCGGTGATCACCGCATCGGGTGAATTCCGGCCCCGATCGGCCCCATTGCCGCACGCCCCGGGCCCCACGGCGCTTTGCTGAGGGGCCTGACGGCACCAGGGAGGGGGCGCATGCGACAGGCCATCGGCACCCTGGGGCCCGAGACGCGTCGCGCGTTCGGTGCCGCCGTCCTGCTCGCGCTCCTGGCACTGCTGCACGCGACGTGCGGCCCGGGTCCGTCGGCGGCCGGTGCCGGCGCCGCCCCATCTGCGTCTTACTTTGCGCACGTGTCCGCCTCCCCGTCGTCCCTTGCGTCGGTGTCTGCGACCACGTCCGCGTCCGCCGCGAGCAGTCCTGCTACGAACCACCGCCACGGGGATGCCGAGCAGTCCTGCGAAGCGTCAGCGTGCGCCCCGCGCCGGCTCGCCGACCGACCGTCCGCCGCTTCCGCGGCCGCGACGGCGCAGGCCCGCACCGATCTGCCCGCGCACGAGGTACGGCCCGGGCCGGCCGGGACGTCCCCTGCACGGGAGGCGTCCCGCCCCGTCGTGCTGCGCTGCTGACCGGCCCGGACCGTTTGCGCCGGGCGGCACCCGCGGTGCCGACTTCCTCGTCGCCTCGTCGCCTCGTCGCCTCGTCGCCTCGTCGCCTCGTCGCCTCGTCGCCTCGTGTCTCCCGTCCCGCGTCCCGCGTCTCGACACCTCGGCCGTTCCACGCTTCCTTCCGCAGAGAGAACGCCCATGAACGCACGTCTCTCCGCGCTGCGCGTCGCGCTGCGCACCGACTTCACCTCCTCCCTCGTCGTGTTCCTCGTCGCCCTGCCCCTGTGCGTGGGCGTCGCCGTCGCCTCCGGCGTCCCGGCCGAACTCGGCCTGGTCACCGGCATCGTCGGCGGCCTGGTCACCGGTCTGCTGCCCGGCAGCAGCATCCAGGTGAGCGGGCCGGCCGCCGGCCTCACCGTGCTCGTCCTCACCGCCGTGCAGGAGCACGGTCTGACCGCGCTCGGCGTCATCGTCCTCGCCGCCGGCCTGTTGCAACTGACCCTCGGTGCGTTCCGGTTGGGCCGGTACTTCCGGGCGATCTCGCTGTCCGTCGTGCACGGCATGCTCGCCGGCATCGGGCTCGTGCTCATCGCCGGACAGCTCTACGCGCTCGCCGACGCCCGCGCCCCCGGCGGCGGCACCTCGAAGGTGGCCGGCCTGCCCCGGCTGGCCTTCGACACCTTGGAGTCCGCCACCGCCCTCACGGCCGTGGGGATCGGCGCCGTCACCGTCCTGATCACGGTCTTCTGGAGGAAGCTGCCGGGCCCGGGGCGGGCCGTCCCCGGAGCGCTCGTGGCGGTCGGTGCCGTGACCCTGGTGACGGTCCTGCTCGACCTGCCCGTCGAGCGGGTCCGGGTCGGGGGCCTGCTGGCGGCCGTACAGCCGCCGGGGGCGGACGACTTCCTGCTGCTGGCGGAGACCGGCCTGCTCGCCACGATCGTCGCCTTCACGATGATCGCGTCCGCCGAGTCCCTGTTCAGCGCAGCCGCGGTGGACCGCCTCCACGAGGGGCCGAAGACCGACTACGACAAGGAGCTGATGGCCCAGGGTGCCGGCAACACCGCCTGCGGCCTGCTCGGCGCGCTGCCGATGACCGCGGTGATCGTACGCAGCTCCGCGAACGTCCAGGCCGGTGCGCGGACCAAGGTCTCCCGCGTACTGCACGGGGTGTGGCTGCTGCTGTTCGCGGTGCTGCTGCCGGGCGCCCTCGGCGCCGTCCCCACGGCGGCGCTGGCCGGCGTGCTCCTCCACGCCGGCTTCAAGCTGCTGCCCCTCGGGGAGGTGGGGCGGCTGTGGCGCGACCACCGCGGCGAGGCGGTGGTGCTGGTCGTCACGGCGGTGGCCATCCTGGTCACCGACATGTTCGAGGGCGTCCTCGTCGGCCTCGGGCTGGCGGTGGCGAAGGCGGCCTGGGAGACCTCGCACGTCCAGATCGAGGTCGACGACCGGGGTGAGGGGCCCGTCCGGGTCCGGCTGCTCGGCAACGCCACCTTCCTGCGCCTGCCGCGCATCCTCGACGCCCTGGAACGGTTGCCCGTACACCGCCCGGTCACGCTCGACCCGGCCGGTCTGCGCCACCTCGACTACGCCTGCACGTGTGCGCTGCAGAACTGGGCCGACCAGCACAACGACGCGCACACCGTCGATTTCGACCGGGTGGGGACGGCGCCGTGAGGGGACGGCGCCATGAGGGGACGGCGCCGTGAGGGGAGTCGCCGGGAACGTGGCGTGCGTTTGACCGGGTGTCGTGGGGGCTGGCGGTGTCGGGGTGCTTGGGTGCTTGGGTGCGTGGGTGGGTGTGTGGGTGTGTGGGCGTCGGTTCGGCTCCGGTGGACCGTCTCGCAGTGCGTCGCCCGGTGTCGGGGTGGGCTCGCTTCGTGGGCCGTCCCGTGATGTGTGGGTCCCCTCGGCGCTTGACAGGGGTGGCCTGCAGGCCCTGCGGCAGGCCCACCCCGAGGGCTTTGGGCCTTCGGCCGGGCCTGCGGCCCCCCTCGGCCCGGGCCTGC
>NZ_JBIVNX010000113.1:0-2511 GCF_044753805.1 Streptomyces sp. NPDC093225
TCTCGTGACTGCGTGCCTTTTGAAGAATGAGCCTGCGAGTTAGCGGTGTGTAGCGAGGTTAACCCGTGTGGGGAAGCCGTAGCGAAAGCGAGTCCGAATAGGGCGATTGAGTTGCACGCTCTAGACCCGAAGCGGAGTGATCTAGCCATGGGCAGGTTGAAGCGGAGGTAAGACTTCGTGGAGGACCGAACCCACCAGGGTTGAAAACCTGGGGGATGACCTGTGGTTAGGGGTGAAAGGCCAATCAAACTCCGTGATAGCTGGTTCTCCCCGAAATGCATTTAGGTGCAGCGTCGTGTGTTTCTTGCCGGAGGTAGAGCACTGGATAGGCGATGGGCCCTACCGGGTTACTGACCTTAGCCAAACTCCGAATGCCGGTAAGTGAGAGCACGGCAGTGAGACTGTGGGGGATAAGCTCCATGGTCGAGAGGGAAACAGCCCAGAGCATCGACTAAGGCCCCTAAGCGTACGCTAAGTGGGAAAGGATGTGGAGTCGCAGAGACAACCAGGAGGTTGGCTTAGAAGCAGCCACCCTTGAAAGAGTGCGTAATAGCTCACTGGTCAAGTGATTCCGCGCCGACAATGTAGCGGGGCTCAAGCGTACCGCCGAAGTCGTGTCATTGCAGCAATAGGGCCAACGCCCGCTGTGATGGGTAGGGGAGCGTCGTGTGCCGGGTGAAGCAGCCGCGGAAGCGAGTTGTGGACGGTTCACGAGTGAGAATGCAGGCATGAGTAGCGATACAAGAGTGAGAAACTCTTGCGCCGATTGACTAAGGGTTCCTGGGTCAAGCTGATCTGCCCAGGGTAAGTCGGGACCTAAGGCGAGGCCGACAGGCGTAGTCGATGGACAACCGGTTGATATTCCGGTACCCGCTTTGAAACGCCCAATATCGAGCCCATTAATGCTAAGGCCGTGAAGCCGCCCTGGAGACTTCGGTCAAAGGGGAGTGGTGGAGCCGCTGATCCAAGGTGGTAGTAGGTAAGCGATGGGGTGACGCAGGAAGGTAGTCCAGCCCGGGCGGTGGTAGTCCCGGGGTAAGGGTGTAGGCCGTGTGGTAGGCAAATCCGTCACACGTTAAGGCTGAGACCTGATGCCGAGCCGATTGTGGTGAAGTGGATGATCCTATGCTGTCGAGAAAAGCCTCTAGCGAGTTTCATGGCGGCCCGTACCCTAAACCGACTCAGGTGGTCAGGTAGAGAATACCGAGGCGTTCGGGTGAACTATGGTTAAGGAACTCGGCAAAATGCCCCCGTAACTTCGGGAGAAGGGGGGCCATCACTGGTGATCGGATTTACTCCGTGAGCTGGGGGTGGCCGCAGAGACCAGCGAGAAGCGACTGTTTACTAAAAACACAGGTCCGTGCGAAGCCGTAAGGCGATGTATACGGACTGACGCCTGCCCGGTGCTGGAACGTTAAGGGGACCGGTTAGCTCTGTTTCGACAGGGCGAAGCTGAGAACTTAAGCGCCAGTAAACGGCGGTGGTAACTATAACCATCCTAAGGTAGCGAAATTCCTTGTCGGGTAAGTTCCGACCTGCACGAATGGCGTAACGACTTCTCGACTGTCTCAACCATAGGCCCGGTGAAATTGCACTACGAGTAAAGATGCTCGTTTCGCGCAGCAGGACGGAAAGACCCCGGGACCTTTACTACAGTTTGATATTGGTGTTCGGTTCGGCTTGTGTAGGATAGGTGGGAGACTTTGAAGCAGCCACGCCAGTGGTTGTGGAGTCGCCGTTGAAATACCACTCTGGTCGTGCTGGATGTCTAACCTCGGTCCGTGATCCGGATCAGGGACAGTGTCTGATGGGTAGTTTAACTGGGGCGGTTGCCTCCCAAAGGGTAACGGAGGCGCCCAAAGGTTCCCTCAGCCTGGTTGGCAATCAGGTGTTGAGTGTAAGTGCACAAGGGAGCTTGACTGTGAGACCGACGGGTCGAGCAGGGACGAAAGTCGGGACTAGTGATCCGGCGGTGGCTTGTGGAAGCGCCGTCGCTCAACGGATAAAAGGTACCCCGGGGATAACAGGCTGATCTTCCCCAAGAGTCCATATCGACGGGATGGTTTGGCACCTCGATGTCGGCTCGTCGCATCCTGGGGCTGGAGTCGGTCCCAAGGGTTGGGCTGTTCGCCCATTAAAGCGGTACGCGAGCTGGGTTTAGAACGTCGTGAGACAGTTCGGTCCCTATCCGCTGCGCGCGTAGGAATATTGAGAAGGGCTGTCCCTAGTACGAGAGGACCGGGACGGACGAACCTCTGGTGTGCCAGTTGTCCTGCCAAGGGCATGGCTGGTTGGCTACGTTCGGGAGGGATAACCGCTGAAAGCATCTAAGCGGGAAGCCTGCTTCGAGATGAGTATTCCCACCTCCTTGAGAGGGTAAGGCTCCCAGTAGACGACTGGGTTGATAGGCCGGATGTGGAAGCCCAGTAATGGGTGGAGCTGACCGGTACTAATAGGCCGAGGGCTTGTCCTCAGTTGCTCGCGTCCACTGTGTTAGTTCTGAAGTAACGA
>NZ_JBIVNX010000114.1:0-2284 GCF_044753805.1 Streptomyces sp. NPDC093225
GGACGGTCCAGGTAGCCGCGGGCCAACCCGGGCCCGGTGATCCACAGCTCGCCCGGCACCCCCACCGGCGCCAGCCCCCCGTGCCGGTCCACCACCAGGTTCATGGTGTTGGAGATCGGCCGGCCGATGGGCATGGAGGTGAGCTCGGGGCCGTCGTCCGTCACGACGAAGCAGGTGGCGAAGACCGTGGCCTCCGTGGGGCCGTACCCGTTGATCAGGGTGGCGGGGGCGTGCGGTCCCGCCATCAGGGCGTCCGCGACCGAGCGGTCGACGGCCTCGCCGCCGTACATCACCGTCTTCATCCCGGCCACCAGGTCCGGGCGCTCGACCACGTGCTGGTTGAACAGCGGGGCCGTCAGCCAGGCGACGGTGACCCGGTCGCGCCGGAACGCGACGGCGAGCGCGTCGGAGTCGCCCAGCTCCTCCTTGTCCACGACCGCGAGGGTCGCGCCCGTGATGAGGGCGCCCCAGCACTCGTAGGTGAAGACGTCGAAGCAGTAGTTGCACGTCTGGGAGACGACGTCGTCGGCCGTGATCGTGTTGAACCAGTTGTTGACCAGGAGGCGGCAGATGGACCGGTGCTCGATCTGGACGCCCTTGGGCGTGCCGGTGGAGCCGGAGGTGTAGATGACGTAGGCGAGGTCACGGGCGCCCGTCGGAGTCACCGGGTTCCCGGAGGGCAGGGCGTCGAGGGGGAGCCGGTCGAGGGCGACCAGCGGGACGGGGGCGTGGTCGAGGCGCGGGGCCAGGTCCGTGTGGGTCAGTACCAGCGGCGTCCCCGACTCCCGCAGCATGAACGAGAACCGGTCCGCCGGGGTGTCGGGATCGAGCGGCACGTACGCGCCGCCGGCCTTGAGGACGGCGAGCAGCGCGGTGATCATGTCGACGCCGCGGTCGAGGCAGATCGCCACGAGGGTGTCGGTGCCCACGCCCCGGTCGATCAGGTGGTGCGCGAGCCGGTTCGCCCGCTCGTTCAGCTCCCGGTACGTGAGCGTGCTGTCGTGGTGGACCACGGCGAGGGCGTCCGGCGTGCGCTCGGCCTGCTGCTCGAAGAGGTGGTGGACGGTGGTGTCGTCGGCGTAGTCGACCGTGGTGTCGTTGAACTCCGCCAGGATCTGGTGCCGTTCGGCATCGGTGAGCAGGCGGACCTCGCCCAGCGGTCGATCCGGGTCGCGGGCGACGTCGGCCAGGGCGGTCACGAAGTGACCGGTCAGCCGCTCGATGGTCGCCGCGTCGAACAGCTCCGTCGCGAACGTGGCCTCGCCCGACAGGCTCCCGTCCGCCTCCTCCGTCAGGAACACCGACACGTCGAACTTAGACGTCCGGTCGGGGGTGGCGAGGAGTTCCACGGTGGTGCCGGGCAGGTGCCAGTCCTGGCCCGGCAGGTTCTGCAGGGCGAACATCGACTGGACGAGGGGGTTGCGGCTGAGGTCGCGCTCGGGGGTGAGCTCCTCGACCAGCCGGTCGAACGGCAGGTCCTGGTGCGCGTACGCGTCCAGCGTCGACTGCCGCACCTGCTCCAGCACCTCCGCGAACGTCGCCTCCGCCGCCAGGTCCGCACGCATCACCAGCGTGTTCACGAAGAACCCGACCAACTCCTCCAACTCCGCCCGGTTCCGACCGGCGATCGGCACGCCCACCGCGATGTCGCTCTGCCCGCTCCACCGCGCCAACACCAGCTGGAACACCGCCAACGTGGTCATGAACAACGACGCGTTGTACCGGGCCGCCAGCTCCCGCAGCGACCCCACCGTCCCCGCCGGCACCGTGAAGGTGCGCGTATCACCCGCTCCTGAGCGCACCCTCGGCCGAGGCCGGTCAGCGGGCAGCTCCAGCGTCTCCAACCCCGCCAACCGCGCCCGCCAATAGTCCAGGTGCCGATCCAGCGCCTCACCCGACAGCTGCTCCTGCTGCCACAGCGCGAAGTCCGCGTACTGGATCGGCAGCTCCGCGAGCCCACCATCACCCGCATAGAGCCGGCGCAGCTCGTCGACGAGGACGCCCATCGACCAGCCGTCCACCACGATGTGGTGCATCGACAACGCCAACAGATGGTCGTCCGCACCCAACCGCACCGTCATCGCCCGCAGCAGCCGACCCGCACCCAGATCGAACGGCCGATGCCCGAACGACTCGACCACCGCCCGCCCGGCACCCAACGGATCCTCCTCGACACTGACGTCCACCTGCTCGACCGCCACCCGCCACGGATCCTCCACCACCTGCACCGGATCACCCTCCGGCCCCGTCGCGAACCGCGTCCGCAGCACCTCGTGCCGCACCA
>NZ_JBIVNX010000115.1:0-1866 GCF_044753805.1 Streptomyces sp. NPDC093225
GCGGAGTTGCCGGGTTCGACGGCGGTGGCGGCTTCTTCGAGTTCGTCTTGGCCGAGGATGCCGGAGTGGACGCCGTCGAAGACGGTGAGGTCGAGTTGTCCGTCGCCGTCGAGGTCGGTGATCTCCAGGGCGACGACGGTTCCGTCCTGGTCCTTGCGGATGAACATGAGGTCGAGGATGCGGACGATGCCGCGGTCCACGAGGTCGACGAGGAGGGGGAAGGCCTCGCCGGTCATGCGGTTGCCGGGGAACTCCACGACGACGTAGTCGATGGGGCCCATCTCGTCGATCTGCTCGCTCACGGTGGTCACCTTCGGGTGTTCGTCGGCCCCCGTCAGCCATTGCACCACCGAGCCCGGGTGGCCGCACCCCGTGTGCGTGCGGCCCTTTCTCGTGGGGGGAGGGGGTGTCACTCGGTGGGCGGGGTGGGTGTCACTCGGGTGGGCTGTTGGGGTCGCTCGGTCGGCGGCGTTGGGGTGGCTGGTGGGGCGGGGGTGGGGTGGGGTCGGTGGCATGACTGGTAGCGATGCGTCTTCGCCGTCCTCCTCGTCCTCCTCGTCTTCGTCGTCTTCGTCGGGGGGTGTTCCGTCGGGGGGTGGGGCGGGTGGTGAGTTGGAGGAGCTGCGGCGTCGGGTGCATGAGTTGGAGAGTGCCCGGCATGAGCCCAAGCATCGGTTGAGGGCGTTGGGTGCGACGTTGTTGATCGTTGTGGCGTCGGTGTTGTCGCTGTTGGCGGTGGTGGCGGTGTGGGCGAACAGCATCGTGCGTGACACGGATCGGTATGTGGCGACGGTGGCGCCGTTGGCGTCGAATCCTGATGTTCAGGCGGCGGTGACGAATCGGGTCACGGCGGCGGTGTTGGATCAGATCGATGTGGATGCGTTGGTGAAGGAGCTCAGTGATGCGGCGGCGGAGCGGGGGGTGCCGCCGAAGGTGTCGACGTTGATCGGGAATTTGGACGGGCCGATCACGAGCGGGATCAAGCAGTTGGTGAGTACGACGGTGATGAAGGTGGTGTCGTCGCAGGCGTTCGAGACGGCGTGGACGAATGCCAATCGTCGGGCTCATGCGGCGGTGGACAAGGCGTTGACGGGTTCGTCGGACAGTGTGGTGCGGGTTGAGAACAATCAGGTGGCGATCGATGTCGGGCCGATCGTGGCGCAGGTGAAGGATCGTCTGGTGGATGCGGGGTTGGGGGTGGCGTCGAAGATCCCGGATGTGCACACGAATTTCGTGGTGGTGCAGGGGCAGGACGTGGGGAAGGTGAAGACGTATCTGCGGGTGTTGCAGATCGTGGGGGTGTGGTTGCCGGTGATTGCGGTGTTGGTGGCTGCGGGTGGGGTGTTCTTGGCGTTCAATCGGCGGCGGGCGTTGATCGGGGCGGCGGTCGGGGTGTTCCTGGCGATGTTGTTGTTGGGGTTGACGTTGACGGTGTTTCGGTCGGTGTATTTGGATCATCTGCCGGCGGGGGCGAGTCAGGGGGCGGCGGGTGCGATTTATGACGCGTTGGTGAAGTTCCTGCGGTCGAGTGTGCGGGCGGTGGGTGCGTTGGCGGTGGTGACGGGGTTGGGTGCGTTCTTCGTGGGGCCGTCGCGGCCGGCGGTCTTCACGCGGCATTTCTTCGGTCGGGGTATTGCGTCGGGGCGGGAGGTGGCGGTCTCGTCGGGGATGCGGTTGGGTGCGGTGGGTTCGTTCGTGCACCGGTTCAAGAAGTGGATCGGGGTGGCGATCTTGCTGGTGGCGGCGATCGTGCTGTTCACGTGGGACTACCCGACGATGATGGTGGTGATCTGGACCGCCGTGATCGTCCTGGTCGGCTTCGCCCTCCGCGAGTTCCTCGACACCGGACCCACCCCCACCCCCACC
>NZ_JBIVNX010000116.1:0-1728 GCF_044753805.1 Streptomyces sp. NPDC093225
AAACCAGGACCTCCCCTTCGACCGCCTCGTCGAGGACCTGAACCCGACCCGCTCCACCGCCCACCACCCCCTCTTCCAGGTCATGCTCGCCTTCCAGCACGACTACGAGGGCCGGATCGACCTCCCGGGCACCACGGCCGCGTGGACCGACGTGCCGAACGGCACCGCCAAGTTCGACCTCTCCGTGGCGGTGGCCGAGCGGCACGGGCCGGCGGGGGCACCCGCCGGCCTGACGCTGGAGTGCAACTACGCGCGGGACCTGTACGACGCGGACACCGTCGCCGCACTCGCCGACGGCCTGGTCCGCCTGCTCGACGCGGTCGTCGCCGACCCCGACCAGCACCTCGGCGCCCTGGGCCGGGCGGCCGGTACCGCGGGCACCGCCGCCGTCGAGGCCGCCCTGCGCGCCCACGGGCAGGTCGCCTCCGCCGTCGCCCTGGCACGGCCGGACGCGGCTCCGGGCTCGGATGCGGCCACCGGCTCGGGCTCGGACTCAGGCTCGGGCGGGCGGATCGTCGCATACGTCGAGCCGGTGGCCGGCGCCGCCTTCGACGAGGCCGCCGTACGGGAGCACCTGGTGGCCGCGCTGCCCTCGGACCTGGTCCCCGCCGCCCTCGTCGTACGCGCCGCCGCCCCGGCCCCGGCCGCCACCGGGACCGCGCCCGTCGCGGCGGTCCGCACCTCCCTGACCGCCCAGGAGGAAATCCTCTGCGGACTGTTCGCCGAGGTCCTGCGGGTGGAGCGGGTGGGGGTCGACGACAACTTCTTCGCCCTCGGCGGCCACTCCCTGCGCGCCTCGCGTCTGGTGAGCCGGGTGCGCGCGGTGCTGGGGTGCGAGGTGGGGGTCCGCGACCTCTTCCGCGCCCCGACGGTACGGGAGTTCGCCCGCCGCCTGACCTCCGCGAGCGCCGGTGACCGGCCCGCCCTGACCCCCGTCGAGCGCACCGCCGACCTGCCGGTCTCCTACGCGCAGCGCCGCCTGTGGTTCCTCGGCCAGATGGAAGGACCCAGCTCCACCTACAACGTCCCCTGGCTCATCCGCCTCACCGGCCACCTCGACCTCACCGCCCTCGAAGCGGCCCTCAACGACGTCGTCGCCCGCCACGAAGCCCTCCGCACCGTCTTCCCCGCCGCGAGCGGCGAACCCCTCCAGTCCGTCCTCCCCGCCGAGGACGCCCGCGTCACCCTCGAACGCACCGACGTCCCCGCGGACGACGTCGACGAGGCCGTCTCCGCCGCGTCGCGGACCCCCTTCGACCTGTCCTCCCAGATCCCGGTACGGGCCCACGTGTTCCGCGTGTCGGAGGACGAGCACTACCTGCTGCTGCTCCTGCACCACATCGCCAGCGACGGCTGGTCCGTGGGCCCGCTCGGCCGCGACCTGGGCGCAGCGTACGCGGCCCGACTCGCCGGCACGGCCCCCGCCTGGCAGCCGCTCGCGGTGCAGTACGCCGACTACTCCGTCTGGCAGCGCGCGCTCCTCGGTGCCGCCGACGACGCCGGCAGCCTGGACGCCCGCCAGCTCGCCTACTGGCGGCAGCAGCTGGCCGACCTGCCCCAGGAGCTGGCGCTCCCGGTGGACCGGCCCCGCCCGCAGGTGGCCTCGCCACGCGGCGGCATCCACCGGTTCGGCGTCCCGGCGGCCCTGCACGCCCGCCTCACCGACCTGGCCCGCGACAACCAGGCCACCCTCTTCATGGTCGTGCAGGCCGCGGTCGCCACCCTCCT
>NZ_JBIVNX010000117.1:0-1500 GCF_044753805.1 Streptomyces sp. NPDC093225
CAACGCCGTTCAGTTAAGGGCGGGGGCTGTTCGTCAAGGCCCGTGAACGAGGCAGCGGAGCTGCTGTAGAAGAGGTTTGTCCTCCAAGACATCCTCACCACAGGAGCTCCGCTGTTGGGACAGGCTGCCATAACAAGACCGGGCGGGGTAGCTGCGGGTGTGTTCGCGCCGGGGCATATCGGCGAGCTGACCCGCATCGTGCCGTTCGAGATGGTCGACGAGGTGCTGGCACAGACCGGTGCGGTGCAGCGCAGGGTCCGGCTGGTGCCGGCGCGGGTCACGGTATACGTCCTGCTGGCCGGAGCGCTGTTCACCGGGCTGGGCTACCGGCAGGTCTTCGACCGGCTGTGTGCCGGGCTGGCGAGCCTGGCACTGGCCCGGCCCAGCGGCAGTGCGTTACGACAGGCCCGCCAGCGGCTGGGCCCAGCACCGATGAAAGCCTTGTTCGACCTGGTCAGGGGCCCTGCGTCCACGACCGCGGCGGCCGGGTGGTGGCGGGGCTTGAGGGTCGTTGCGGTCGACGGCACCCTGCTGCCGGTCCCGGACTGCCCGGCCAACCTCACGGTGTTCACCCGGCAGCGGCTGGGCAACGGGATCTCGGGCTACCCGCAACTGCGGCTGGCCGCGCTGGTGGCCTGTGGGACCCGGTCGGTGATCGGGGCCGTCTTCGGCCCGGCCGCCACCGGTGAGCTGGAGTACGCCCGCCGCCTGGCGGTGGATCTACGGGCCGGGATGCTGCTGCTGGGCGACCGGAACTTCGCCGCCGCCGCACTGCTGAACCACTGGGCCTCCACCGGCGCGGACCTGCTGGTGCGCTGCAAATCCGGCCGGAACCTGCCACCGGTGGCCCGCTGCCGGGACGGCTCGACACTGGCCCGGCTCGGAGCGTTGACCGTTCGCGTCATCGACGCCCAGATCAACATCCGCACCGCCGCGGGCACCCGCACCGGCCACTACCGGCTGCTGACCACGCTCACCGACCCGGTCACGCACCCGGCCGGTGAACTCGTCCGGCTCTACCACGAGCGCTGGGAGATCGAGACGGCCTACGCGGAGCTGAAGTCCACGATCCTGGGCGGACACGTCCTGCGGGCCCGAACCCCGGACGGCATCGAGCAGGAGACGTGGGCTCTGCTGACCACCTACCAGGCGTTGCGGACCGCGATGACGGACGCCACCGACAGCGTTCCGGGAACCGACCCGGACCGGGCCGGCTTCACCACCGCCCTCACCGCCGCACGCGACCAGCTCGTCCTGGCCGCCGGTATCACCGCGGACACCGTGATCGACCTGGTCGGAGCCATCGGCCGCAACGTGCTGGCCCAGCTCCTGCCCGCCCGGCGGGTCCGCACCAAAGACCGCATCGTCAAACGCGCAATCTCCAAATACAACGCACGCGGACCCGCCATCGACCGGACCACCTACAAAGCAACCATCCACATCACCATGCTCACGAGCAGCTCTTGACGCCCCGACCCCGCCCTTAACTGAACGGCGTTG
>NZ_JBIVNX010000118.1:0-1412 GCF_044753805.1 Streptomyces sp. NPDC093225
TCTCGTCCTCGGCGGCCTTCGAGCCGTAGCCGCAGGCGGCCAGCGAGCCGATCAGCAGCGGCAGGACGGCCGCGGCGAGGACGGAACGGCGCAGGATCGTACGGGTGGGGCTGGTGGCAGGCACGGGAGGAGGTCCTCTCGGAGGCCCGGTGCTTACGTGCTCCGGATCAGCGGTGTCGGCGGTCCGGATACGCGGCCGGGAAGGCTTCGTGTCTTCGTCGGTGCAGGTGCGTCACGTGGACGGTGAGGGCGCGCGGGCAGTGCGCGTACGTCATCGCACACATCGCGCCACCCCTCCCTGGCCGCTGCCGAGGGAGTAGACGTCGGCGTTCATCTCAGAAGTCCCACCCCTCGTCGTCCTGGACGGGCTCGGCCGCGGCGGTCGCGAACGACTCGCCGGCCATGCCCGCCGCCAGGGTGGTGCCGTCGGCCGGGTCGATCAGGAGGAAGGACCCGGTGCGGCGCGAGTCGGCGTACGCGTCGAGCGCGAGCGGCTCGGCGGTGCGCACCACGACCCGGCCGATGTCGTTGGCCACCAGCTGCCCGGGGGCCGGGTGCTGGGACAGGTCGTCCAGCGTCAGCCGGGAGGGGATCTCCTTGACGATGGCCTTGACCGTGCGCGTGGTGTGCTTCAGCAGCACCCGGGCGCCGACGGCCAGCGGCTGGTCGGCCACGTGGCAGACCGTGGCGACCACGTCCTGCGTGGTGGCCGGCGCGCTCGCGGCCGGGGCGATCAGGTCGCCGCGCGAGATGTCGATGTCGTCCGCCAGGCGCAGCGTCACCGACTGCGGGGCCCAGGCGATGTCCACGCTCTTGCCCAGCGCGTCGATGCCCTCGATGACCGAGGTCTTCCCCGACGGCAGCACCGTGACGGCCTCGCCCACGCGCAGCACGCCGGAGGCGATCTGGCCGGCGTAGCCGCGGTAGTCGGGGTGCTCGGCGCTCTGCGGGCGGATCACGTACTGCACCGGGAAGCGGGCCGGGCAGGCGGTCAGGTCGTGGCTGACGGGCACGGTCTCCAGGTGCTCCAGCACCGTCGGGCCGCCGTACCAGTCCATGTTGGCGGACGGCTCCACCACGTTGTCGCCGGCCAGCGCCGAGATCGGGATCGCGGTGATCTCCGGGACGCCGAGCGTGGCGGCGTAGGAGGTGAACTCCTCCGCGATCTTCGCGAAGACGGACTCCTCGTAGCCGACGAGGTCCATCTTGTTGACGGCCAGGACGACGTGCGGCACCCGCAGCAGGGCCGCGACCGCGGCGTGCCGGCGGGTCTGCTCGACCACGCCGTTGCGGGCGTCGACCAGCACCACGGCCAGCTCGGCGGTGGAGGCGCCGGTGACCATGTTGCGGGTGTACTGCACGTGGCCGGGGGTGTCGGCGAGGATGAACCGGCGGCGGGCGGTGGCGAAGTA
>NZ_JBIVNX010000119.1:0-1250 GCF_044753805.1 Streptomyces sp. NPDC093225
AAGATCGTGACGCAGGTGAAGCTGATGCCGGAGGCCGACCAGGCCGCCGCGCTGCGCTCCACCCTGCGCGCGGTCAACGAGGCGGCGAACTGGTTGTCGGGTGAGGCCCAGCAGCGAGAGCAGAGGGAACGCTCCCGTGCTGCGCTGCAAGGTATGGCCTACCGGGAGTTGAAGGCGCGCGGCCTGTCGGCGCAGCCGGCACTGCACGTGCTGCGGAAGGTCGCCGACGCGTACAAGACCCGCGCCGCGAACTTGAAGGCCGGGAACTACGGCAAGCCGGGGTCGAAGCGGCGGGCCAAGGCGGAGTCGAAGCCGATCACGTTCCGTCCCGAGGCGGCACAGCCGTTCGACGACCGCTGCCTGTCGTGGCAGTACGACGCCGGAACGGTGTCGATCTGGACAACCGCCGGCCGGCTGAAGAGCATCCGCTTCGCCTGCTCCCTGGACGCGCTCAAGATGCTCCGCGAGCATCGCAAGGGCGAGTCCGACCTGATCGAACGCGACGGCGCGTTCTACCTGATCGCCGCCTGCGACATCCCGGAGAAGCCGGTCAACGAGAACCCGGCCGGCTTCGTCGGCGTGGACCTCGGGATCGTCAACATCGCCACCACCTCGACCGGCTACCGTGCCGCCGGCCGGGGCCTGAACCGGCACCGGGCCCGGCAGCTCGAACTCCGCCGCAAGCTCCAGGCCAAGGGCACCAAGTCCGCCAAGCGTAGACTCAAGCACCGTTCCCGCAAGGAGTCGCGGCACGCCGCGAACGTCAACCACATCGTCTCGAAGACGATCATCACCACCGCTGAACGCACCGGCTCCGGTATCGCCCTGGAAGACCTCACGGGCATCCGCAGCCGGGTACGGCTCCGCAAGGACCAGCGGACCTCTCTGCACTCGTGGAGCTTCCACCAGCTCGCCGCCTTCGTCGAGTACAAGGCGCGCCGGGCCGGGGTGCCGCTGGTGTACGTCGATCCGGCGTACACCAGCCAGCAATGCTCCGAGTGCGGCCACATCGACCGGCGCAACCGCCAGTCACAAGCATCGTTCGCATGCCGGTCCTGCGGGATCGTCCTGCACGCGGACGACAACGCGTCCCACAACATCGCCCGCAAGGGCGAGACCGTGTGGACCGCGGGGCGTGAGTCACGCGTCCCTGCCACCCCATAACGGGGTGTCTGGACGGAGGAGCCAACCCAGCAGCCAGTTGGGCACTACCTCCAAGCCCGGTCCTTTAGGGCCGGGTCAAGTTGACC
>NZ_JBIVNX010000120.1:0-1194 GCF_044753805.1 Streptomyces sp. NPDC093225
TCGGCGGTGGAGGCGCCGGTGACCATGTTGCGGGTGTACTGCACGTGGCCGGGGGTGTCGGCGAGGATGAACCGGCGGCGGGCGGTGGCGAAGTAGCGGTAGGCCACGTCGATGGTGATGCCCTGCTCGCGCTCGGCGCGCAGGCCGTCGGTCAGCAGTGCCAGGTCGGGGGTGTCCTGGCCGCGGTCGGCGGAGACCCGTTCGACGGCCTCGAGCTGGTCCTCCAGGACCGACTTGGAGTCGTGCAGGAGCCGCCCGACCAGGGTGGACTTGCCGTCGTCGACGGATCCCGCGGTGGCGAAGCGCAGCAGGGTGGTGGCGCTGAGCTGCTCGGTGGTGGTCGTCATCCCTAGAAGTACCCTTCGCGCTTGCGGTCTTCCATCGCGGCTTCGGACAGCTTGTCGTCGGCCCGGGTCGCGCCCCGCTCGGTGAGGCGGGAGACGGCGATCTCGGCGATCACCGCGTCGAGCGTGGTGGCGTCGGAGTCCACGGCGCCGGTGCAGGACATGTCGCCGACGGTGCGGTAGCGGATGAGCCGCTTCTCGACCGTCTCGCCGTCCTTGGGGCCGCCCCACTCACCCGCGGTCAGCCACATCCCGCTCCGCAGGAACACGTCCCGCTCGTGGGCGAAGTAGATCTCGGGGAGCTCGATGCCCTCGCGGTCGATGTACTGCCACACGTCCAGCTCGGTCCAGTTGGAGAGCGGGAAGACGCGCACGTGTTCGCCGGCGGCGTGGCGGCCGTTGTAGAGCTGCCACAGTTCGGGGCGCTGGCGGCGCGGGTCCCACTGGGAGAACTCGTCGCGCAGGGAGAACACCCGCTCCTTGGCGCGGGCCTTCTCCTCGTCGCGGCGGCCGCCGCCGAAGACGGCGTCGAACCGGTGCTGCTGGATCGCCTCGGTCAGCGGGACGGTCTGCAGCGGGTTGCGGGTGCCGTCGGGGCGCTCCTTGAGCTTGCCGGCGTCGATGTAGTCCTGGACCGAGGCCACGTGCAGGCGCAGGCCGTGCCGCGCGACCGTGCGGTCGCGGTGGTCGATGACCTCGGGGAAGTTGTGTCCGGTGTCGACGTGCAGGAGGGCGAAGGGCACCGGCGCCGGCGCGAACGCCTTGAGCGCCAGGTGCAGCATGACGATCGAGTCCTTGCCGCCGGAGAAGAGGATCACCGGCTTCTCGAACTCGCCCGCCACCTCGCGGA
>NZ_JBIVNX010000121.1:0-1190 GCF_044753805.1 Streptomyces sp. NPDC093225
CTGTTCACCTCGGAGTCCGTGACCGAGGGCCACCCCGACAAGATCGCTGACCAGATCAGCGACACGATCCTCGACGCGCTTCTCGCCGAGGACCCGACCTCCCGCGTCGCCGTCGAGACGCTGATCACGACCGGTCTGGTCCACATCGCGGGTGAGGTGACCACCAAGGCCTACGCGCCGATCGCGCAGCTGGTGCGCGAGAAGATCCTCGAGATCGGCTACGACTCGTCGAAGAAGGGGTTCGACGGTGCCTCGTGCGGTGTGTCGACCTCGATCGGTTCGCAGTCCCCGGACATCGCGCAGGGTGTCGACACCGCTTACGAGCAGCGGGTCGAGGGCGACGAGGACGAGCTGGACAAGCAGGGCGCCGGTGACCAGGGCCTGATGTTCGGCTATGCCACCGACGAGACGCCGAACTTCATGCCGCTGCCGATCGAGCTGGCGCACCGTCTGTCGCGTCGTCTGAGCGAGGTCCGCAAGAACGGGACGATCCCGTACCTGCGTCCGGACGGCAAGACGCAGGTCACCATCGAGTACGACGGTGACAAGCCGGTCCGTCTGGACACGGTGGTGGTGTCCTCGCAGCACGCTTCGGACATCGATCTGGATTCGCTGCTGGCGCCGGACATCCGTGAGTTCGTGGTCGAGCACGTCCTCAAGGAGCTGGCCGAGGACGGCATCTCGCTGGAGACCGACGGCTACCGGCTGCTGGTCAACCCCACGGGCCGGTTCGAGATCGGTGGCCCGATGGGTGACGCGGGTCTGACCGGCCGCAAGATCATCATCGACACGTACGGCGGCATGTCCCGTCACGGTGGTGGTGCGTTCTCGGGCAAGGACCCCTCGAAGGTGGACCGCTCGGCCGCGTACGCGATGCGGTGGGTGGCCAAGAACGTGGTGGCCGCGGGTCTGGCCGCGCGGTGCGAGGTCCAGGTCGCGTACGCGATCGGCAAGGCCGAGCCGGTGGGCCTGTTCGTCGAGACCTTCGGTACCGCCACGATCGAGACCGCCACGATCGAGCAGGCCATCTCCGAGGTCTTCGACCTGCGGCCGGCCGCGATCATCCGCGACCTCGACCTGCTCCGCCCGATCTACGCCCAGACCGCGGCCTACGGCCACTTCGGCCGCGAGCTGCCGGACTTCACCTGGGAGCGCACCGACCGCGTCGACGCCCTGCGCGCGGCAGCCGG